>DASZWK010000475.1:0-3565 GCA_035546235.1 Xanthobacteraceae bacterium | reverse complement strand
GCGCTCGAAAACGGCACGATCAGAAGCTTTGAGATTTCACCCGAAGAGGTCGGTCTGCCGAAGGTCAAGCCGGAAGCGCTGCGCGGCGGCGATGCGGCCACCAACGCCAAGGCGGTGGAGGACGTTCTTGAAGGTAAGCCCAGTCCATACCGCGATGTGGCGCTGTTCAACGCCGCGGCGGCGCTGGTCGTATCGGGGAAGGCCAAGGATCTCCAAGGCGGCATGGAGCTTGCGGTGAAATCGCTCGATTCCGGCGAGGCCGAAGGCCGGCTCGATCGGTTGATCGTGGTGTCGAACGATGGCTGACATTCTGACGAAAATCGCCGCCTATAAGCGCGAGGAAATCGCGGCGGCTAAACTTGCCCGCCCGCTCGCCACGGTCGAGCGGGAGGCAAAGTCGGCGCCGGCGCCGCGCGGCTTTTTGCGTGCCATCGAACGGCGGACCGCGGCTGGCGAATATGCGCTGATCGCCGAAATCAAAAAAGCGAGCCCGTCGAAGGGGCTCATTCGCGCACATTTCGATCCGCCGGCGCTGGCATCCGCTTACCAGTCGGGCGGCGCGACCTGTCTTTCGGTCCTGACCGACGCGCCGTCGTTCCAAGGCAACCTCGATTTCTTGCGCCAGGCGCGGGCCGCGACTGCGTTGCCGGTTTTGCGCAAGGATTTCATGTACGACACCTACCAGGTGGCGGAGGCACGGGCGGCGGGAGCCGATTGCATTCTCATCATCATTGCCGCAGTCGGCGATGCCTGTGCAGCCGAACTTGAGGCCGCGGCGTTCGCCTACGGAATGGACGCGCTGATAGAGGTACACGACCGCCAGGAACTTGACCGTGCGCTTCGCCTGCAATCGCGGCTGATCGGCATAAACAACAGAAATCTCAAAACTTTTGCGACATCGCTGTCGACCTGCGAACAGCTGGCGCCGAGCGTGCCTTCGGGGTTTGTACTGGTCGGCGAAAGTGGCATAGAGTCACCAAGCGATCTCGCACGGCTCGCCAAGGTCGGAATTTCGACCTTCCTGGTCGGCGAGAGTTTGATGCGGCAGGACGACGTCGCGGCGGCGACACGCGCCCTGCTCGCCCGCAAACCTGCACTTGCGCCGGCACGGTAGTGCCGTGGCCCGGCGCCCCAACACACTGTCGCATCTCAAAGCCAGCGGCGAAGCACGCATGGTCGACGTGTCTGCCAAGGCTGTTACCGAGCGGGTGGCGATTGCCGAAGGCCGTGTGCTGATGAAGCTCAAGACGCTCGATATCGTGCGCAGCGGCAACGCCAAGAAGGGTGACGTGCTCGGCGCCGCCCGCATTGCCGGCATCATGGCGGCCAAGCGCACGCATGAACTCATTCCGCTCTGTCATCCGCTGCCCATCACCCAGGTCGAGGTTGATGCCGTTCCCGATGCCAAGCTGCCGGGCGTCAGGGTCAGCGCGCGGGTCAAGGTCTCCGGCCAGACCGGCGTCGAGATGGAGGCGCTGACGGCAGTGTCGGTCGCCTGTCTGACCATCTACGACATGGTCAAAGCGGTCGAGCGCGGCATGCGCATCGAAGGCATCCGGCTGATCGAGAAGAGCGGCGGCAAGAGCGGCCATTTCCGCGCAGAGGAATCCTGATCGTGGCGTTGCTGTCGGTTGCGGGAGCATTGGAGCAGGTGCTGGCCCAGGCGGAGCCGCTGCCGGCCGATGAAGTACCGCTCGCCGAAGCCGATAGCCTCGTGCTGGCCTACGATCTCGAGGCGCGCCGCACCCAACCGCCGGCCGACGTTTCGGCCATGGACGGATATGCCGTTCGCGCAGCCGACGTGGCGAGCGCGCCGGTGCGCCTCAAAGTCATCGGCGAGGTCGCGGCTGGCCGGCCGTTTGCGGCGTCGGTCGGACCGGGCGAGGCCGCGCGTATCTTTACCGGCGGCGTGCTGCCGCAAGCTGCCGACACGGTGGTGATCCAGGAACTGACCACGCGTGACGGCAACGTTGTCGAAGTGCAAAAGCCCGCAACGCTCGGCCGAAACGTGCGTCCTCGGGGATTGGATTTTCGGGCCGGCGACCGGCTTCTTGCCAAAGGCCATCGATTGACCCCGCGCGACCTGCAGCTCGCGGCCGGCATGAATCACCCTTTTCTGCCGGTGCATCGCCGGCCGAAACTCGCGCTGTTCGCGACCGGTGACGAACTGGTGCCGCCCGGCCAGGAGCCGGGCCCGGGGCAGATCGTCTATTCAAATGGTTTTGCGCTTGCCGCCCTCGCCCGTTCCGAAGGCGCAACCGTCCTCGACCTTGGCGTCGTCGGTGACAAGCTCGACGACACCATTGCGCGGGTTCGCCGCGCCCGCGACCTCGGCGCCGATATTCTGGTGACGACCGGCGGCGCCTCGGTCGGCGAATACGATCTGGTGCAGAAGGCGTTTACCGCCGAGGGTATGGTGTTGTCGTTCTGGAAGATCGCCATGCGGCCTGGACGGCCGCTGATGCACGGCAAGCTCGGCGCCATGCATGTGCTGGGACTGCCCGGTAACCCGGTTTCCTCTTATGTGTGCGCGTTCCTGTTCCTGGTGCCGCTGATCCGGCGGCTCGCCGGACGAAGCGATCTCGTGCAGCCGACGGAAAACGCGGTGCTCGGCTGCGACCTCGCCGCCAACGACGAGCGCGCCGATTATTTGCGCGCGACACTGAGCACCGGGACGAATGGCCCCGTTGCGACGCCATTCCCCACCCAGGATAGCTCGATGATGGCGCCGCTTGCCAAATCCGACTGTCTTGTCGTCCGCGAGCCGTACGCGCCGCCCGCCAAGGCGGGCAGTCCGTGCACCATCATGAGCCTCGACGGCTAGGCGCAGCCGCGAATCGCGGCGCTCCTGGTTCTGTCTCCGTCTTGCGCATTCGTGCCATGCCGCCTGACTTGGACCGCCGCTCGATTCGTTTTCGAACGTCACAAGTGTGCGGAAGCCGTTAAATTCGAGCGTTAAGCGCCCCTTGGCGGCCCCGCTCCAGTTGTTCACTTCAAATTAAATGCTTGCGGAACACATATGGAACGGATAGTGTCCGTTCATGATTTGTTTCGGCGCGACGGCTGAAACTGATCAGCAGATGGTCTGCCCCAGGACGAGACCGGGGCCGGATGGGGAAGCGCTGATGCTCACTCGCAAGCAAGCCGAGTTGTTGCGGTTCATTCACGAGCGTCTCAAGGAGGCGGGGGTTCCGCCATCGTTCGACGAAATGAAGGACGCACTCGACCTGCGCTCCAAATCCGGCATCCACCGGCTCATTACGGCGCTCGAGGAGCGCGGCTTTATCCGCCGATTGCCGAACCGGGCGCGCGCCATCGAAGTCATCAAGCTGCCCGAGTCGGTCGCTCATGGCATGGTCGCGGGGCGTTCCCGCGGCTTCACGCCGAGTGTCATCGAGGGCAATCTGGGCCGCGTCCGCGCCGCGTCCGAAGACGAGGGCGGCCATCCGGTCGCTGTGCCGGTCATGGGCCGCATCGCCGCCGGTACGCCAATCGAGGCGATCCAGACACGCAGCCATACGATCAACATGCCGTCGGACCTGCTGAGCACCGGCGAGCATTTCGC
>DASZWK010000474.1:0-2003 GCA_035546235.1 Xanthobacteraceae bacterium | reverse complement strand
GCCATTGAGGATACGCACGCGATAATCGGTCAATTCCAGGCCAGTGATGAACTTCTGATATTTGCCGAGGTCCTTGCGCAGCGCGACGTCGAGTGCGTTGACCGGGCCATTGCCTTCGGCGACCGAGATGAGGTCTTCGTCACCGACGCGCAATTTGACCACGGCCTGGCTGACGCTGACACGATCGCCCTTGGCGTTAAGGCGCTGCTCGACATTGACGTCGAATTTTTCCACATCGAAATAATGCGGCACCTGCCCCAGCATGCGCCGCGCGAGCAGTTCGAATGACGCATCGGCCGCCTCATAGGCGTAGCCGATCGCCTCACGCTCCTTGACCTCGTCGAGCAGGCGCATGACGCGGTGATCGCTTTTGTCGACCGCAAGCCCGATGCGATCGAGCTCCGCCAACACGTTGGAGCGGCCGGACTGATCGGAGATCAGAAGCTTGCGGCGGTTGCCGACGAGCTCCGGCGCGACGTGCTCGTAGGTCGCGGGCTCCTTGACGATCGCCGAGGCATGGATGCCGGCCTTGGTGGCAAACGCGCTTTCGCCCACATAGGGCGCGTGGCGGTCGGGCGCGCGATTGAGAATTTCGTCGAGCGCATGCGACACGCGGGTGAGCCCGTGCAGCTTTTCGTCGGTCACGCCGATGTCGAATTGATCGCTGTACTCGGCCTTGAGCTTCAAGGTCGGGATGATGGAGGTGAGATTGGCGTTGCCGCAGCGCTCGCCGAGCCCGTTGAGCGTGCCCTGAATTTGTCGCGCTCCGGCGCGCACCGCCGCGAACGAATTTGCGACAGCCTGCTCGGTGTCGTTATGGGCGTGGATACCGACATGGTCGCCGGGAATCTTCTTGCACACCTCGCCGACGATGCGTTCGACCTCGTGCGGCAATGCGCCGCCATTGGTGTCGCACAGCACCACCCAGCGCGCGCCTTCCTCATAGGCGGCCTGCGCGCAGGCCAGCGCATAGGCGGGCTTGGCCTTGTAGCCATCGAAGAAATGCTCGCAGTCGAGCAGCACCTCGCGGCCCTTGGCCTTGGCGGCGCGCACGCTGTCGCGGATCGAGGCGAGATTTTCCTCCTCGGTCGTCTCGAGCGCCACCCGCACGTGGTAATCCCACGATTTGGCGACAAAACAGATAGCGTCGGCCTGCGCCTCAAGCAGCGCGACCAGACCTGGATCGTTCGACGCCGAACGGCCCGGCCGCCGCGTCATGCCGAACGCGGTGAGTTTGCCGCGCAGCTCGCGTCGCTCGCTGAAGAAACTGGTGTCGATCGGATTCGCGCCCGGATAGCCGGCCTCGACGTAATCGACGCCAAGATCGTCGAGCAGCTCGGCGATCGCGAGCTTGTCGGCCAGCGTGAAATCGACGCCGTTGGTCTGCGCGCCGTCGCGCAGTGTGGTGTCGAACAGATAAAGGCGCTCGCGCGGCATGTTGGCTTCTCAACCCGAATGGAGCCGATAGAGAACATACAGGCTGACGACCACGGCGGCCGCGATCACCGCATATTTGAGGGTCACATAGTAGAGCCAGTGGCGCTGAAATGGTGAGTCTTCGCGCTTCATTGCACGCTCCCCTGTTGCGGCGGCAACGTCTTGCTCATGGTGGTGTTGGCGAGCCATTCGCCGTTAAGCGACACGGTGTTGCGAGTGCGCGCGGCAAAGCCGCGCTTTTCGAAGAAGCCGCGCGCGGTATCGCTGGCGTCAACCGTGAGCTCCGTTGAGCCGCGACCGGCCGCGAGCTTTTCCAGCGCGTCGGCCAGCATGGCGCCGGCCCCCTGCCCTGCCGCGGCCGGGTGCACGTAGAGCATATCGATTTCCTTGTTGTCGGCGAGCGAGGCGAAGCCGACCGCGGCGCCGCCGAACGTCGCCACCAAGGTCAGCGCGCCCGAGAGCTTCTGGCCGAACTCTTCTTCGTCATCGGCAGCCGAGGCCCACGCCCGCTGCTGCGCCTCGGTATAATCCTCGGCGGTCAATTCCTCGATGCTGGCGCGGAAAAT
>DASZWK010000473.1:0-5988 GCA_035546235.1 Xanthobacteraceae bacterium | reverse complement strand
GAGCTGGTCCACGCCAGCGAGACGCCGGCGATTCTCGACCCTTCGACGGCGCGCACGCTGGAGAAGGCCGAGCGGCACGGCGTGCTGAGCCCCGAGGATGCGGCGATTCTGCGGCCCGCGGTGGCGCTGTTCCACAATTTGACGCAGATTATCAGGCTCTGCCTGCCCGGGAAATTCGATCCGGCGTCGGCCAGCGCCGGCGTCCTGAGTCTGCTCGCGCGCGCCGCCGATCTGCCGGATTTTCCGGCCCTGCAAGCCTACGTCACGGAAACGCAGCGGCAGGTGCGGGATTGCTTCGTGCGCATTGTCGGTAGAGTGCCTTGAGCGCGGCGCACTAAGCCGCCGCTCGATCCGGCGTGTGGACCGGCCGTCGCGCTTCCAGCGGCAGTCGCACCGTCACCATCGTGCCACGTCCGAGCGTCGAGCGAATGCGCATGCGGCCGCCGTGCATTTCGATCAGCGACTTGGCGATGGCGAGCCCCAGCCCGGAGCCCTGATGCCGCTTGGTCAATTGGCTTTCGACCTGCTCGAACGGCCGGCCAAGTTTGGGCAGCGCGTATTTCGGAATGCCGATGCCGCTGTCCTTGATGGCGATCGTTACCCTGCCGCCGCGTATCCGGCCCTGCAATGTCACGGCGCCGCCGTCCGGAGTGAATTTCACGGCGTTGGAAAGAAGGTTAAGCGTAATCTGCTTGAGCGCGCGGCGATCGGCCTTGAGCCGGATACCGGGCGTGATCTGGGAGGTGAGTGCAAGCCGCTTGTCGCCGGCGCGACCGGAGACCACGCGCAGGCTGTCGGCGAGAATTGGCTCGAGCTCGACATCCTCGGCCGCGAGGTGGATGCCGCCGGCTTCGATCTTCGACATGTCGAGAATGTCGTTGATGACGTCGAGCAGATACTGGCCGCTTTCGCGGATATCGCGCGAATACTCGCGGTATTTGTCGGCGCCGAGCGGGCCGAACATCGCCGCTTCCATGACTTCGGAGAAGCCAATGATGGCGTTAAGCGGCGTGCGCAGTTCGTGGCTCATGTTGGCCAAAAACTTCGATTTGGCCGCATTGGCCTCTTCGGCGCGCGTTTTCTCCTCGGCGTATTTTTCGGCGAGATCGGCGAGCTGGTCGGCTTGCAGTTCCAGCGCCTGTTGCGACTTGCGCAGATCGTCGATGGTGGCGATGCGGCGTTTTTCCCCCTCGATCAGTTTCTGCTCGTGCAGCTTGATCTGGGTGATGTCGGTGCCGACCGAAACATAGCCGCCGTCCTTGGTGCGGCGTTCGCTGATATGCATCCAGCGGCCGTCGTCGAGCTGGGCCTCGAAGGTACGCGCCCCGGGGGGCTGCGGCGGCGCGCTGTCGTCGTTGACCACCGTGCTGCGGATGATGGGCTTGGTCCCGGCGGCGACGATGGTTTCATAGGGCGTGCCGGCGACGACAGTCTCGTCGGCCAGGTGATGCAGCGCCTGAAAATTGGAATTGCACAGCACCAGGCGATTGTCGGCGTCCCACAACACGAAGGCTTCCGGAATGGTCTCGATGGCGTCGCGCAGCCGCAGATCGGCTTCCACGGTTTTCTCGACCAGGCTTTTTTGCTCTGTAACATCGACCGCAATGCCGATCAGATGCAGGCCGGCTTCGCCATCCTGACGCGCCAGTTCGCAACGCGCACGCAGCCACAGCCAGCGGCCGTCGGCGTGGCGCATGCGAAAGGCGTGGTCGAACGATTGCACGCGGGCGTCGGCAAGCTGTGTTGCCAGATCGTAAAGATTGATGTCATCGGCGTGCACCAGCGCATTGACCTCACCGAAAGTGAGCAGGTCATTCTTCTGCGGCAAGCCGAGAATGTCGAACATCGAGTTCGACCAGAACACGCGGCCTCGGGCCAGATCCCAATCCCATAGTCCGCAGCGGCCGCGATTGAGTGCGGTGTCGATGCGTCCGCGCACGGTGTCGTGGATCAGGTCGGCCTCGCGCGCCCGTGTCGCCTGCCAGTGAAAGGCAAAGCCCAGAATGAGCACGACAAAGCCCGTGGTCGCCGACAGCGTCACCGTCAGCGCCATGGTCGAGTGCCAGTCCGCGAGCGCATCGTCGAGCCGCTGCAGGACCGCGAGCGTACCGAGCGGGGTATGCAGCGCCCGTACCGTGGCGAGCGCGGTGGCGCCGTCGGGCAGGGTAATCGGGATGGTGTGCGCATCGGCGCCGAGCGTCGTGATTGGCTGCCACTCTCCAAGCACGTCGAGGATGGAGCGCCCCTTGAGGGAGGGCACGTCGGGGATGCTGGCGATGATCATTCCGTCGGCGTCGGCGATCAAGGCGCGGCGCCCGGCACCGTTTGCCCAGTCCGGCAGCGTGCGTGGCAGTAAACTCGAGCTGCGGGCGAGTGCCGGCGTTCCGGCACCTGCCGCATGGTCGAACTGGCCCGCCAACTGGTCGGCGAGTGCCTCGATGTCGCGTGTTGATGCGGCAATGACCTGTCGGCGCTGATCGAGCACCTGCACGGCGGCGCCGACACAGATCGTGAGCATGAAGGCGACGATGAGAACCGGAACGGCGCGCCGCAGCAGCGGCTCAGCGCTCAAAAGACGGCGGTAGGCAGGATTGGCAATTGATTGTGCCAGCGCCTTGATGGAATCCGAACGTAGAGACGCACTCGCCACCTCGGCGCGCGCCATCGCCTGCCTCCGCTTCGGACGATCCCCATACCCACGCTCGGAAGATTGTGCCGCATCTCTTCCGAATCGTGCAGATAAGAATCCATGCGCGCTGATTTGTCGAGAGTCTAAGTCAATATTTTTTTAAGAAATATCCCGAGCTCCCTCGCAGCATCAGACAAACGCCACGGCTCGCTCGATCCTCATTCAGTTTTTGGCCAGCGTCCGCGCCACGATATCGCTGAGATCGCGCGACAGAGAGCCTTTGGCGGCGACGCGGCGCAAGGTGGCTTCGGCCCGGCCGCGCCGTTGCGGCTCAAGCGCGCGCCATGAGCGGAACGCACCCATCAGCCGCGCGGCCACTTGCGGATTTTTCGGGTCGAGTGCGACCAGGATATCGGCGACAAAGTCGTAGCCGGCGCCGTCGGCCCGGTTGAACTGGGTGTGATTGGCTTGCGCGAACGCGCCGATCAACGCGCGCACCCGATTGGGGTTCGCCATCGAGAACGCCCGATGGGTGGTCAGCGCGCGCACCCGATCGAGCGTGCCGCGTTCGGGGATTGCGGCCTGCAACGCCAGCCATTTGTCGATGATCAGGGGATCGCCCGCATAGCGGTTATAGAAATCGTCGAGCGCGGCCGCGCGCTCCGGCCGATCGTGCCGCGACAGCGTGTCGAGCGCCGCCATGCGGTCGGTCATGTTGTCGGCATTGCGGTACTGGGCTTCGGCGCGCGCGATGGCGTCGTCGCGCGCCGTGACCGCCAAAAAGTCGAGACAGGCGTTCTTGAGCGAGCGGCGGCCCACACTTTGGGCGTCCGGCCGATATGGCGCGGACGTGGTCATCCGCGCATAGGTGTCGGCGAGCGCCGTGCCGTGCCGGTCGCCGATCGCAGCGCGAAGCTTTTGCCGTGCGGTGAACACCGCACCCGGATCGACGTCGCGGCCGATTTCGCGCGCAATGTCGGCTTCGCTCGGCGGCGTCAGTGTCAGCGCCATGAAGGCGGGTTCGAGTTTGTCATCCGCCAGAATCATGCCGAGCGCGGCCATCAGGCCCTCGTCATCGCGTACCGGCGCACCGGCGCGCAGTGCCGCGACGTTGGCGGTGAGCAGCGACATCGCCAGCGTTTGCACCGCCTGCCACCGATTGAACGGATCGCGGTCGTGGGCGGCGAGAAAGCGCAGATCGTCCCGTTCGATCGGCAGCGACAATTTGATCGGCGCGGAAAAGCCGCGATTGAGCGACGGAATCGGACGCTCGGCGATTCCGGTAAGCACAAACGTCTGGCTCGGCCGCGTCAGCTCGATCACGCCGCGAGGGATCGGCCGTCCGTCGAGCGCCAGCGGCAGGTCGGTGCCGTCTTTGCCGACCAACCCCACCGCCAGCGGAATGACCATCGGGTCCTTGTGCGGCTGGCCCGGTGTCGGTGGAACTGTCTGGGCGATGTCGAGCCGGTAAGTCTTGGCGCGCGCATCGTATTGCGGAGTGACGACGACGTCCGGCGTGCCGGCCTGCGAATACCAGCGCATGAACTGCGAGAAATCGCGCCCGCTCACGTCGGCGAAACACTGCACGAATTGTTCGATAGTGGCGGCCTCGCCGTCGTGGCGCGTGAAGTAAAGATCCATGCCTTTGCGGAACACGTCGGCGCCGAGCAGCGTCTTGATCATGCGCACCACTTCGGCGCCCTTGTCGTAGACGGTCGACGTGTAGAAGTTGTTGATCTCGTGGTAGAGCTCGGGCCGCACCGGGTGGGCGAGGGGGCCGGCATCCTCGACGAACTGATGCGAGCGCAACGAGCGCACGTCGCCGATGCGCTCGACCGGGCGTGATCGCTGATCCGATGTGAATTCCTGGTCGCGGAAAACCGTGAGCCCTTCCTTCAGGCAGAGCTGAAACCAATCGCGGCAGGTGATGCGGTCGCCGGTCCAGTTGTGGAAATACTCGTGCGCGATCACCGCCTCGATGCCGGCGAAATCGGTGTCGGTTGCGGTCGCGGGTGACGCCAGCACGTATTTGTCGTTGAAGACGTTGAGTCCCTTGTTTTCCATCGCGCCCATATTGAAGGCGGAGACGGCGACGATCATGAAAATATCGAGATCGTATTCACGGCCGAACGCCTGTTCGTCCCAGCGCATGGCGCGCTTGAGGCTGTCCATGGCGTAGTCGCAGCGGTCTTCCTTGCCGGGTTCGACATAGATCGCGAGCTTGACGTTGCGGCCGGACATGGTGGTGAAGCTGTCGGCGACGCAGGCGAGCTTGCCGCCGACCAGTGCAAACAGATAGCTCGGCTTCTTGAACGGGTCGTGCCAGATGGCGAAATGCCGGTTGGTGCCGGCGATGTCGCCGTGCGAGACCAGATTGCCGTTGGCGAGCAGCACCGGAGCTTCATCTTTGTCGGCCTCGATGCGCGTGGTGTAGACCGCCATCACGTCGGGCCGGTCGAGGAAATAGGTGATGCGGCGGAACCCTTCCGCCTCGCACTGCGTGCAATAGGTATCGCCGGCGCGGTAGAGCCCCATGAGCTGCGTATTGCCCGCCGGATCGATGACAGTCTCGATCTCGAGTTCGAACGGCCCGTTCGGCGGCTGCGCGATGGTCAACCGGTCCGCCGTGGCAACATAGTTTTCCGCCGGCAGTGGTTTGCCGTCGAGGGAAAGCGCGGTGAGCCGCAGCTCATCGCCGTCGAGCACCAGCGGCGCCGGTGCGCCCGCCGCGTTGGGCTTGAGCTTCAGCTTGGCCCGCACGCGCGCCGCGCTCGGGTGCAGCGAGACATCGAGATTGACGGTCTCGATCAGCCAGTCGGGCGGGCGATAATCCTGGAGGCGGACGGGGTGGGGTTCTTCGGTGCGCATGACGCAGTTGTAGTCCGGTTTGCGCGCCGCGCAATCGGGCAGGTAATCGGCAGGAACCATCACCGCCAGCTGCGGCGGCGTCTAGCCTGGGCCCAGCGTTACCGCCGCGGTTCGGCGTGGCCGATGACGCGGGCGATGGTGGGGAAGTGCCGGCGCAGGCCGCCTTCGACGGCATCGACCAGATCGTGTACCGCGTGCACCGAGAGCGCCGGGTCGACTTGGCAATGGAAGTTGACGATCTCGCCCTCGGCGGTCTCACGCACGCGCACGTCGTGGATCTCGTGGAGGCCGGCAATGCCGGCAGCTTGTGCGTTAAGCACCGCACGAACTTCGGCGACGCGTTCAGCCGTTGCGTCGCGCCCGGCGAGCACGTCGGCCGGCAGTGGCTCGATGTGGGTCTCCACCTCGACATCGGGGCCAAGTTGGTCGCGCACCGCCTGTTCGAGGCCGCTCGCGACATCGTGCGCGGCGGCGAGCGCCAGCGTTCCCTC
>DASZWK010000472.1:0-2632 GCA_035546235.1 Xanthobacteraceae bacterium | reverse complement strand
ACTCATGGCCAAGGCCTTACCGCAACCGGCGTACCTTCCGCAAAACCTTCACTGTCAGCCGGAACGACGGTCCAGCCATCGCTCTCTGCCAGCGAAGCCAATGACAGATAACCGGAGGCCAAGGGCTCCGCCATGCCGCCGGCGCAACTGACCGGGACCAGCTCGGCGAGGCCGATCGTCGAAGTCACTTTGCGTTTCAGCGGCAGCGTTGTGGACCAATCCTCGACCCGACCGCCGGCAAGCCTGGCGACCAGGTGGCGGCCGATCAGAAGCCAGACCGCCAGCGCCGCGTCGAGTCGCCCCGGGACCAGCAACACCGGCCGAGTCGCGATGAATCCGAACGCGGCGGTCTCGCCGGGCGATATGGCAATGCCATGCACCTCGACGCGGCCAAGCCGCGCCAAAGTCGCAACCGCCGCGTCCCGCCGGCCGCTGCCGGTGCCACCGACCGCGATCACCGCGTCGGTCTCAGGATCGCCGAGCGCCGGCTCAAGCGTGACCGCCTTGCCGGTGACCACACCGCCGGCTTCGGCGGCAAGGCGCACAATCGTTGCCAGCGCCGCCTCGATCGGCTCCGATCTGGCATCGCCGCCCCACACAACGTGGATTTTCGGCAGGCGAAGGTTCACGTCCCCGATTCCGGCGGCCCTCATGACCGCAAGATCGATGGCGCGAACGCGTTCGCCCGCTCGCCGCAACGGTGCCGGCTCCACGACATCGGCCGCGGCCGCCAGCACGCCCTCGCCTGCGACGGCCGGAGCGATCGCCTCGGCGCGATGGTCGCGCAGCGCCACGGCATCCAGCGGCAGCACCGCGTCGGTGCCGCTCGGCAGCGGTTCGCCGACATCGATGCGGCGGGTCGTCAGCGGCAACGGAATGGGCATATAGGAGCCGGCATCGGCGACGAGTGCGCTGTCGACTGGAAAGCCATCCCGCAGCGCAATCGCGTGCGGCGGCCGGGCCGAACCGATGACGTCCTCGGCCAGCGTGAATCCGCGCGCGGCCGTTAAGGGCGTTTTTGTTTGCGCCGCCGCGCCGACGCGCGTTTCGATGAGCGAAAGCACGACGCTCAGCGCCGTCAAGCGGCCGATACGTTGCGTGCTGGAGTCGAGTGTCATCGGTCCCATTTTGTCATGCCCCGCGCCGGCGGGGCATCCAGTAAATTTCAGAATCGCAGTATAAGCTCCGACTGCGGGCGGCTACTGGATCGTCCGCCTGCGCGGACGATGAACGCAATGAAAGAAACAACTCTCAACCTGCGCGGCCTCAAATGCCCGCTGCCGGCACTGCGGACCAAAAAAGCACTTGGTCAGGCGCAGCCCGGCGATACCTTCATCGTCGAGTGTACCGACCCGCTCGCCGCCGTCGACATTCCCAATCTGCTCAATCAGACCGGCGACACGCTCGAAGCAACGCACAAGGACAAGAAGCTGCTCACCTTCCGCATCCGCAAGACATGACGGCCAAGAAATAACAGCACGTCGACAACGCTATTCCATCTTCAGCCCGGCCTTGAGGATCACCGGCTTCCAGCGCTCCGCCTCGTGCGCGACGAACGCCTGGTAGGCCGGCACGTCCATCGGATCGATGATCATGCCGTCGCGGCGCACCACCGCCTGATTGGCCGGCTGCGCCATGCCGGCGTTGATCGTGGCATTGACCTTCTGCACGATGGCGTCGGGAAGCTTGGCCGGCCCCGCCAGCGCAAACCAGTTGGTGGCGACGAGGTCGTAGCCCAGCTCCTTGAAGGTCGGCACGTCCGGATAGTCCGGCAGCCGTTCCTTGCCGGTATGCGCGAGCCCGATCACCGTTTTGCCCTGGAGCTGCGGCGACGCCGAGGTCACCGTCGGCGTGGCGAAATCGATATTGCCCGCCACCACGTCAAGCTGGCTCTGCGCCGCGCCCTTGTACGGCACCACCTGGAATTTCAGGCCGGCCATCTGCGCGAACGATTCAGTGATCATCTGCCCGGCGCTGGCAAACCCGGACACGCCATAGCTCAGCGGCTTCGCGCTCGCCTTCGCCTTGGCGACGAAGTCTTTCAGCGTCTTCACGCCGCCCTTGGCGCTGACGATGAAGACGATCGGCGATCCCGCCAGATACGCCACATGGGTCAGATCCTTGAACGGATCGTAGCCGATCTTCTTGTTGATCAGCGGATTGATCGCGGTCAGCGACAATGTGGTGATGACGAAATTGTAGCCATCGGGCGCGCTGTGGGCGACGAGGTCGACGCCGATGACGCCGCCTGCGCCATCGCGCGTCTCGACATAGAACTGCTGTCCGAGCGCTTTTGTCAGCTGGTCGCCCGCCATGCGGGCGAGAATGTCGGCCGCGCCGCCCGGCGCGAAGGTGTTGACGATGCGCACCGGGCGCGCCGGCCAGTCGGCGGCCGCGGCCGAACGCGCGGGCGACACAAGTGCGGCGGACGAAACGGCAAGCGCGCCGCGGAGCGCGGCACGCCGCGAGACCATTGCATTGTTCATTCTGCTGCGACCCTGTGAGCTGCGACGCCGCGCGCCTTCACCACCACCTTGATGGCGTCGTCGATGCGTTCCTTGGCGTAGCGGATCGCGGTCGGCAGATCGTCCAGCGGGAACGTGTGGGTGTGGATCTTGGTGGCGTCGAAACG
>DASZWK010000471.1:0-7907 GCA_035546235.1 Xanthobacteraceae bacterium | reverse complement strand
ACCCGCCGCCCCGATGTCTCAGCCAAAGCGTCCGACAGGGCCGCCCGCCGGCCTACGCGGCCTTTGCATAGGCGACGTCGTAGCGATCCGCGTTCATCACCTTGTTCCACGCCGCCACGAAATCCTTCGCGAATTTCTCCTTTGAGTCCGCGCAGGCATAGACTTCGGCAACCGCCCGCAACTGCGAGTGCGAACCGAAAATCAGGTCGACGCGCGTGGCGGTCCATTTGGCCGACTTGGTCTTGCGGTCGCGGCCTTGATACGTGGTTTCTCCGGACGGCTGCCATTCCGTGCTCATGTCGAGCAGGTTGACGAAGAAGTCATTCGTCAGCTTGCCGGGATGAGTCGTGAAGACGCCGTGCTTGGAACCGCCGGCGTTGTTTCCGAGCACGCGCAGGCCGCCGAGCAGGACCGTCATCTCGGGCGCAGTCAATCTCAGCAACTGCGCCTTGTCGATCAACGCCTCCTCCGGGGACATGAGCTGCTTGCCGCGGTAGTAATTGCGGAAGCCGTCGGCTAGCGGTTCGAGCGGAGCAAACGATTCGACTTCGGTCTGCTCCTGCGACGCGTCCATGCGCCCCGGCGTGAACGGTACTTTCACGTCCACTCCGGCATCCTTCGCGGCCTTCTCTACCGCCGCACCGCCGGCGAGAACGATCAAGTCGGCGAGCGAAACCTTCTTTCCGCCCGAGGCCGAAGCATTGAACTCCTTCTGGATCGCTTCGAGCTTCTGCAGAACCGTCTTAAGCTGAGCCGGTTGGTTGACGTCCCAGTCCTTCTGCGGCGCGAGGCGGATACGTGCGCCGTTGGCTCCGCCGCGCTTGTCGGAGCCGCGGAACGTCGAGGCCGACGCCCATGCCGTGGAAACGAGCTGGGAGACAGACAGCCCCGAGCCAAGGACCTTCGCCTTGAGAGCCGCGATGTCCTGTTCGGCGATCAGCGGATGATTCACGGCTGGGATCGGGTCCTGCCAGATCAGTGTCTCCTTCGGAACCAGCGGACCGAGATAGCGATGAATCGGTCCCATATCGCGGTGCGTGAGCTTGAACCAGGCGCGCGCAAACGCGTCTGCGAATTGCTCCGGATGCTCGTAGAAGCGCCGCGAAATCTTCTCGTAGGCCGGGTCCATCCGCAGCGCCA
This sequence comes from Xanthobacteraceae bacterium, assembly GCA_035546235.1. Taxonomy (GTDB): domain Bacteria; phylum Pseudomonadota; class Alphaproteobacteria; order Rhizobiales; family Xanthobacteraceae; genus BOG-931. Next base: position 6,767 of record DASZWK010000471.1, on the reverse strand, counting down.
GGTCGGTCGTCAGCATGGTCGGTACATGCTTCTTCGACTTGTCATGAGCGTCGGGGACCGTGGCTTCGGCGCCTTTCGCCTTCCACTGAAACGCGCCGGCCGGGCTCTTGGTGAGTTCCCATTCGAACTTGAACAGGTTGTCGAAGAAGTGGTTGCTCCACTTGGTCGGCGTCTGCGACCAGGTGACTTCCGGGCCGCCGGTGATGCTGTCGGCGCCGATGCCCGTGCCAAACTTGCTCTTCCAGCCGAGACCCTGATCTTCGATTGCCCCGCCTTCCGGTGCCACGCCGACCAGTGAGGGATCGCCGGCGCCGTGGGTCTTGCCGAAGGTGTGGCCGCCGGCGATCAGCGCGACGGTCTCCTCGTCGTTCATCGCCATGCGGAAAAAGGTTTCGCGGATGTCTTTCGCAGCCGCGACCGGATCCGGCTTGCCGTTAGGCCCTTCCGGATTGACGTAGATCAGGCCCATTTGCACGGCGCCGAGCGGATTCTGCAGTTGTCGTTCGCCGCTATAGCGCTCGTCCCCGAGCCACGTTCCCTCCGGGCCCCAGTAGAGCTCTTCGGGCTCCCAAACATCGGCACGACCGCCGGCGAAGCCGAACGTCTTGAAGCCCATCGACTCCAGCGCGACGTTGCCGGCGAGGACCATCAGGTCGGCCCAGGACAGCTTGCGGCCATATTTCTGCTTGATCGGCCACAACAGCCGGCGCGCCTTGTCGAGGTTGGCATTGTCCGGCCAGCTGTTGAGCGGCGCGAAGCGTTGCTGACCGGCTCCGGCGCCGCCGCGGCCGTCAGCGATCCGGTAGGTGCCAGCCGAGTGCCACGCCATGCGGATCATCAGGCCGCCGTAATGCCCGAAATCGGCCGGCCACCACTCCTGTGAGATTGTCATCAGGGCAGTGAGGTCCTTGACGACGGCGTTCAGGTCGAGCGACTTGAACTCCTTGGCGTAATCGAATTCCTTGCCCATCGGATCGGAAAGGCTGGAATTCCGGTGGAGAACGTCGATGTTGAGTGTGTCAGGCCACCAGTCGCGGTTTGTGTGCGCTTGGCTGAACGGGCACTTGCCCGCGCTCTCGGATTTTGCGTCCATCACTTCTCTCCGGTCGTGTTCTGGTTTTTTCCCGCTCGGTATACAAGGATAGCCAATTCTTGGAAAGTGCGGCGGTCCCCCGCATAATCGTACCACCATTGATCGGACTGCAGGCGCTCAGCTTGTCGGACGGACGGGCGAACGTTATAAGCCCGGCGCGGTTCCACCTGACTTTCCAGGTCCATGAAGGATGATTTGATGGCTGTCGAGCGTACCTTTTCCATTATCAAGCCCGATGCCACGGCGCGCAATCTCACCGGCGCCATCAACGCGCTGATCGAGAAAGCGGGCTTGCGGATTGTCGCCCAGAGGCGCGTGCGCATGACCCGCGAGCAGGCCCAGACATTCTACGCGGTGCACCGCGAGCGCCCGTTCTTCGGCGAACTGGTTGAGACCATGACCGCCGGGCCCGTCGTGGTCCAGGTCCTTGAGGGTGAGAACGCGATCGCGGCGTATCGCGATTTGATGGGCGCCACGGATCCCGCCAAGGCTGCGGCCGGCACCATCCGCAAGCTCCACGCCAAATCGATCGGCGAGAACTCGGTACACGGCTCCGACGCCGCTGCTACGGCGGAAAAGGAAATCGCCCAGTTCTTTTCCGGCAACGATATCGTCGGTTGACGATCCATCCAATCGGGTTCGAAATCCCGAGCGCATGTAGCTGCGGAGCCGGCGCCGGGAGTGGGAATGTTCCACTGGAACATCAGCGATTTCGATCAGGCGACGTTCTGGGCCGCCGTCCTTGAGATTACAGTGGCGAATATTCTGCTGTCCGGTGATAACGCGGTTATCATTGCGATGGCATGCCGGGCGCTGCCGCGACCCCAGCGCATTCGTGGAATAGCGATTGGGGCCGCTGCCGCAGTGCTGTTGCGGGTAGCCTTTACGGGCGTCGTCGCGCGCCTGCTCCAATTGCCCTATGTAAAGATCGCCGGCGGTTTGGCGTTGCTCTACATCGCCGCAAGATTGCTCGTGCCGGACGACGACGAGGGCGGCGATGTCGTCGCGGGGCGACACCTGTGGCACGCCGTGCGTATCATTGTGATCGCCGACATCGTCATGAGTTTCGATAACGTGCTCGCCATCGTGCAGATCGCCGGCGGCAATGGGCTGCTGCTCATTTTCGGTCTGGGCCTTTCCGTCCCCCTCGTTATCGTTGGAGCGGCCTTCCTTACCGCGGTGCTCGATCGGTTCCCGATTCTGGTTTGGGTCGGCTCCGCATTGCTCGGCTGGGTTGGAGGGCAAACCATCGTCGACGACAACAAATTTGACGCGCTGATTGCTCTTGCTCCGCCGGATGCATGGCACGCCGCACTGATTGGCGGCTGCACCGGTGCGGCGCTGGCCATTGTGTTTGGCGGGGTGTGGCGCCGCTGGCGGCTCGCAAAGTCCAGCACGCCGCGCGACGGAATGAAATGATGAAAATTTTATCGAGGCCCGTGCTACATGTTCAGCAAATAATGCGTTGTCTCATCACGCGACCGTTGCGCATTCCACGGTCAGCGCCTTGGCTGCCTGCAGACTGATTGCAGCCATCCTTGCGCCGTATTCATACGATTTGTTGATGTGACAATCAGATTTTGGCCATTTGGCCGGTGCTGTCTTGCCAACGCTTCTTGCCAACGATCGCTTCGGACTCCTCCAAAATCTGTGTTGTGGCGCGGAACGCAGCGGCCATTCGGCGTTGCGGCTCGTGTCTTCTCTGGCATAAGGACTGACTTAGGAGACAGACGATGCAGAAGGGCACCGTCAAATGGTTCAACCCGACCAAAGGCTACGGGTTCATCAAGCCGGCCACGGACGACAAGGATGTGTTTGTCCATATTTCGGCTGTGGAACGCGCGGGCCTGCGCACACTCAATGAAGGCCAGACAGTCGAGTACGAACTGGTCACGAACCGCGGTAGAACCTCGGCGGAAAATCTGAAAGTTGCGTGAGGCGATCCGGTTTCCCCGGATTTCGTAACCCCCGGATTACCGTCTGGGGGTTTTGTTTTGCGCCGGCCTGTGTTCCGGTCGCGCGCTTTTCAAGTGAATTTCAGTGCGCGCCGCCAGGCTGGAATTTCGCGCGGCCTTCAGCGACGATCCGCAGGGCCTGCGGATAGATGCGGTGCTCGACTTCGAGCACGCGCTGGGCGAGGCTCTCTTCGGTGTCGCCGTTGCGTACTGGAACCGAGGCCTGCAGCACGATCGGCCCGGAGTCCATTTCCGGCACCACGAAATGCACCGTCGCGCCGTGTTCCCGCACGCCCGCGTCGAGCGCGCGGCGATGGGTATCGAGGCCCTTGAACTGCGGCAGCAGTGCGGGATGGATATTCAGCATCCGGCCGCTCCAGCGCGCCACGAAATCCGGCGTCAACAGGCGCATGAAGCCGGCGAGGCAGACGAGATCGATCCGCTGCGCTTCGAGTTGGGCATTGAGCGCTTGCTCGAAGGCAGCCCGATTTTCCTTGAATGGCCGGTGATCGACGATTGCGGTCGCAATGCCGGCCTCGCGTGCATAAGAGAGGCCGGCGGCATCGGGGTTGTTTGATATGACGAGAACGATCGCGGCAGGGTAATCGATTGCCTTGGCGGCTTCGATCAGCGCCACCATGTTGGAGCCGCGGCCGGAAATGAGGACGGCGACGCGCAATTTCTCGGCGCGCTGTTCGATCATCCCGTCACCCGGCAAGATCGAGCAGTCCGCGGAACTCGACTTTGCGATCACCGCTGTCTTTGACGACTTCGCCGAGCCGTATGGCGGTTTCGCCGTTGGCGGCAAATTGCGCGCACGCCGCATCAGCCCCGCGCGCGTCCAGGATCGCGATCATGCCGACGCCGCAATTAAATGTTCGCAGCATTTCCATCTCGCCGATCCTGCCGGCCCGCGCGAGCCATTTGAATACCGGCAGCACGGGCACGCGGTCCAATTCGACGGCGATGGAAAATCCCGGCGGCAGCACGCGCGGAATATTGTCGACAAAGCCGCCGCCGGTGATGTGGGCGAGCGCCTTGACGGCCTTCGTGTTACGGATCGCGGCGAGACAGGACTGCACATAGAGACGCGTCGGCGTCAGCAGGGACTCGCCGAGCGTGCGTGACGGCTCGAACGGCGCCGGTGCCGTCCAAGCGAGGCCGGTCTCGGCCACGACTTTGCGCACCAGCGAAAAGCCGTTCGAATGCACGCCCGATGCGGCGAGGCCGACAACCACATCGCCCGCCGCAATGTCGGTACGGGGCAGAAGATCGGCGCGTCCGACCGCGCCAACCGCAAAGCCGGCGAGGTCGTACTCGCCGGGCTGATAGAGGCCGGGCATCTCCGCCGTCTCGCCGCCGATCAGCGCGCACCGCACCTGCCGGCAGGCTCTGGCGACGCCGGCAACCACTGCCGCCGCTGCGGCTGGATCGAGCTTGCCGCAGGCAAAGTAGTCGAGAAAGAACAGGGGCTCCGCGCCTTGGACGACAAGATCGTTGACCGACATGGCAACCAGATCGATGCCGATCGTGTCGTGACGCCCGGTCTCGATCGCGATCTTGACCTTGGTGCCGACGCCGTCGGTCGCAGCCACCAGGATGGGATCGTTAAATCCGGCGGCCGCGAGATCAAACAGGCCGCCGAAGCCGCCGATTTCGGCAGCGGCGCCGGGACGCGCGGTGGCGCGCACCAGCGGCTTGATCAATTCCACCAGGCGGTTGCCGGCGTCGATATCGACACCCGCGGCCGCGTAGCGTGCCTCATCCACGAGAGCCACCAATTCGCACATCGCTCCCCGGCGGGGAGGCCTTGCTCGCCGCCTCGGTACGGCGGAATCGCGGGGTGTGCAAGCGCGTGGCGGTCGTTATAATTCCCGGTGGAGGAAGGCCGTGCCCCAAGGATGGACTGGGCCACCCCGGCGGGTTGTGCAGAATAAGGCCGGACCCGTCCGGCGGCGGCGAACGGGGCACGTGCGGAGCCGGGGCGTAGTTTGAGCATTCCCAACCTGATCACTCTGGGGCGCATCATCCTGGTGCCGGCGGTGATTTGGGCGATCATTTCAGGAGAGATGCTCGTCGCCTTCGCCTTGTTCCTCGCGGCCGGCATCAGCGACGCCGTCGATGGCTTTCTCGCCAAACGTTTCCACATGGCAAGCGAGCTCGGCGCATATCTCGATCCGCTCGCCGACAAGGCGCTGATCGTATCGATCTATGTGGCGCTCGGCATTGCCAGGGAACTGCCCATTTCGCTGGTGATCCTCGTGGTCTCGCGCGACATCATGATCATAGCGGGCTTTATGTTGGCGTGGCTGGTGAACAAGCCGATGCCGGTGCGGCCGCATCCGGTATCGAAATTGAATACAGTGGCTCAAATTCTGTTGGCCGCGCTTGTGCTGGCTGAGAAAGGCATGGGCTTTAACGCAGCGCTCGCGGAGACGGCCGGCATCGCCCTGGTTGCGATCTTGACCGTGCTCTCGATTGCCTTCTATCTCGCCGAATGGTTCCGACACATGAACTCGTTCGGGACCGGCCATTGAGCGGCAACGGATCGAATTGACAGCCATGGCCAATCGTCCGCGCCAGCTTGCGCTCGCGCTCGATCACGACGAGAGCTATGCGCGCGACGATTTCCTGCCCGGGCCGGGTAACGCCGCCGCGCTCACATTGATCGAAAGCTGGCCGGATTGGCCGGCCAATGCGGTCGCGCTCATCGGGCCGGAAGGCTCCGGCAAGTCGCACCTCGCGTCAATCTGGGCGAACGCATCCGGCGCGCGGACGATGTCGGGCCGTGCGCTCGGCGAAAGCGATTTGTTGGCATCGCTCGCGACCGGCGCCTTGGTGGTGGAGGAAACGGTTGCGGCGGACGAGCGTTCGCTGTTTCACCTGATCAACCTCGCGCGCGAAGAGGAGTCATTCCTGCTGTTCACGGCGCGCACGGCGCCCACGTCCTGGTCGATCGCCATTCCCGACCTCGCGTCGCGGCTTCGCGCCTTGCCGGTCGTGACGCTGCAGTCGCCGGACGATGCGATGCTGCGCGGCGTGATCATCAAGCTCGCCGCCGACCGCCAGCTTTCGCTCGACGACAGCGTGGTTCGCTACCTGCTGAGCCATGTCGAGCGCTCGTTCGCTGCGGCGCGCGCGGCCGTGATTGCGCTCGATAACGAGGCGCTGCGGCAGGGCCGGCCCGCCAGCCGCGCGCTCGCAGCCGAATTGTTTCGCGATAGCGCAGAGGAGCCTTGACGGTGTGGCGCTACGCCTCGTTATCTGTGTGACTGAAAGTTGTTGAACGCATCAAGCCATCGGACCCACCAAGTCATAGAATTGTTACCAAGGGAGGCGATCATCGCCCTTGAGGAGACTGGATCGGATATGGCGGACCGTGGCCAAGCCACTGTTCTCGCAATGGAATCTGGCGCCGTTCGGCGGCTGGAGGAGGTTGCGCGAGTGTCCGAACCGTCGCTCTCGGCGAGTCCCGAGCGCTTTATCAACCGGGAACTGTCGTGGCTCAACTTTAACCGCCGCGTGCTCGAGGAATCCGCCAATAACGGGCATCCGCTGCTCGAGCGGCTCAAATTCCTGTCGATTTCCGCCAACAACCTCGATGAATTCTTCATGGTTCGCGTCGCCGGCCTGGGCGCACAAGTTCGCGCCGGGATCGCGGAGAAGAGCCCGGAAGGCTTGACGCCCGCGGAGCAGCTCGCCCGCATTGCCGAAGCCGT
>DASZWK010000470.1:0-4002 GCA_035546235.1 Xanthobacteraceae bacterium | reverse complement strand
CTGGGCTATTTCGAACGCGTGCTCAAGCACAACGGCGGCCATTACATGGTCGGGCGACGGCTCACTTACGTTGACCTGTCGTTGTTTCAGATCGTCGAAGGTCTGCGCTACGCATTTCCCAAGCGCATGAAGCGTTTCGAGAAAAGGATTCCGCTGCTCGTGGCGCTGCACGATCGGGTCGCCAAGCGGCCGCGCGTCGCCGCGTATCTCGCGTCGGAGCGGCGCATCCCGTTCAGCCAATGGGGCATTTATCGCTATTTCAAGGAACTCGACGATTGAGCATAAACGCGTGTTAACGCGCGGCCTCTCCAGCGCCGGTTTGGTCCCTAGGCGATTGATTATCGCCGCGGCAATCTTATGCTGAGGCAAAGACAGCAAAACCTGCACGACGTATCACGGGAGAAAATCGTGACGGCCATCGAAAATTGGGCAATCGACGGCAGCGCGGCAGCGTCCGGCATCGCCTGGATCAACGGCATCGGCAATCTCGGTGGCTTCTTCGGTCCGACCGCGGTCGGATGGATCAAGATCATGACCGGCAGCTTCTCAAGTGGGCTCTATCTGCTCGCCGGCATGGCGGTGGTGTCGGCGGTGTCGACATTCTGGCTCGACATCAAGAATCCGGTTGCCGAGCGCGAACTGGCGAGCGTGCCGGCGGAGTAGGATCGCGCGTTAAGCGGGCCACTCCGGCGGGTGCGTGCCGAGCGGAACGCTCTGCCGCGCCCAACGCGGCGGTGTTTCGCTCATGCTGGCGGCATGACGCACGCTGGTGAGTCGGCCAAAGCCGGAGGGTGTTTCCTCCAGCAGGTCGCGCACGTCATTAGATCGCGGATCGGGATACTGCGTCCCGTCAATGCGGCCGAGCGTGCGCAGCCAATACCCGGTCTGCGCCAGCGAACAACGCACGTGCCAGGAGCCGCCTTGCTCGGCGCGGCGCTTGAGCGCCGTCATCGCCGCGAAGGCAAGCAGATAGCCGGTGGCGTGATCGAGCTCCTGCGCGGGTAACTCACGCGGTTTGCTCTGGCCGAAGGCTTCGGCTTCGGCGGCGTTGAAGCCGCTCGCGGTCTGCACCAGGGAATCGAAGCCGCGGCGTCCGGCCCACGGGCCGGCGTGGCCGTAAGCACAGAGCGACACATAGACGAGCCCCGGCCGAATTTTGGCAGCTTCCTCGGGGCTGAAGCCGAACTCTGCCACCGCGCCCGGTCGGTAGCCCTGCACAAAGACGTCAGCGTCGTGGATCAGCGCAGCGAGCGTGTCGCGACCGCCTTGCTCGCGCAGATCGATCGACGTCGATAGTTTGCCGCGGCCGGTGTCGATGACGAGCGGCCGCATCGACGGCAGATGCGGCGCAGTGACAAGCAACACGTCGGAGCCGTGCGCGGCCAGCGTCCGCCCGCACACCGGTCCCGCAATGATGCGGGTGAGGTCGAGCACCTTGACGCCGGCGAGTGGCCGTCCGGCCGCGGGCAGGGGTTTGGCCGGCGCGTCGCCGATCTGCTCGATCGAAAACGGCGGCAGCGCGGCGACCGCCTGTCCTTGCGGGTGGTGATCCCATTCGGCGAACGAGCGGCAGGCGGTGACGACGAGACCGGCTGCGGCCGCCGCGTCTTCGAGTTTTTCCGCCTTCCAACCGTCGAGCGTGCGCTCCACCGCGGCGCGATCATGTTCGCAGCCGAGCAGCTTGAGCAACCCACTGCAATGGTGCGGCAGATTAGTGTGGAGCCGCACCCAGCGCCCGTCGCCGCAGCAATAAAGCCCGGCGATGCTGTCGTGATATTCGGCCGGCACCTTGCCGTCGACGCGCAGGTAGCGCTCGCTGCGGAATTCGATAGCCGCCGCGCGCATGTCAACGGCGACGCGCTGGCGGCGGCCCGTGCGCAGCCGCCACAGCTCGTTCGCCGCCAATGCGGAAGCGGCGAGGGTCGCTTGTGCGGCAGTTCCGACCGCAAATGAAGAGGGCAGCACCGGCTCGGCGCCGGTGAGTTCAACGGCGTTCAGCGCCGCGTCATCCTGTCCGGCCGTTCGCCACAGGCCAGCGAGAACGTTTGCGGTTTGCGAGGTGTGCATGCTGGCCTGCTCCCGCTATCTGCGAAGCAAATGAAGGGCGGCGTCTCAGCCGATCTCGCTTGCGCCCGCCTGCGCCACTTCCTCGTCCTCGTGCGACTGCACGCCGGACACGCCGATCGCACCGACACATTCATTCTGATACATGATCGGGACGCCGCCTTGCAGCAATATTCCCGCTGGGAAATTGAGAAAAGCCGGCCGCTCCTTGATGCGATCTTCGAAGAATTTGCTCGGCCGTTTGGTCATCGCCGAGGCGCGCGCCTTGCCCATTGCCACTTCCGCAGTGATGGCTGCCGCCCCGTCCATGCGGGCAAAGCCGAGCAGGAAACCGCCGTCGTCGACGATAGCGATAGCCACCGGCCATTTGTTCGCTGCGGCTTTTGCCTCGCACGCTGTCAACATTTTCTTGACGTCGGCGGAAGTCAGGGTCTGCTTGGTACGCATGAATGTCTCCGTGGGTGCTAAGTGGCTATGACGGGATATGGCGCGTCAGCGCAGCGAGAAGCGGATCGGCACCGTCAGACTGATTTCCGCTTCGGTCATACTCTGCGGAAACGCCGGCATTGGCTGGGCGCGCATGACGAGCGCCATCGCCTCGTCATCGAGCGCGGCGTAGCCCGAGCCTTCCATGATGCGCCGCGATGTGACGTGGCCATTGCGGTCGATGCTGAAGGCAAGCGTCACGACGCCTTGCTCGCCGCGCGCCCGCGCCTCGCTCGGATAGCGCTTGGCCTGCTGCAGCTTGCGAAACAGTCGGCTCTCCCAGGAAGGCTCGATCCGCGGCGCGCCGCCTTTGACCGGGGCCGCCGTCACCGGTGCGGGCGGCCGTTGCTCCTCGAGCTGGACCGGCGGCTTTTTCTCCTCCGGCAGCGCGATGGCCGACGGTGCCGGCTCGGGCGGCGGCTGCTCTTCGACCTTGGGCTGCTCCGGCTGCTTCACCGGTTGCACGGGCGTCTCTTTCTGCTCGACCATTTCCTCGGGCGCGGGTGCAACGTCCGTCTGTTTGGCGTCGGCAATGCTGTCGATCGGCGCCAGCTCGAGCGAGATGACCGAGGAATCATCGCCGATGCGGTCTGATTGCGGCCACCACAGCAGCAATCCGCCGGCGACGGCGGCATAACCGCAGAACACCGCGACGCTGGAAATGATCCAGCGCCGCCGCGCGTGCGGATCGTCATCGAGCCAGCTGAGTGCGGATGGGGTCATTGGGCGCTGCGTGCTTCGAGCCCGACCAGGGCGATTTTAAGGTAGCCGGCGCCGCGCAATTCGTTCAGCAACGCCATGACGTCGCCATAAGGCACCGCGCGGTCGCCGCGCAGGAAAATGCGCTTGTCCTTGTCGGCGCCGGTCGCGGTATCGAGCGCGGCGGGCAGGCTCCTGCGCGCCACCGGATCATCGCCGAGCGTAAGGCTGCCGTCGGCCTTGAGCGTCACATAGATCGGCTTATCGGGCCGTGGCTGCGGCTGCGCCGTGGAGGACGGCAGATCGACCGGCGTGTCCACTGTAGCGAGCGGCGCCGCGACCATAAAGATGATGAGCAGCACCAGCATCACGTCAATGAATGGCGTGACGTTGATGTCGTGGACTTCGGTAAGTTCGTCCTCGCCGTGATCGAGACGAATGGCCATGGCTTTCGTCCCCGTCTATTCGGCGGCCTGGGCGAGCGGGAGCTTGGCGCGGTCGAGATCACGGCTGACGAGCCGCATGACCTGCGCCGAGGCGTCACCAAGCAGCGCACGGTATTGCGCCGTCTGCCGCGCCAGAACGTTGTAGATCATCACCGCCGGAATGGCGGCCACCAATCCCATCGCGGTAGCCATCAGCGCCTGCGCGATGCCCGGCGCCACCACCGCGAGATTGGTGGTGTGTGCGTTGGAAATACCGATGAAGCTGTTCATGATGCCCCAGACGGTGCCGAACAGTCCGACAAAGGGC
>DASZWK010000469.1:0-6518 GCA_035546235.1 Xanthobacteraceae bacterium | reverse complement strand
CGCAATCTTTATAACGTGCATCAGCGCGTGGCGGCGTCGTTTCGTCAAGGCCGCGTGTTTCTTGCGGGCGACGCCGCGCACGTCAACAATCCGCTCGGCGGGCTCGGGCTCAATTTCGGCATCCACGACGCCGTCGAATTGAGCGGCCTCCTTGGCGGCGTCATCCGCGGCGAGGCGCCGGCCGAAACGCTCGATCTCTATGACAAGCATCGGCGGCCGCTGAACATCGAATTCGTGCAGCAGCAGACCATCGCCAACAAAAAGCGCATGGAAGAAAAAGACCCGGCGGCGCGCGCGCGGAATTTTGAACAGCTCGCGGCGACAGCCGCCGATCCCGTGGCGCATCGCGCCTATCTCTTGCGCGCTTCGTTGCTCGACAGCGTCCGAAAACCGACGCCCGCCCTCGGGGAACGTGTCAGCATTGATTGAGATCGGCTTGGCGAGTAGTCATTCCGGTCTGACAGCGCCGATATCGAGCGAGATTGGACCGCGATGGCAAAAGACTTAGAGTCCTCATCCGGGAAGATTGCGATTCCCCAGCCGGCGGACCCCAACAGACGACAACGGCCACTGCCCTGGCACCGACCGAAGTCGGGCAGCGAGGATCCCGACGCGCCTTCGCGAGTAAGAGCAATTCTCAAGAGCCCGAGCTATGTCCTGCCCGAGCAGGATCTGGCTTTTTTGGCGCGCGACGAGGCGCGCGGTGTGCGCCTGCAGGTCGAGTATCTCAAGCCGGAGACCCTGCTTGCGGAGCATGCCATTCGCGACACTGTCGTGGTGTATGGCAGCACGCGAATTTCGGAGCCGGCGGCGGCGCGACGCAGGGTCGAGGCGCTGCGCCAAGCCCTCGAAACCGATCGCCACAACAGCAGTCTGATCCGCGAGCTCGCGGTGGCAGAACGGATTCTGGCGAAGAGCCGCTACTATGAGGTTGCGCGCGAGTTCGGCCGACTGGTCGGCAGTTGCTGCAACAGCGACGGCTCTCGGCTGGTGATCATGACCGGTGGTGGCCCGGGGATCATGGAAGCCGCAAACCGCGGCGCTTTCGATGCCGGTGCAAAATCCGTCGGCCTGAATATCGATCTGCCGCACGAGCAATATCCCAATCCGTATATCACCCCGGAGCTGTGCTTCCGGTTTCACTACTTTGCGCTCCGCAAGATGCATTTTCTGGAGCGCGCGAAGGCGCTGGTCGCATTTCCGGGCGGCTTTGGCACGATCGACGAACTGTTCGAAGTCTTGACCCTGGTGCAAACGCGCAAGATCAAACCGGTTCCGATCGTGCTGGTCGGCGAAGCGTATTGGCGCCGCGCCGTCGACGTCGAATTCCTGGCCGAAGAAGGGACGATCGACGCCGAAGATCGGGAGCTGTTCTGGTTCGCCGAAACGGCGAATGAGATTTGGAGCAGCATCCTGGACTGGTATGACGCATGCGGCGAACCGCTCGGCTTGAGGAGCTGATCGCCGCGGTCGTTACGTTGTGCCGCCTTTCGCAGGAGAAATCGTTTGAAGCTGTCGTTTCATGGCGCCGATCGCGACGTCACCGGGTCATGCCATCTCGTCGAGTGCGCCGGCCGGCGCTTTTTGGTCGACTGCGGACTCTATCAGGGCAGCCGCGAGCTTGCCGAAGAGAACGCCGGCGACCTTGGCTTCGATCCTGCCGGCATCGATTTTGTGCTGCTGACGCACGCCCATCTCGATCATTGCGGGCGGCTGCCGCTCCTGACCAAACGCGGATTTCGCGGCGAAATCATCGCGACGAGCGCTACCTGCGAACTCGCCCGGCTGGTGATGCTCGATGCCGCTCACCTGCAGGAGGAGGACGCTGCAAATTCGCATGGGCCACGACACGGCGCGGACAGCAAGCCTGCCGCGCCCTTGTATACGGTGGCTGACACGCTTCGGACTTTGGAGTCGTTCAAGCGCAGTGCCCGTTATGGCGAGCCGATCGATCTTGGCGAAGGCGTGCGCGCGACGTTTGTGGACGCCGGACATATCCTTGGCTCGGCCAGCATCCTTGTTGAACTGACGGAAGCCGGGCGCGCGTTACGTTTGCTGTTCTCGGGTGACCTCGGCAACGGCACGGACCGCTTGCTTCTGACGCCGGCACCGCCGCCGCGCGCGGATGTGGTCGTGATCGAGACGACGTATGGCGATCGGCTCCACAAGCCGATGGACGCGTCGATCGAGGAGTTCTACAGCGCGATCTCCGACACGCTTGGGCGCGGCGGCAACGTCATCATCCCGACCTTCGCCCTGGAGCGGGCGCAGGAGCTCCTTTTTCTGCTCAACCAGGGCGTCCAAAAAAGCCGATTGAAGCCGTCAATGCAGGTCTTCCTCGATTCGCCCATGGCGATTTCGGCGACCGAGATCTTTGCTCGTTACCGCGACGACTTGCAGCCCGAGGCCGCACGGCTGTTCCGGGAGGGCCATGACCCGTTTGCGCTGCCCGGCCTGCACTTCACCCACGAGAGGGCGGAATCGGTGGCGCTGAACACGATGCACGGCGGGGCGATCATCATGGCCGGGTCCGGTATGGCGACCGGAGGGCGGATACGCCATCACCTCAAACACAATATTTCGCGGCAAGAATGCAGCGTGATCTTCGTCGGCTTTGCCGCCAAAGGAACCCTGGCGCGGCAGATCATCGATGGCCAGAATCCGGTGCGCATTCTTGGCGACGATTTCCCGGTCAGAGCCAAAATCCACACGCTGAATGGGTTCTCGGCCCACGCCGATCAGGCCGGGCTGCTCAAATGGCATGGGCATACAGTCGCGGCGCGCACGTTCCTCACTCATGGGGAGGAGGACGCCATGCGCGCATTCGCGGCGCGGCTTGCCGGAACGCAGGTCGAAATGCCCGCGCTCAATCAGCGCTTCGATCTGTAGCCAAGCCGCGCTACAGCACCTTGCCCGGATTGAGAATGCCCTTGGGATCGAGCAGGCGCTTGATGCCGCGCATCAGTTCGAGCGCGACCGGGTCTTTCACCGACGGCAGCAGGTCGCGTTTGAGGAGCCCGATGCCGTGCTCGGCGGAGATCGAGCCGCCGTATTTTTTCACGACCGCGAACACGACGTCGTTCATCTCGCCCCAGCGCTTGAGAAACGCTTCTTTGTCGGCGCCGATCGGCTGGCTGACATTGTAGTGGATATTGCCGTCGCCGAGATGGCCGAACGGCAGCGGCCGCGCGTCGGGAATAAGCGCGGCGACGGCGGCGTTCGCTTCTCTGATGAAGGCCGGAACGGCTGCGACCGGCACGGAAATGTCTTCCTTGATCGAGCCGCCGGCGTGCCGCTGCACTTCGCTGAACAGTTCGCGCAATCGCCAGAACGCCTTGCCCTGCTCGATACTGTCGGCGATGGCGGCATCGCGTACGAGGCCGCGCTCCATCCCTTGCGTCAGGATGTCTTCCATGCTGTCACGCAGGCCGTCGCGCTGTTGCGACGACAGCTCGATCAGCGCGTACCACGGATGCGGTGCGGCGAGCGGATCGCGCGTGCCGGCGCCATGTTCGAGCACCAGCTCGATGCCGGCGCGCGTCATGATCTCGAAGCTCGTGACCCCGCCCGAGGTGCGCTCGGTCGCGATGCCCAAAAGCTCCAGCGCCGCTTCGGGCGACTCGATGCCGGCAAACGCGGTCTCGACCGAACGCGGCCGCGGCACCAGCCGCAATACCGCCGCGGTGATGATGCCGAGCGTGCCTTCGGCGCCGATGAAAAGGTTTTTCAGATCGTAGCCGGTGTTGTCTTTCTTCAGCTTGTTGAGATTGTTGAGCACGCGCCCGTCGGCGAGCACCACCTCGATGCCGAGCACGTGCGAGCGGGCGATGCCGTGGGCGATCGCCGCCGTGCCGCCGGCATTGGTCGAAAGGTTGCCGCCGATGGTGCAGGTGCCTTCCGAGGGCAAGAGTTGCGGGTAGAGCCGGTCCGCGTTCGCGGCGGCCTCGCGCGCGCGCTGCAGCGTGACGCCGGCCTCGCAGGTCAATGAATTCGATGTCGGGTCGACCTCGCGGATACGGTCGAGCCGGTTGAGCGAAAGCACCACCTCGTTGTGCAACGGGATCTGGCCGCCGACGAGCCCGGTGTGGCCGCCCTGCGGCACAAGCGGCGTCGCGGTGTCGTTGGCGAGTTTGACAACTTTCGACACTTCCTCGACCGACGCCGGCCGCAGCACCACGGGCGTGTGACCCTGGTAGAGGCCGCGCAGTTCGACCAGATACGGTGCCTGCGCCCCCGGGTCCGTGATGGCGTATTTGTCGCCGACGATCGCGGCGAAGCGAGCGAGCAGGGCGGGGTCGAGTTTTTTGGTCTGCGGTTTGTCGAGCATGAGGTGTTCCGTTTGTTCGGGCGGTTGGCCCGATGCCGCTGGGCTCACATTATCATAAGCATCATAAACGTGCCGGCCGCGGCGCCGCGGCGCGCACGAGCCGGTCGTTGATCGCCTCGCCGAGGCCGTCGCGCGGCACCGGCATCGCGGCGATGCACGGCGCTCCCACGGCGTCGAGCGCGCGCAGGTGGGCGAACAGATTGGCCGCAGCCTCGATCAGATCGCCGCACGGCGAAAGATTGAGAACGCGCGCCGCGTGTTCTGCGCCCGGCACGAGCTTAGGCCCGAAAGCAAGCACCGCTTCGCCCGCTTCGACGCGCGATGCATCAAGGCGAAGCGGCGTGCGCGGCGCGTAGTGCGACGCGAGCATGCCGGGCGCGAGCGGGGCATCGTCTGCCGAGGCGGCCTCGACAGCCGGGCGTGCGAGCGGCCGCCCCAGCGCCCGCTCGATGGCCTCGCTGGGTACGCCGCCTGGACGCAGCAGCGCCGGCTCGCCGAGGCAGGCGACGATGGTGGATTCGACGCCGACCGGCGTTGCACCGCCGTCGACGATCAGGTCGACGCGGCCGCGCAGATCGGCGAGCACGTGCGCGGCCGTGGTCGGCGAGACATGACCGGAGCGGTTGGCCGATGGTGCGACGATCGGTTTGCCGAATTTATGCAGAAGCTGCTGCGCCACCGCGTGACGCGGCACCCGCACCGCGATGCTGTCGAGCCCAGCCGTCGCCAACTCCGCAACCACGCAGCCCTCGGCTTTGGGCAGCACCAGCGTCAGCGGGCCCGGCCAAAAGGCCGCGGCGAGCCGTTCGGCGTCGGCATCGAGCCGCGCCAGCCTCCGCGCCGCGGCCGCATCGGCGACGTGCGCGATAAGCGGATTGAAGGCCGGCCGGCCCTTGGCGGCGTAGAGTCGCGCCACGGCTTGGCCGTCGGTGGCGTCGGCGCCGAGCCCGTATACCGTCTCGGTCGGGAACGCGACGAGGCCGCCTGACGCAAGGCAGCGCGCCGCCTCGGCGATGGTGGCGCCATCGGCGTTCAAGACGCGGGTCGCGAGCAGGGCTGTCATTGCGGCACCATCGTGCCTAAATAGCACGAGCGGCGGCAAAATCCGCCGCGCTTGCAGGCCCGCAAGGCCGTAGGTATAAGCGCGCGGCGCGGCCGTGTTGCAGCGATGTCGGAGTGTGGCTCAGCCTGGTAGAGCACCTCGTTCGGGACGAGGGGGTCGCAGGTTCAAATCCTGCCACTCCGACCAATACTTAGCTGAAATGTCGTCCCTCTCGGCCACCACTTCGGCCACCACTTCACGGCTCTTGCGATGACGCGCGAACGCTTTCCGGGCACCTGAGAGATGATCCGGATGGTGGTGGCCGTATCGTTGGGTGAGCATCTCCACAGTCATGCCAAGGTAGCCGGCCGCTTCCCACAAATCCGTACCGGCTTGCATTAGCCAAGTCGCCGCGGTGTGGCGTAGAACGTGAGGCGTTACGTCATCGCCGAGGCCAGCGTCAGCGACGACATTGGTGAAAGCCTTGTCGATGCTTTGCACCCAGTCGCCGAGCCATTCGACGGCGAAGCGTTGTCCTCGCCGTTTCCAGCGTCGCAGGTGCGCCAAGAGTTGATCGGGTAGCGGGACTGGCGGCTGCCGCTTGTTGGTCTCGTGCTGGCCAGGAGGGCGCCGGTAGAACATGCCACGGTCGAGATCGATCCAGCCATGACCGGGTGTCGGCTGCAGGGCCGCGCCGCAAACAGCGCTTGCCCGTGTGCCAGTGTAGAGCGCGACCAGGATGAAGCGGGCGATGTGCTGGCGGGACCTGCGATCTGTCGGCTTCCCCTTCTGTACCTCGCGATATCGCCATGCCGCCCAGATCAAGCGCGCTGCCTCTGATCGAGTCAGCCATCGTTCACGCGGCGGCCGTTCTGGCGGTAGACGAACCTCCACCACCTTGTTGCAGAGTCCCTCGCGCCGATGGTGGTTGATGGCGGCGCGCAAATCCTCTAGCTCGCGTCGCGCTGCCGCGTCCGTCGATCGTTGCTTGGCATAAGCGCGACAAGTCTCGCCGTTGACGTAGGACAACATCTTGTCGCCGAAGAAGGAGTCGAGCGCCTTAATGCGCCCCTTCGTTTCCTTCGGCCGTGAGTGACCGGGAACAACGTCGCGGACATAGATCGCCAGAACGTCGGCGATCGGGACTTG
>DASZWK010000468.1:0-5571 GCA_035546235.1 Xanthobacteraceae bacterium | reverse complement strand
GAATACAGAAAATGGCTGTCCGTGCAGCGGCCACACTCGCACGCATCGGGTCCGCGAGCTATGGTGCCATCCCATGTATGCCGTCGATTTCGCGCTCTCGTTGCTCGGGCGTACCAGCATCGCCGGCATGATCCTGTTCATCCTGCCCCCAGCGGGGGCGTTCCCGTATCCATGGCAGGCCGGGCTTGCCTTCCTGGCGTGGGCCGGGTGGCACTATTGGCGCGGATTTATGGGGAGGAGGCTGTTCGGCATCGCTCTCTTTGAGTCGATTGTATCGCTCTGGATGTCACTGAAATGGACGGCGGTTTTTGTCGCCGCCGGCGGTATTTTGTAGAGCAGCCTGAAAGAGAGCCCGCGGGTCATGATGACGGGCGGCGGTCGCGTATCCGCTCCCGGCCGAAAATCTGAACATTGGCCGCCGGCACCATCGCCTTGATGGAGGCCTGAAAAGCATCGCGCCGCTCGTGGATCGAGGCGATCACAAGCCCCATGGGCACGCCAATATCGACCAGCACCGCTTCGGAGAGCTGCAAGCTGGCCTCGATCGTCTCCGGCACTGCGTGAGAGGCGCCGGTGCGGTAGAGGTGTGCCGCGTGTCGCGCATCACGCGCGCGGGCGACGATCAGCAAGTCGGGCCGTTCCGCCCGGGCGCCCGCAACCAGCTTGTCGGAATCGTCCGGCTCGTCGAGGGTGACGACGAGGGCGCGCGCCGTGTCCAGATGCAGGCGCCGCAGCAGCTCGATCTGCGTCATGTCGCCAAAATAGATGGGCTTGCCCGCGGCGCGCTGGCGGGCGACGCGATCCGGATCGCGGTCGATCGCGACATAGGGGAGATCATGCACGACCAGCATGTCGGCGACCGTCTGCCCGACCCGGCCAAATCCTGCGACTATCACGCGCGGCGGCGCATCCAGGTTCTCCGGCACCAGCAGGCCCGGGTTGACGGGCGTCGGGGCTGCAAGGCGCCGTGTCATGCGGTCACCCAGGCCCGACAGCAGCGGAATGGTCGCCATCGTCAGGGCGGTGACGAACAACACGACACTCGCGGCTTGCGGCGCCAGCAAATGCTCGGCGAGCGCGACCGCGATGATGACGAAGGCAAACTCGCCGCCAGGGCCGAGCAGCAGGGCCGTGCGCACGGCATTCCGCCAATTCACGCCGAACACGCGGGCCAGCGGCGCAATGATCAGCGATTTCAGGAGCACCACGCCGGCCGATGCGGCCAACACCAGCAGCGGATAGGCGCCCAGCGTGCGGATATCGAGGCTCATGCCGACGGAGATCAGGAACACGCCGAGGAACAATCCTTTGAACGGCTCGATCGTGACCTCGACCTGACGTCGGTACTCGGTGCCGGCCAGCAACAAGCCGCCGATCAACGCGCCTAACGCCATGGACAAGCCGGCCAGGGCGGTGGCGAGACCGGCCGCGATCACGACGAGCAGGCAGGCCGCGACAAAGAGTTCGGGACTGCGGGTGCGGGCCACGCTGCGAAATAACGGCCGCAAGGCCACCCGACCGAGGATCAGGATCGCCGCGACGGCGATCACAGCCTGGGCGGCCGCTATTCCAAATCCGGCCCCGCCGCTGTTGCCGTGGGCCAGCGCTCCGAGCGCGAACAGCACCGGCACGACCGCCATGTCCTGGAACAGCAGGACGGCGAAACTGGTGCGGCCTGTGGTCGTATTGAGCCGCTTCTCGTCGGACAGCACCTGAATGACGACGGCAGTGGAGGACATCGCCAGGGCCAAGCCGGCGACGGCCGCGCTCGTCCAACCGTAGCCGATCAGCGTCGCGGCCCCGGCAAGACCTGCGCTGCAGAGCAGCACCTGCAGAGCGCCGAGACCGAACACCAGCCGCCGCATCACGATCAGCCGTTCGAACGACAGTTCAAGCCCGATCATGAACAGCAGTAACACGACCCCAAGATGCGCGATCGGCTCGATGGTGTCCGGCTCACCGATGCTGACGGCAGAGAGCCATGGCAGGCTCGATGCGAGGGAGGCGAGCCCGAACGGGCCGACGACGACGCCTACCAGCATAAAGCCGAGCACCGAACTCACGCGCAGGCGGTGGAACAGCGGGATGACGACGGCTGCCGCGCCGAGCACGATGAGCGCCGCCTTGTAAATCGAAAGATCGAAGGAAGTCGACTCCATCCGCCGATCGTAGCAGGCGCGACCACCGCGGAGGGGGTATGAAAGCGATCCGATGTCGGGCTTGCCGATTGCGCTCGCTAGCGTGCGAGATCGGGCCGCCCGAATTTCTCACGCAGGATCGGTGCATCGGGCTCTGCACGAGGGATAATTCTTCTGAAACCGAGGCGCATGCGCCTCGGATGCATGATGACCCCCAAAGGCGTCTTCGATCAATGTGCCAACGGAAGGCTGCCGTGCGCGATCAGATAGCCGAGCACGGCGACCAGAAGAGTGACGATCCCCGTTGCGGCACCGATCAGTACCCGCTTGATCTCGTTCATCTCGGAGCGCAGACCGAGATAACGGTCGCGCGACACGCGACGAGGTGCCGCGTCATCACCGCATCGGTCGCGGACGCCATTTCCAGCGCTCGCGTCGCGACCGAGAATGGCGATGCCGCCGTTGGCGAATCAGGTACGCTGCTGCCTAGTGGCGGGGCAGTACTTTTGTTGTTTCCGGTTAGTCAGGAAGGCCACTGATGTTAGGCAAAAGGTACCTCTCGGGATGGATGGCTGCGATCTTTTCATGCAATTTGATACTGCTCGCCGGTTCAATCGCTTTCCTGACCGTCAGGGTGTGGCATGGACTTTGGTTCGTGCCCTTTAATGACGAGGCCGAACATCTTTTGGGCGGACGGGTACTAAATGTGGGCGGACATCTTTATCAGACCTACATTGATTACCATGGTCCCGTTATCTTCATGCTCGCTCAAGCGTACGGCGCTCTCTTCGGTTGGTCTGCGCCAAACTACGCTCGCCTGATTCTGCCTTTGTTATCGGCGCTCGCCGCTGCAAGCATAGCCCTGTCCCCGGCGCTGCGGAGTGCGACAGAAAAATGCCTAGGCGTGAGTCTATTCGCGGGGTTGCTTGCCGCTGTCTGGTTGGTTCAAGGGCTATATTCGGTTAGTTTTTATCCGGTGGCAGGTCTGTTTGCCGTCATCGGAATAGCAGCCTATCTGGCTGCTGCTTGGAGAAACTTATCCGTCCCATTGCCTCTGGCGCTGATAGCCGGTTTGTCGTTTTCGTTGCTTGCATTTACCGCTTATTCGTTTGGCCCATCCGTTGTTCTATTTACAGTCAGCGGCATTTGGTCATCAATGCGTCAGAAATCAGCCACGCTGGCACTTATAGTCGGCGTTGCGGCAGGCGGCTTCGGAGTATTGATTTGGCTATTGTTCTATGGCGACCTTGTCGGCTATATAGTCTACCATATCATTTTCAATCAAACCGTCTACGCCCCTTTCATTTTACATTCGGTAATTTTTTTCGGAGCTTGGTGCCTTCCCTATCTCCATCCAAGGAAATACAAACGCTTGGAGTATTGTGTTGCTTTTTGTCCTGTGCATTATTCATCTTAACCGATCTATCCCGCTCGCCAAAGCAAAGCCTGTCAATCGCGCTAGGTCACGCTGGCATCTTATTGCTGAATGCACGCGGCGGGTCTCTATTTCAAAATGGCACATTTTTAGTGGCTTCATTTGGCACTCTGTCGCTCGCCATGGCTGTGACAGTGGGGAAAGTTAGCTCCGTCAAAAGCCCAATGGTTGCCGTTCTTGGAACTCTGATGGTTGGCGCATGTATCGCGGGCACTGAGTTTGCCAGTCGTCGTGCCCTCAGTACTCCAGTTTCGCTCACTAGAGCAGAAATAGTGAGACAGCCGAAGTATATAATTTATCATTGCCGATGGACGGGTATTACGAATACCTTCCGTGGAGTGCGGCGTACGCAAAGCATCCTTGGTTCGGCAGGGATCGTAATATCTGCGAAGCTATTAATGTGTCGCCACCCCCTCTGATCGAATTTGATCACTCGACAATATGGCGCAAAAAATACGCGCTACCGGATTATATGCCATGCATGCTGCCGATACTTAACACGAAATATATAAGATCAACTGCATACCCTAGCCTCTATGTTCGACGCGATCGCATAACTGCTCAAGGTGATATGCGTCCCTAAATCAATTAATCCTACGAGCATGGAGATAACATCCCCTGTCGCCGAACCGGAGGTAATCGTCGGCTCGACCAGGCAATAAACCGATGTCGGCGTCGTAACATTGATTCTCGATGGCATTAACGCCATTGCCTGCTCTGTGGCGGATGCCGCGGCGGCGATCTGCGAGAAGGCATATTCACTTGATATGACCGACGGCATTGAGGCCGAGGCGCATGCGCCTCGGATGGGCGACGCTTGGATTGGCGCAGGCACAGACGGCGCAGGTGCTTCAATGAGGCCGAGGCGCGTGCGCCTCGGATGGGCCGATGGGGTTCTGCGCCGGGATCGCGTCAATCTGCTTCAATGAGGCCGAGGCGCGTGCGCCTCGGATGGGCCCCGGGCGAAGTATGGCAGTGTCGCGATTATACGGTCGCGCTTCAATGAGGCCGAGGCGCGTGCGCCTCGGATGGGTGGAGCTGGCGTGCGAGCAGTTCTCCGCATGGGCACGCTTCAATGAGGCCGAGGCGCGTGCGCCTCGGATGGGGGCCGCCCTACAAGTCGTTGGATTCCAAGGCAATCTGGCCACGTTTTCGACCGGTGGCCCGGAACGATGGGCGCAGCCTGACAGTCTCTGCATGACATCATATTGACCATGTCAAAGAGCTTCACGATTCCAACGATCTACCGAATTTCGAGCGGGTGCGGGGTTCCGCACGGCACGTTGCCGCTCGAAAGCGCCCGGCGGGCACGAAACGCGTTCAATCGGGGCCGCTCATCTTTGTCGGAATCGCGGGTAACCCTACCGGATCTTGCTATATGACGGTAGCTCGACGTTCCATTTTCGAGAAGATTTTGCCGATGCTCTCCATGGCCAGCTCGATTTTGTCAGCGGGTCCGACGTCGGTCAGAAGAACGTGGTCATCCATTCTTCACCTGTACTTTGATACACGGCTGGCGCCAGCATCGCCTTAAAATGCACTACCCATGTGGCGGAACCCGCCCCCCAATGTCTCCGTTGATTTGATAGTACCCATCAGTCATAGGAGTGAGAGGATGGCAGAACATCGTGGCGGCAGCGGCAATTTTGCTGAAGACCGCGAGCGGGCATCTGAGGCTGGCCACAAGGGCGGGCAACAGAGCGGCGGCAATTTTGCCAACGACCCGAAACGTGCAGCGGAAGCCGGTCATAAGGGCGGCCAGCAAAGCGGCGGCAATTTCGCCAACGACCGCGAAAAAGCGAGCGAGGCCGGCCATAAGGGCGGCCAACACAGCCATGGCGGCCGCTCTTAACTGCCGTTGGTTTAGAGCGGGGCCGCGCGCCCCGCTCTTTTTGTGTCGTGGCCAACTGAACGTGGGCGAAAACCGTTCTATCCGCATAACCCCAAGCCGGCGCCGCTGAAGCAGTCGGGATCCACCCCCGAGCGTCTCGGACGGCT
>DASZWK010000467.1:0-10577 GCA_035546235.1 Xanthobacteraceae bacterium | reverse complement strand
TTGAACAACAGCGTGACATTGCCCGACAGGATGCGCTCGCCGTCGGCGCCGAGTCCGCGAATGTCATTGACGAAGTCGCGCACGATCTCGCGCTTGCGGATTTCCTGCGGATAGTCGGTGGCGAACACGATGCGCGCCGCCGGAATTTCGCAAAGTCCCGCCTTGATCGCGCCGATGCCGCCGGCGAAGCCGGCGGTGTCGAATACCAGGTTATGGCGGATGTAATAGTCGAAGTCGTGTTTCGGCGTGACGCCGTGGCGCGGATTGCCGGCGGTCCCCCAGAACGTCTTGTCCTGAAATGAGCGGATGCGCGCCAGCATGCCGGCGATGCCGCCGGAGAGGTGCGCCATATGCACGGTCAGGCCGGGATGGCGGTCGAACACGCCGGAATTGATCAGCCGGATCGTCGCCATGATCAGCGAGAATTCGCGGCCGACGCCGCGCGCGGTATCGTAGGCGTCGAACTGCTGCGCGTTGTTGAGTTTGAGCGCAGGATGCACGAACACGAACATGCCGAGCTTCTCGGCCTCGCTCCAGAACGGTTCGATCGCCGGATCGTCGATCCATTTGCCGTCGAATTCCGAGCAGATGGTCACGCCCTGGAAGCCGAGCTCGTGGCGGCAACGCGCCAGCTCTTTGAACGCCGCGGCGCCGCCGAGCGGATGCGCGTGCGCGGCGCCGATAAACCGGCCCGGGTAGTCGCGCTCGGCCTTTTTGGCCTTGTCGTTGACAAAGCGCGAGGTGTCGAGATCGGCGCACATGCCGGCCGCGCTCGTGAGCCACGCGGCGTCGATGCCGGCCAGATCCATCATCGCGACGTGTTCGTCGAGATCGTAGAGCAGCGAATGGACCGTGTAGCTCGGCGCTCCCAGCGCGTCGTAGTTGAGCACCAGGCGGTCGCCCGGGTCGTCCTTGATCAGTTCGCGCGGCGTGAAATGGTGCTGGAAGTCGATAATCATCGGGCGTCCTCTGCGATTGCGGCGCTGTCTTAGCGCATGGACACGCCCGCGTCATTGCGGGTTTCGCTTGCCCTCAAACCGGGCTAGATTGCGCCGATGTCATACTTCATGTCGCATGTCGCGGTGCCGATCGCCGTTGGCGCCGTCGCCCTGGTGCTGCTGCTCGGCCTCCTCAATATGATGCGCGGCGGTTCGCCCTGGACCTCGCAGAAGCTGATGCGGCTGCGGGTCTTGCTGCAATTCATTGCCATCGCGGTGATCATGCTGGCCGTCTGGATCATGGGCAAGTGAGCTCTCGGCCGCGGGTCGGGCTTGGCTGAGCCTGCAACGTTAGTCCTCGGAACTGTCGTGCGGATGGCCTCGAGGGTGCGCGCTGTCCCATTTTGACCAGCTCCGCCGATTTTTCGCCGCGAATCGTGTGGCCTCGCCGCAACAGCCATTATTTTTATCCCGATACCGCGCGATATTTGCCGCAAGCGCCAGACGCGGGCATGTTGCGGCTGCGAAATTGGGCTACGATGGCGCCGATGTGAGGGGTAGCATGGCGGTGTGGTTCATTCAGCGCAGCTCGTTGGCGGCGCTCGGTGCTATGTTCGCTGCGCTGGTCGCGTTTGGACCCGCGTGGAGTGCCGACCTGCCGCAGGCTCCCGCGCCGGCCTATATTCCCGCGACCGCGCCCGCCACCGTGCAGCCTGTGGTCTACGACCCCGAGGGTTTCGAGTTCCGCTTCGGCGGCTTCGCTCACGGCGTCGGCGGCGCCGAGCAGGGCACCTACGACCTCAACGGCGAGTTCGTGACGCCCCGGCTGCCGTTCTTTGAGGACTCGTGGTGGAGCGTGTTCATGCCGCGCGCCAACGTCGGCGGCCTGCTCAACCTCGAAGGCCGCACCAGCGCCGTCTACGCCGGCGCGCTGTGGACCATTCCGCTGCCGCGGCATTTCTTCGCCGAAGCGTTTCTCGATGCCGACCTGCATAACGGCTATCTGAACAATCCGCCGCCGGGGCATTCCGGATTGGGCTGCCGCTATATGTTTCACGATGGCGGATCGCTCGGATACAAGATGTCGCAACATTGGAGCGTGATGTTCACCTTCGACCATCAGTCGAATGGGCACGGCATCTTCGGAACCGCATGCGATGGCATGGGTGCGGCCACGCGCAACCCCGGAATCAACGATTACGGCCTGCGCGTCGGCTACACGTTCTAAGCGGCGCCTTTGTTGCGCCCCTTAAACCCTCTCCCAAAATGTGCTCCCTTGATCCGGTCTGAAATGCCGGCGCGGAACGTGCCGGCGGTCTCCGCGAGGCCAGCATGGTCGTCTTAAACCGCATCTATACCCGCACCGGCGATGACGGCACCACGGCGCTCGGCACCGGCGAGCGGCGCAAGAAATACGATCTGCGTGTCGCCGCCTACGGCACCCTCGACGAAGCCAACGCCGCGCTCGGCATTGCCCGGCTGCATACGGGCAACGATGCCGCGCTCGATGCGGCACTGGCGCGGATCCAGAACGATTTGTTCGATCTCGGCGCGGACCTCACCATGCCGGGCCAAGAACCCGGACAAGGCAAGGGGCCGGGCGGCGAGCGGCTGACCGCGACTGACAACCAGGTGGACTGGCTCGAGAGCGAGATCGACCGGCTCAACGCCGAGCTGGCGCCGTTGCGCTCATTCGTGCTGCCGGGCGGCAGTGCCGCCGCGGCTTATCTGCATCTCGCCCGCACGGTGTGCCGGCGCGGCGAGCGGCTGGTCGCCGAGCTGAACGATCAGCCCGGCGAAAGCGTTACTCCCGCGGTCTTGAAATATCTTAACCGCCTGTCCGATTTTCTGTTCGTCGCCAGCCGCTACGCCAATGACAAAGGCGCGCGCGACGTGCTGTGGGCGCCGGGCCGCAATCGCTGACCACGACTCGACCCACACGGTTTGAATTTGGGGGCAAGCCATGGTGATGCCGATCTGGGACCACAATCCGTTCAAGTGGCCGAAACCGCCTTACGTGATGTGGTCGCTGATTGTTGTGAATTTCGCCGTGTTCTTTCTGCAAGTCGGCGCAGGCCCGCAGGAGATGGCGCAGACCGATCGCCTTGCCGGCCTGATCCCGGCCGCGTTCACCAGCGGGACCGGCGCGGCAGGAGTGCCGGCGGCGCTGACGCTCATCACCTACCAGTTTCTGCACGCCAATTTCATGCATGTCTTCGGCAACATGATCTTTTTGTTCGTGTTTGGCGACGACATTGAGGAATTGCTCGGCCATTGGCGCTTTCTCGCCTTTTACCTCGCCTGCGGCGTCGGCGCGGGGCTTGCCTTCGTGATGAGTGCGCCAGGCGTACCGAGCTTGCTGATCGGCGCTTCCGGTTCGGTCGCCGGCGTGATCGCCGCCTATCTAATGTACCGGCCGTGTCAGAAGGTAACCGTGCTGCTCGGCCTCATTCCGCTGCGGCTACGGGCGTTCTGGGTGATCGGCGGCTGGGCTGGCTGGCAAGTCATCGAAGCTGCGAGCCGCAACCAGGAAGGCATCGCCTACTGGGCCCATGTCGGCGGTCTTGCCACCGGCGCCGTGCTGTTCCTTCTGCTGCGCCCGTCTGGCACCCGCCTGTTCGAGTGTGCGCAACCGCCGCTTCTGCAATCGCCAACCGAGCAGTCGGGCTATCACGGTCACCTGCCGCCGCCGGTCCCGCCACGTTGACACCGCGCGGTCACGGCCATTAGGGTCCCGCACCGCAGCATAGCCGGCGATTGATTGACCGAGCGGCAGGTAGAACTCATGAAAATACTGGTGCCCGTCAAACGGGCGATCGACAAAGATGTGAAGATCCGCGTCAAGGCGGACGGCTCGGGCGTCGAGCTTTCCAATGTAAAGATGTCGATGAATCCCTTCGACGAGATCGCCGTCGAGGAGGCAATCCGGCTCAAGGAAGCCGGCAAGGCGACCGAGATCGTCGCCGTGTCGATTGGTCCGCAGCAGGCCGGAGAGACCATCCGCACCGCGTTGGCGATGGGCGCCGATCGCGGCATCTTGGTGAAGGCGGACGGGCCGATTGAGCCGCTCGCCGTGGCGAAGATCCTCAAAGCCATCGCGGCTGCGGAGCAGCCCGGCCTCATCATTCTGGGCAAGCAGGCGATCGACGACGACTGCAATCAGACCGGCCAGATGCTGGCGGCTCTGCTCGGGTGGCCACAAGGTACCTTCGCCTCCAAGGTTGCGCTCGACGGCGATGCGCTCGCGGTCACACGCGAAGTGGATGGCGGCTTGCAGACCGTGAAGCTGAAAATGCCGGCGATTGTCACCACCGATCTGCGATTGAACGAGCCGCGCTATGCGTCGCTGCCGAACATCATGCGGGCGAAGAAAAAACCGATCGCCGAAAAAACGCCCGCCGATTACGGCGTTGACATCAAGCCGCGTCTCGAAGTGGTGAAAACCTCGGAGCCTCCCATGCGCAAGGCCGGCGTCAAGGTCAAGACCGTGGCCGAACTGGTCGACAAGCTGAAGAACGAGGCGGGGGCGATCTGATGCCGATCGCGAATTCAAATGTCATTCCGGAAGCCGCGCAGCGGCTGTCCGGAATCCATAATCACCACACGCGCAATCTGGCGCCACTTGTGATTATGGATTCCGGGCTCGCGGACTTCGTCCGCGCCCCGGAATGACGCGTCAACGGAAAGATCTAATGCCAACTCTTCTGATCGCCGAACACGATAACGCTGCGCTCAAAGATGCGACCAACAAGGCGCTGACCGCCGCCAAGGAGATCGGCGCCGAGGTGCATGTTCTGGTCGCGGGGCAGGGCTGCCGCCCGGTCGCGGAAGCCGCCGCGACGCTCGACGGCGTCGCCAAGGTGCTGCTCGCCGAGGCTCCTGCCTACCAACATATGCTGGCCGAGCCGATTGCGGCGCTGATCGTGTCGCTCGCCGGCCCCTACGAGGCGATCGTGGCGCCGGCCACCACGGCGGGAAAGAACTACATGCCGCGGGTCGCTGCATTGCTCGACGTGATGCAGATGTCCGACGTCAGCAAAGTCGTGGCGTCCGATACGTTCGAGCGGCCGATCTATGCGGGCAACGCCATCCAGACGGTGCGCTCCACCGAGGCCAAGAAGGTGCTCACCATTCGTACCGCGGCATTCCAGCCGACGGGCGCCGGTGGATCGGCGCCGATCGAAACGGTGGCCGGTGCCGCCGATCCCGGTTTGTCGCAGTTTGCCGGCGAGGAACTGTCCAAGTCCGAGCGGCCGGAATTGACCTCGGCCAGGATCATTATTTCCGGCGGCCGGGCGATGCAAAGCCGCGAGAACTTCACCAAGTATATTGAGCCGGTGGCGGACAAGCTCGGCGCCGGGGTCGGCGCGTCGCGCGCGGCAGTCGATGCCGGCTATGCGCCGAACGACTGGCAGGTCGGTCAGACCGGCAAGGTCGTGGCGCCGGACCTGTATATCGCGGTCGGGATTTCGGGCGCCATTCAGCACCTCGCCGGCATGAAGGATTCGAAGGTCATCGTCGCCATCAACAAGGACGAGGAGGCGCCGATCTTTCAGGTCGCCGATTATGGCCTTGTCGGCGATCTCTACCAGGTGTTGCCGGAATTGGCGGACGAACTCGGCAAGGTGAAGCGTTGACCATGGTCGAATTTTGGCGCGCCGCCGTGTGGAACATCCCGGCGGATCGTCGTACAAGAGGCACCGGGGCATGAGCGACGTCAGGGAGCGGCCGGTGACGCGTTCGGCGCGGACGGAACAAACAGTGCATCCGATACGCAAGATAGGCGTGGTCGGAGCCGGTCAGATGGGCAGCGGCATCGCCCATGTCTGCGCGCTGTCCGGCCTGCACGTGATGCTCAACGATATCGCGCCGGAACGCATCACCGAGGGACTGGCTACAATCAGTGGCAACCTGGCGCGTCAGGTGAGCCGCCAGCGCATCAGCGAAGAGCAGCGTCAGACCGCGCTCAAGCACATCACGGCGGCCAAGACCGTCGACGAACTCGGCGACTGCGATCTCGTCATCGAGGCGGCGACCGAAAAGGAAGACGTCAAGCGCAAGGTGTTCAGCGCGCTGTGCCCGGTGCTCAAGCCCGAAACCATCATCGGCACCAATACCTCGTCGATCTCGATCACGCGGCTCGCTGCCGCCACCGACCGCCCGGAGCGTTTCATCGGCATTCATTTCATGAATCCAGTGCCGCTGATGGAGCTGGTCGAGGTGATCCGCGGCATCGCCACCGACGACGCCACCTTCGACTCCACCAAACAGTTCATCTCTCGGCTCGGCAAACAGATCGCGGTGTCGGAGGATTTTCCGGCCTTCATCGTCAACCGCATCCTGCTGCCGATGATCAACGAGGCGATCTACACGCTGTACGAAGGCGTCGGCAACGTCGAGGCAATCGACACGGCGATGCGGCTCGGTGCGCACCATCCGATGGGACCCTTGGAGCTCGCCGACTTCATCGGGCTCGATACCTGCCTGTCGGTCATGCAGGTGCTGCACGAGGGCTTGGCCGACTCCAAATACCGGCCGTGCCCGCTCCTTGTGAAATACGTCGAGGCCGGTTGGCTCGGCCGCAAGACGCAACGCGGTTTCTACGATTACCGCGGCGACAAGCCAGTGCCGACGCGCTGAGTTTTTTGCCGCCTGGTTTTAGACCAATCATTCGCTCGAATGTGTCTCGGGCCGGCCACGTGAAGCCGGCCCGACGGCAGATGAGGATAGCGCAGCAGGCTAGGCCGCAGCCGACAGTTGCGGTGCGGTCTCGCCCCAGCACGGCAACGAGGAGACGCGCTGGAACCAGCCCCGGACGTTGGCATGGGAGCTGAGCGGAATCTGACCGCCTTCGGCATGGAACAGCGGGCCCGCGACAGCAAAATCCGCGATCGTGAGCGCATCGCCGACCAGATATTTTTGCTTCGCCAGATGCGCGTCCAGCATCTTGGCTTCCTTATTGAAAGCTTCGGTTGCCTTGGCGACAGCGGCGGCGTCGGGCGGCCCCATGTTGACGAATTTCTTCACCAGGTTCTCGAAGATCAGCGGCTGGCAGGCTTGCGCGCCCCAGTGCGCGAGGTCCCAGCACAGCCAGCGGGTGATGTCGGCACGCCCGCGCGCATCACTCGGATAGAGCGGCGTTGTGTTCTTGCTCGCCAGATACTGCAGGATGGCATTCGATTCCCAGAGCTTGAAATCGCCGTCGACCAGGGTTGGCGTGCGGCCGCTCGGATTGAGCGCCAGATAAGCCGGTGTTTGCTGCGCGCCCTTCATCAGATCGACGAATTCGAATTCGAGCGGCATTTTCAGATACGCGGCCAGCGCGCGCACTTTCCAGGTGTTGGGCGAAGCCGAAAAGCCATAGAGTTTCATGGTGGACTCCTTTCGGTGGATCGATGACAGCCGTCGCGGGACGTGTGACCATTGTGGCCGAGCTTCATGTCAAAACAGCGAAGCTCACGACAGGAACTTGTCCATTTTATCGAGCGCGCCGTTCCAGCCATGCTGGTGGCGGTCGCGCGCCTCTTCGTCGAAGAATTGCTCGTGCGTCATGGTCAGCAACGTGCCGTCGCCGTCGGGCTTGAGCAGCACCGTGACCAGGGACTCGCGCTCGGGCGTCGATTTCCAGGCCCAGGTGAAAACCAGTTTCTCGTTCGGGACGATTTCGCGATAGACGCCGCCGACGTCATGCATCTCGCCCGCGGGATTCTGCATCACCCAGCGGTAGCGGCCGCCGACGCGCGCGTCGCATTCGGCACTCACGGCTTTGACTTCGCCAGGCCCCATCCAGCGCTTTATTTTTTCCGGATCGATCCAGGCGGCGAAGACTTTGGCAGGCGGCGCCTTGAGGTGGCGCTTGAGGGTGAGGCTGGGTTTGACGGCGGTTTGGGTGGACATGACTCATCTTCCTCCAAAAATGCGGCGAGACTGGAAAGCCGCTCGGTCCAGAATTTTTCGTAAGTGGTGAGCCACTCGAACGCGTCGCGCATCGGTTCGGCGTCGAGCCGGCACGCGACGGTGCGGCCGGTTTTCGTGCGCGCCACGAGGCCGGCGTCGGACAGCACCGCGAGATGCTTCATGACGGCCGGCAGCGACATCCGAAATGGCACGGCCAGTTCGCTCACCGACAGATCGGGCTCGGACGCAAGCCGCATCACCAGGGCGCGTCGGGTCGGATCCGATAGCGCGGCGAAAGTGCGGTCGAGGGCTGCGTCCTGAAACTTAACCATATGGTTTAGTATCAGGCCGCGGGGAGGGCGTCAAGGCCGCTTCCGTTGCCTCGCCACAGGCGCCAACAACGCGATTCATCGGTCTTTAAGCTTCGCGGTCTTGAATCGCTGCGCCATGGGTATGGTCAGTCTCATTTCCGCGTTGATCGGCGCGCAGACCGGCGAAATGCAGCTCGCCGTCGCGGCGCGGCTGGCGCGGATGGGCGATCCCGCTAACGGCTCGTCCATCGCCCAATTGGTCGGCGCCGCCGATCAGAGCACGAGTTCGCTCGCCAATGTCGCCGCCGGTCTCGGCACTAATCTTGACATCAGTGCGTAACGCCGCTGGTGCCGTCGTCTTGCGGCGGCGTGGCGCTCGCCAGACTTTTTTGACTGGCGAGCAGAATGACAAGCCCGAGGAGGGCTGACACCGTCATCACCGCGTAGATCGGCAGGCTCGATGTGGCGTGGAACAGGCCGACGCCGGTCGAAGCGAAAGCCCCGATCACCATTTGCAGAAAGCCGAGCAGCGCCGAGGCGCTGCCGATGTTGCGGTCGAACGGCGCGAGCGCGAGCGCGGCGGCGTTCGGATAGGCGACGCCGCAAAACGGCAGATACAGAAGCAGCAGGACGATATTCGACGGCAAGCCGTACCATCCGCGCCATGTCCCGACGAGGATGACGGCAATGATGATGGTCTGGCAGATCAGCGCGATCTTAAAAATCCTCTCGCTCTGATGCCATCTCGACAGCAAAATATTCAACTGGCTGCCGCCGATGAAAGCGCAGGCGAGGCCGGCGAAGACCAGCCCGAACGCGGTGCGATCGAGATGATAGGC
This sequence comes from Xanthobacteraceae bacterium, assembly GCA_035546235.1. Lineage (GTDB taxonomy): Bacteria > Pseudomonadota > Alphaproteobacteria > Rhizobiales > Xanthobacteraceae > BOG-931. Next base: position 1,592 of record DASZWK010000467.1, on the reverse strand, counting down.
GCCGAGGAAAATGATCGGCGCGCCGGTCACGTAGACAAACAGGCCGGCAAATGAGAAAGCGCCGGCGATCGCGTAGACGAAAAACTGCGGCAGCGCGATGATGGTGCGAAACTCGCCGATGATGGCGGCGGGATGCAGCGAAATTCCGCGGTCCGGCTTGTGGCCTTCGGGCAGCACAAAGGCGAGCACAGCCACCAGGATCAGCGCATAGCCGGCAAGCACGGCGAAAATCCACGGCCAGCCGGCGTTCGATGTGATGAGGCTGCCGAGCGTCGGCGCAAATAACGGCGAGACGCTGATGACGAGGATCAACAGCGAAATGATCTTGGCGCTTTCATCGACCGGGAAAAAGTCGCGCACCATCGCAAGTGCGCCGACGCCGGCGCCGCAGCCGCCGATGGCTTGCAGCAGACGAAACGCAATGAAGGCCTCCGGCGAGCGCGCCGTCGCGCAGCCGATCGACGCCAGAACGAACAGGGTGAGGCCGACATAAAGCGGCGGCTTGCGGCCGAAGCGATCGAGCACCGGGCCGTACAACAATTGTCCGAACGCGAGCCCGATGAAGTAACCGGAAACCGACAGCGAGATTTCCGCCGGCGTGGTGCCGAGGTCGTGCGCGATCTGCGGAAAGGCCGGCAGATACATGTCGATCGAAAACGGACTCACGGTGGACAGCGCACCGAGAACAAGGATGAGCAGGAAATTGGCGCCGCGGGTACGGGTCACAAAAATATCTCGGTGGAGTCTTGGCGGCGTGAAAAGGATCGAAACCCGCGGGTGTTCCCCGGATCTCGCCGCGATCAATTCGGGCTACTGGATGGCCGCGCTGACGAGTTTCACACCGTCGTCGCTCGCCCATTCGGCGGGACCCGCCATGTCGCCGATCTCGCAGCCGTTGGGATCGACGATCAAGGTCGTCGGCATGCCGAACGCCTTGCCAGCGGTTTTCAGGTCCTCAAAGACTTCCGCACTCTCGTCGGCAAAGTAGGAAAGGTGGGTGACGCCTATTTGTTTGAGAAAGGCGAGCGGCTTTTCCGGATCGCGGGTGTCGATATTGACGGCGACGACCTGGAATTTGGGGCCGCCCAGCCGGGCCTGGAGCGCATCGAGGGCCGGCATTTCGCGCCGGCACGGGACGCACCAGGTGGCCCACAGGTTCAGGAGCACGGTCCGGCCATGCCAGTCAGCGAGCGTGCGGTCATGCCCCTCGGCGTCCTTGAAGGCGAGCGGCGGGACACGGAATGGGGTGTGCGCCAGGGCGAGCGCCGCCACCTCGCCGCGGGCCAAGGGTGCGATGCGCGCCGCGGTCTTAACCGCCTGCCGGCACGCCGCATCGGCCGGATTGCTTCGCAGACGCCCAATCCCGTATATCCCGGCCACGACCGCGATGGCTGCGGCGAGCGCCAGCATTGCCCGCTTGCGCCGGCGGACCTTGTAATACGGTTCGTCATTCATTTCGGGCATCGGTAGCAAACCTCGGCGGACGCATCATGGCCAATAAAATGTGGGGTGGACGCTTCGGCCGAAAGCCCGATCCGCTCATGGAGGAGATCAACGCTTCGATCGATGTCGACCGGAAGCTTTACCGGCAG
>DASZWK010000466.1:0-2955 GCA_035546235.1 Xanthobacteraceae bacterium | reverse complement strand
GGTGGTGATGTTATCCATCCGGGTCGCCGGCCGGCCGGTAAAGCGCTCGTAATGGCCGAGGTCGAGATCGGTTTCGGCGCCGTCGTCAGTGACGAAAACCTCGCCGTGCTGGTACGGCGACATCGTGCCGGGATCGACGTTGAGGTAGGGATCGAGCTTGCGCAGCCGGACCTTGTAGCCGCGCGCCTGCAACAGCGCGCCGAGCGCCGCCGACGCCAAACCCTTGCCAAGTGAGGACACCACGCCGCCGGTGATGAAAATGTACCGCGCCATGGGAGCCAACGTTTAGCGTGCCTGATTCGATTCGACGAGCGATTTTCGGGAATGTCTGCCGCGCGTCACAAACGCCGCCCCGCTGGGGCGTAAAAACCCATCGTTGGCATGGCCTTTGGCAGACGTCCTCATGCGAGGTCCGAAGCCGCCAAACGCCACGCTTTGACCGCCCAACAGCGGACGATCTGCACCATTGCTATCGCGACTGCGGAACCTGTGGGCCGCTCGGCGCCGGCGCCGGACTTGATGGCGCTGGAGCCGCAGACGACGGGCCAGGGGCGGCTGGACCACCCGCAGGCGGCGTCTTGCCGCCGCCAAGTGTCCCGAGCAAGCCGCCGCTGCCGGAGTTCAACGGTGCCACCGGTGGCGGCGCTCCGGGTGCCTGGCGCGCCGGAGCACTGCCGGGAATGAGCGACACCGGCGCACCGTTATGCGCTGCCAAGAGCGACAGGATCAGGCTCGTCAGGAAAAACCCCGCTGCCAGGAGTGCCGTGGTGCGGGTCAGCACGTTCGCAGTGCCGCGGCCGGTCATGAATCCGCTCGTGGTGCTGACCAGCCCCCCGCCCTCGGATTTCTGCAGCAAAACCACGCCGATCAGGGCGAGGACAAGCATCAGGTGGATCGCGATAACGACACTCAGCATCGGTAAATCCGCTATTGGCCGCGGCTCGGCGATATCGTGCCGGCCGCCTGCTGTCCCCGATATAGGATATTGCCGCGCTCTCTACACGACCCGCAGTGGATTTTCTATGGCCGGCCTGAGTTGGCTCAAATTCGTGCCTTTTCTCGCGGCCCGCGGGGCGGGCAAAGCCGGTTGAGGGACGATGCAGCGGCCAGCGCCGCCAAGCTGTCAGACGCGACGGTCGCCGGCCTCGCTGCGGAGATGTGGCTTCCGGAAGGGCTGTTTCGGGCGGTGATTGACCGTTACCCGCAGCTCAACCGCGTCCTCGCTCGCCGGTACCGGGCCCCTACTTGTACTGCTTGAGGAACGCGATGACGTCATCGATGTCCTTCGGATCGCTCAAGCCGGCGAACGGCATGCGGTTGCCTTTGACCTTGGCCTGCGGGTCCTTGAGATAGGCGCGCAGATTGACCTCGTCCCACACCAGGTTGGCGCGCTGCATTGCGTTCGAATAGCGGAAATTATCGAGCGACCCCGACTTGCGCCCATAGACACCGCGCAGGCTCGGACCGATCGCATCGGGCTTCTCGCTGTGGCAGGCGGCGCAGGTCTGAAACACGACCTTGCCGTGCTCAACGTCCGCCGCCTGCGCGGCACTGCTGCCGAGCATCGCCGCCATCGCGCCGAGAGCAACGATAGTGAAGCTAAAAACGGGCGCGGCTCCCGCCGTCGTGCGGCGCATGATTTCTCCTCTTGATTTATCCCGCACGTGACGCGTCATGCATGCACGAGCGGCCCAGGGCTCTTGAGATATTGCGTGGTGATCGCGTGCGCCGACCAGTAGGCGAGCGCACCGACAACGCCAGTCGGATTGTAGGCGGTGTTTTGCGGAAACACCGACGCGCCCATGACGAACAGATTGTCGGCGTTCCACGACTGCAGATAGCGATTGACCACGCTGGTCTTCGGATCGCCCCCCGCCATGGTGCCGCCGGTATTGTGGGTCGACTGATAGGGCACGACGCTGTAGTCGCCGTGCTTGACGGACGGCTTGCTCATGATGGTCGGGTTCATGGCCTTGGCCAGCCGGCCAAGAACGCCACCGATATATTCCGCGAGCTTGTAGTCGTTGTCGCGGAAATTATAGGACATGCGGATCAGCGGCCGGCCGAGCGCGTCCTTGTAGGTCGGATCGAGATCAAGAAAATTTTCGCGGTGGGCGTAGTTGCAGCCCGACGCGCCGATGCTGAACGCATGATTGTACCATTTTGCCGTCGCTTTCTTCCACGCACTGCCCCAGCGCGGTGTGCCGGGCGGCACCGGCCGGGTGAAAATCGGCCGCCCATTGCTCGGCCCCGCCTGGATCCAGGCGCCGCCTAAGAAGCCGAGCCCCGCGTGATCGAAATTGTCACCGTTGAAGTCGTCGATCAGTACGCCATGCGCGCCGGAGGCCATGAACGGATTGATCTCCTTGTCCTCGAAGAACACCGTCACGCTGTTGCCGCTGACCTGGTAGCAGTAGTTCCGGCCGAGGGCCCCGGCGCCGGTCTGGTGGTCATACGGCTCACCAATGCCGGCCGTCAGCATCAGCAGCACGTTGTTGAACACATAAGCGCCGAGAATGACGATGCCGGCGGGCTGTTCGTATTCCTCACCAGTGCGGGTATCGACGTAACGGACAGCCGTAACCTTGCGCGCGGCCTTGTCGTAGACGACTTCCTTGACCTGCGCATAGGTGCGCAACTCGAACCTGTCGTCAGCGAGCAGCGCGGGCAGGATGCATACATTCGGCGATGCCTTGGCGTTGGCTTCGCAGCCGAAACGCTCGCAATGGCCGCAATATTCGCAGGCGCCGAGCGTTAGTCCCTCGGGGTTGGTGTAAGTCTGGCTCATATTGCTCGACGGGGATGGGAACGGGTGATAGCCGAGACTGCGCGACGCCTCGTCCATGATCGTGCCCGCCATGCTGCGAAACAGCGGTGGAGTGGGATATTCGTTCTGCCGCGGCCCGTCGAACACGGTGCCGCCGTCGATCTTGGTACCACGCAGATTGCCGGCCT
>DASZWK010000465.1:0-3736 GCA_035546235.1 Xanthobacteraceae bacterium | reverse complement strand
GCCGCCGGCGATGTCGTATTCGCTTACTTCCGGCAGCGGGCTCGACGACAGCATGAACAGCAGCGGGTCCTGGCCGCACAGGATCACGACCTTCATCGGCTCGCCGCGGGCAAAATATTTATCGCGGTGGATGCGGCCGTGCTTGCCCTCGGTGATCTGGCAGCCGACAGTCTTGCCGTCATAAACCTGGCTGCGATAGGCGCCGAGATTGAACCAGCCGTCGTCCGGATCTTTGGTCACCACCGCGCAGGCGGTGCCGATGAAGCGCGACTTGTCGGCCTCGTGATGGCGTGGCACCGGAAATTTCAGCACGTCGATCGCATCACCCTCAATGACGTTCTCGAAGACCGGGCCATCATTGACGAAGCGCGGCTTCAGCGGCTTCATCTCGGCCATGCGCTCGTGATAGCGTTGTACGATGTCGACCTTGCGCTGATATTCGAGCGGCAGGCCGAGCGTCAGTGCGATGCGCCGGATTGAGGAGAGCTGGCCGTACAGCGTGCGGTAGCCTTTCGGATAACCCGGCACGTCGTCGAACAGCAGCGCCGGTGCGTTGCCGCGGCTGTTTTCCGTGAGCATCTGCGTGAGGCCGCCCATCTCGGCGTCCCAGCTTGCGCCCGACACGCGCTCGAGCTCGCCGAGCTTGTCGACCTGCTCCAGCCAGCCGCGCAGACCGCGATAGCCCGGGTTCTGCTGTGTTGCCGCCGTCGCCTCAGCGCGCGCCATGCCGATCTCCGTCTCTGTCAATTTTTCGCAGTGTGAAGCCGTACTGCGGCCGTATGAAGGTGCACGAACCGCAGTGTGTCAAGCACGCGCGGCGCCCCTTGGCCGAGCCAAGAGACGCCGTGGGACGTTGTCTTCGCCGTTACTGCGCCGGAACGTGCTGGCCGCCAGCGTACCCGCGCTGCTGCACGTCGGCATTGATGAGATTCAGCGCTTCCGGCGTCTCGTCCAAAAATCCCCAGCTGCGCATCCAGTCATAGGTGCGCTGCAACTCGGCCTCCGGGATCGGCGCCGGGTCGACGACGTAGATGCGGCTTTCGCGCAGATCGTCGATCGTGAGCTTGGCGATCTCCGGATCCTTCGCCTTGTAGTAGTCGATGAAGTAGTGGAGGTACGCGCGCTTGTTGGCACTGATGCGGCGCACCGCCTCGCGTACCGCGCGGTTGAAGGCGCTGTAGGTCTCGGCATCGACGCGGTCGGAGGCGACCTCGGTGCCATGGTGGAACGCCGAGATGATCAGCCGGCAGCCCTTCTTCTCGGCGAGCGAAATATATGGCTCGGTCAGCGTGGTGGCCTCGATCTGCCCGGTCATCAGCAGATTGAACCGATAGGGCGAGCCGTTCGGCACGCGGCCGAGCTTGATCCGATCGCGCGGCACGAAGCCTTCCAGCATCTGCAAGGTCAGGTAATGAGTGCCGAAAAAGAACGGCACGCCGATCTGCCGGCCGGCGAATTGCTGCGGCGTCTGCACCGGCGAGTCGCCGCGCACCACCAAAGCCGCGAAGGTGACAATGGAGCGCCGGCCGATCTGCCGGCTGCCGACCTTGGTGCTCTCGACGCGGCAGTAGTTGCCCCATTCGCAGGCGTTGTAGAGATCGGCCTTGCCTTCCTCCAGCAGCTTGCCATGGCTGGCGTAGCGGTTGACGCCCTTGCCGGTGACGTCGGTGACATTGAGCTGCGGCGTCTTGTCGACGCCCTTTTCGCGGTCGGCCCATTCGATCTTGAGGCCTTCCTTCTCGAACAGGCCCTCGTCGTAGGCGACGAGTTCGGCAAGGCCCTGGAACGGTGCGGTTGTCTCAAGCCTCAAGGTCTTCATGGCTGTCTCCCGAATGGATAGTGGTTGGAGCTTAAATCGGGCCAAAGCGCGTTGACGTCAATTGAATAACTTGCGACGCAGGTTAGATTTTGTTTAACGTGCGGCATGCAGCAGATACTGGCCCGCATGGATGCGCGAGCGGCACGCGACCCCCACCTTGATCCTCCCCCTTTCAGGGGGAGGAAAGAAAGCGCGGCTTCGTCGGAACCAGACGAGAAGCTTCGCGCTAGCGGCTTGCTCTTCTCTCCCCCTGCAAGGGGGAGAGATAGAGTGGGGGTCTGCTGACTCGCCGAGGGCACATTCAGTCAGGAACCCCATGCCCGCCAAAGTCCACGACCTCGATCTGGCCAAGCTGCGCGCGTTCGAAATCGTCGCCCGCAACGGCACCCTGCAGGTGGCGGCCACGCGGCTCAATCTCACCGTCTCGGCCATCTCAACGCAGTTAAAGCGCCTTGAAGAGCTGCTCGGCGTCGAACTGTTTCGCCGCACGCCGAGCAAGCTCGTCATTACGCCGGAAGGCGAGCGCTTCGCCGCCGACGTGACGCAAATTCTGGACATGACCGAGCGGGCGCTCACCCGGCTCGGCGAACGCGGCAGCCATTCCGGCCATGTGAACATCTCGCTCGGTGGTGACTACGCCTGGCTGTTCATGCCCAAGATCAATGCCTTCTCGGCGCAACATCCGAAGATCACGACGACGATCAAGATCCACCGCGGCACCGAGTCGATGACCGCGGTGCAGAAGGGCACGGCCGATTTCTCCATCGGCGCCTTCCTGCGGCGGCCGAAGGGCTTGCGTTTCCGCACCGTCGCCACCTCGACCATGTCGATCATCTTCAACGAGCGCGACCGCGTCGATCCGCACAACCCGCTGAGCGCGATCGGCGACCGTCTCCTGGTCGCGCCGCGCAGCGCCACCGTGCGCACGCGGCTTGGCAAGTCGTCGCAACTGAAGCCCTCAATCAATTATCTCGAATGCCCGACCTGCCACACCGCGGCCGACCTGGTGAAGCGCGAGTCCGGACCGGCGATCGTGCACACCCTCTGCCTCAATCAGGTCGAAACCGGCGGCATCCGCGCCATCGATCTCGGCAGATCGTTCGGCGTCGAGCAATTCGTCATCGCCTACAAGGCCTCGACCGCGAAGCAACCGGTGATGCGCGATCTCCTGGAGTGGCTGACGCGGTGAGGCGCTTTTTGCTTATCCTTGACGGGAGCCGACAGGATCGAACGCGGCGCAATCACGTGGTGCTCAGTCACCCCGGGGCATGGCCACAACTTATGAGTTGGTGTCGAAGCTGGAGGTAAAGCGGACATTGGAGGGCGCGCCAAAAATGACATTAATGACCCTCAACCGACAACGGCGGTGTGACTTTGCTGTGGTGCACGAAGGGCCGCATGACTGGCGCCGCCAGGCTCTCGCTGAGACGTTAGATCGACGGTAGTCGCTGGTGAACGATGGCGGCATGGAAGCGCGCGCCGCGGAGCAAGAGTTCGTCGTTGAAATCATACAATGGGTTGTGCAATGGCGCCGACTGTTCTCCATTGCCAATGAACACAAAACAGCCAGGCACATGAATAAGAAAGCGCGCGAAGTCCTCTGAGGCCGTCAGCGGCTCGCGTGCGGTTGCGACGTGTTCTTGATCGACCACTGCGCGGGCCGCAGCAAATGCTTCATCCGCCAAGGAGGGATCGTTCAGGAGTGGCATGAATTCTCGCGTGTAGATCACTTCGGCTGCAACATTGTAAGTGCTAGCCGTTCCTTCAGCGACAACGCGCATCTGCTTTTCGATCTCCGCGCTAATCTCGGGACGGAAGCTGCGGGCGTCGCCGAGGATACGCGCATGTCCGGGTAACGCATTGCGGGTACCGTCGGTAATCAGCTCCGTCACCGAAACGACGCCCACCTCGGTTGGG
>DASZWK010000464.1:0-17807 GCA_035546235.1 Xanthobacteraceae bacterium | reverse complement strand
TTTGCCGATATGGGGGCCGACCTTGGAGTGATGATCGACCAGGTCCACGTTGAGTTCTGGAAAGCACGCGCGCATCCGGTCGCGATATTGGTTGCGGACCGGCTCGGGCATTGCCAAGAGGATGAGGAGATTGGTCATGGGATATGGCGAGGGGGCTTATATCGTCTGTGTGCGGGGCCGCCAACCCATCGCCGAGCCGGCCCGTCTCCGCTAAACTAGTGGAGCGGATTTGACATTCGCTGCGCACCCAGCCGCGAACTCCGGTAGCGAATGTCAAATCCAAAAGCTCCACCAGCACTTATAGTTGCTAGTGGTCCTTTGATTCCAACATTCGCAAGATGGGGTGCCGAAACGGGATGCGAATGTTAGAATCGGACCACTAGGAAGACAATTGCGGCCTTCCCTGGGCTTTCACCTGACGATCAGGAGCGAAAAATGAACATTAATCTTGCGGGCGTCGATTGGATGTTCCTTGGCTTGATGATGGGGCTCGCCTTCGTTGCGGCGCTGCTCGGCAGTCTCATTGCGTTCCGGAACCGTTTCGTCGGGGCGATTCTGGCCGGCATCCTGTTCGGCGTGGGATTCGTTTTCTGGAACCACTACCCGCATAATTTCGGCCTGCCGATCCTCAAGACCACCGGCCCGGACAGTACAATGACGTCCCCCATGGTCCCTCCGTCGCCGGCAGCAACGGCGCCGTCGCCGATGAGTCCGACGCCGATGGCGCCACAGTCCCCTGTCACCACCGTGCCGACGACTCCCGCCCCCTCGTCGCCGCCCAATTCCGGTGGCAACCAGTAACCGGTGGCGCGCGACCTGCATGCCGATTGACGTTTGCGTCGGCTGCGCTATCGGTAACCGGAGATTACCGGAGAATTTGGAGACGACATGAAGAAGGTCCATGCGGACGCGCATGCCGCGTTGGCCGGCTTGTTGAAGGATGGCATGACCATCATGGCCGGCGGGTTCGGCCTGTGCGGCATTCCGGAGACGCTGATCATGGCGATCCGCGATTCCGGCGTGAAGAACCTCACTGTCGTCTCCAACAACGCAGGCGTCGACGGCAAGGGTCTCGGCATCCTGCTCGACTCCCGGCAGATCAAGAAAATGATCTCCTCGTATGTCGGGGAAAACAAGACGTTCGTGCAGCAGTATCTCGCCGGCGAATTGGAAATCGAGTTCAATCCGCAGGGCACGCTCGCCGAGCGCATCCGCGCCGGCGGCGCAGGCATTCCCGCGTTCTTTACCCGGACCGGTTACGGCACTCAGATCGCCGAGGGCAAAGAGACGCGCGATTTCAACGGTGACCATTACGTCATGGAGCGCGGCATCGTCGCCGATCTCTCCATCATCCACGCCTATCGGGGCGACACCGAAGGCAACCTCGTCTATCGCAAGACCGCGCGCAACTTTAATCCACCGATGGCGACCGCCGGTAAAGTCACGGTCGCTGAGGTCGAGCAACTGGTCAAACCCGGCGACATCAATCCCGATCATATCGTCACGCCCGGAATCTACGTGCAGCGCATCATCCATGTGCCGAACGCGATCAAGCACATCGAGCAGCGCACCGTGCGTAAGCGTCAAAAGGCCGACGCGCCGGCGGGCACCGGCGAGGAAGTCTGAACTCTAACGAGGAGGGGCCCGCGATGCCTTGGACCCGCGAACAGATGGCGGCCCGTGCCGCCAAGGAGCTGCGCGACGGCTTCTACGTCAATCTCGGCATCGGCATACCGACGCTGGTTTCGAATTTCATTCCCGACGGGATGAGCGTGCAGCTGCAGAGCGAGAACGGCATGCTCGGCACCGGGCCGTTCCCATTCGAGGGCGAAGAAGATCCCGATCTGATTAATGCCGGCAAACAGACGGTGACCGAACTTCCGACCACGAGTTTTTTCAATTCCGCGGATTCTTTCGCCATGATCCGCGGCGGTCACATCGATATCGCCATTCTCGGCGCCATGCAGGTGGCGGAGAACGGCGACATCGCCAACTGGATGATCCCCGGCAAGCTGGTCAAGGGCATGGGCGGCGCCATGGATCTGGTCGGTGGCGTAAAGAAAGTCGTCGTCTGCATGGAGCATTCGGCCAAGGGCGAGTCGAAGCTTTTGCAGCGCTGCAATCTGCCGCTCACCGGCGCCGGCGTGGTCGACATGGTGATCACCGATCTCGGTGTCTTCACGATCGATCGCAAGGATGGATCCGGCATGACGCTGATCGAACTCGCCCCTGATGTGACGCTCGACGAGATCAAGTCGAAGACTCTGGCGAGCTTCAAAGTCGCCAACACGCTCAAGCACTGAATCGTCACGCGCGGGCCTGAGGCCACCCGGTCCGCTTCACGTAACTTTCGCGGAAATGCCTGCCATGCGCCGGTGCCTGCCGGCCTTGCCGTGGGCGCAAATGACATTGGGCGAATTCCCCTTTAATGACAAAGGTCAGCGGTTATGCCGGGACGCCGCACGCGTCCGCCGCGGCGAAAGTGGCGCCTGAATGAACGATGAGGGCGGAAGGCGGAGCGCGGGGCGATTCGGAGCGCAGAGCATTGCGCAGCCCGCGCCACAAGTTTTCCGCTCGTCCGCGACCGCCGCGCCGCTCCGTGCGGAACCGGCGCCGCTGAACCACCGCGAGCGGCGCATCATCGTCATGGCGATGATGATGCCGGTTTTCATGGGCTCGATCGATCAATCGATTCTGGCAAGCTCGCTTCCAACCATCGGGCGGGTGTTCGGCGATCTTCACGACCTGCCCTGGGTGATCACGTCCTATCTGATCGCATCGACGGCGCTGACGCCGCTCTACGGCAAGTTCGCCGATATTCACGGCCGGCGCGCCTCGCTCATGATCGCGCTCGGCATCTACATGATCGGGTCGTTGATCAGTGCTTCGTCGACCAGCCTGTGGATGCTGATCGCCGGCCGTGTCGTGCAGGGCTGCGGCGGCGGCGGCCTGGTAACGACATCGCAGATGGTTCTGGGCGATATCGCGCCGCCGAAGGATCGCGCCAAGTACTATGCCTATTTCTCGGTTGCCTTCACCAGCGCAGGCGCGGTGGGACCTGCGCTCGGCGGCTGGATCTGCCAGCACTGGCACTGGTCGCTGATCTTTCTATGGAAGTTCCCATTCTGCCTGATCGCAGGGGTGCTGTCGTGGTACGTACTGGACCGGCTGCCGCGTTTCGAACGGCCCCATCGCCTCGATATCATTGGTGCGGTGCTTGTCATGGCGTCGAGCTCCGCTTTTATGCTGGCGCTCACTCTCGGCGGCGTGCGTTTCGCCTGGCTATCGGCGCCGGTGCTGGCGCTCATCGGCTGCGCGGCGCTGCTTGGCGCCGCTTTCGTGCTGCGGCTGCTCTCGGCAGCCGAGCCGCTTATTCCGATCGCCGTATTGGCCGATCCGACTGCCCGGCTTGCCACGCTGATTCATTGCTTCGGTTGGGGCTCGATCATCGGGCTGAACATTTTTCTCCCGATGTATCTGCAGAGCGAACTCGGCTGGTCGCCTACCGACGCGGGCTTGAGCCTGATCATCCTGATGGCCACGCTGAACACCAGCGCCGGATTGACCAGCCAGCTCATCGGCCGCGTCAAGCACTACAAGGCGCTGCCGACACTGTTCCTTTTCTTCGCGATTGGGGCGGTGCTCGCGCTGGCTTATTCGGCGTCGTCCATGACGGCGCTCAAGTTCGAGATCATCCTGCTCTTGATCGGTATTGGATTCGGGCCAACAGCGCCGCTGACCCAGATTGCGCTACAGAACACAGTCGCGGTCCACCATCTTGGCGCGGCGATCGGCACCATGAGTTTCTGCCGCACGCTGGTGGGAACCATCATCGTCGCCATTTTCGGGGCCATCGTGCTCGCGGGGGTACCCGGTGGTACCGGGACGCTATCGGCCGCAGCAACGTCGATCGGCGCCTTCGTCACCATCTTCCTCGGGGTGGCGGGCGCACTCACGATTACGCTGATTGCCTTGATTCTGCTGGAGGAAAAACCACTCGCCGAGACCATGCCGGCCACCCGAACATGACGGGCAGGGCCGCGTGGCGGCCTTGCGACGGCGTTCCGAAAAAGGGGTGATTTACTTTGCCGTCGCACGACGCCAAAGCGGCACCCAATTGACATTGGGTGCCATATCCCGACCATGCTATGACCTGGGTGCGATGCGCGCCATGGTTATGAGGGTGAGCGCAGTCTGATGCGCTGGTTTCGTTCGAACATACGTACGGGCGTTGCCGCGGCGCTGTTTGCGCTCCTGGTGCAATTCGCCGTCACGTTCAGCCACGTCGATCTCGACGGGGTGATCTGGCCGCCGACCCGCCATAGCCACTCTCAGACGGCCAGCGTAGTCCACCACTTCACCGCCGCTCTGCAGAACCCCGGCGATACGCGCAGGTCACAAGGCGTTCCGGACACGGACTGCCCAATCTGCGCCCTCATCCAGTTGGCCAGCAATTCGCCGCCGTCGGTGGCGCCCCCGCTACCGGTCCCCGTGATGCTGGACGGCACGAAGCTCGAACTGCGCGCTGAATTGCGCTCGGCCGCGGCGCTTTCATTTGCCTTTCAGGCCCGCGGACCACCCTCGCTCATGAGCTGATCGCTCGCGGCGCCTCCGCCGTTGGGAAGCGATCCATCGTACCGCGTGCAGGCAAGCGCTGAACACTCGCCGTTCGCGCCTGCATTTTCATGAACACGGCTATTGGGGAGTTCGCGATGACCGCGGATTCCGGTCCCGAATCCGGCCAACGCCAGGCGCCTCCTGGCGGGATGGATCATCGCGACTCGCGCAAGGGCGCGGCTGGTCCGTCACGACGCGCCAAAGCGGCCATGCTTCTCCTGCTCGGCGTTCTGATCGGAGCTGTCGGCTATCGGTTGCTTGCCGACTCGCCCGGATATTCCGAACCGTCGCCGGTGGTTGTCAAAACCGCTCGCCCGCTCATTCGCTCCGGCAACCGCGTGTCGTTGCCCGAGGGGTCGCCACTGCGTGCCGCGCTCACGATCAGTCCGGTGGCCGCAAAGGAAATTAAGCGCGATCTCGTTCTTCCCGCCGCCGTGGAGGCCAACCCGGCCCATCTCATCAAGGTCGACCCGCCGGTCGCCGGCCGGGTCACCCAGCTCAAGGTGGAGCTCGGCCAAAGGGTGAAGGCGGGGCAGCCGCTGGTCGTGATCGATTCGCCGGACCTCGGTACCGCCTATTCGGATTACGACCGCGCCAAGTCCCTGCTGGCGCTCGCGCTCAAGACCCGCACCCGCGAGACCGAACTGGCGAAAATTGGCGGTGCTGCGTTGAAGGAGCTGCAGCAGGCGGAGACAGATTACGTCACGGCCCAGGCCGAATATCAGCGCGCCATGGCGCGATTGAAACAGATCGGGGTCGATCCCGACGCTACCGCCAAATCCGAGATCGTGACGGTGGCGGCGCCGATGGACGGCAGCGTGATCGATCTCAGCGTCGCGCCGGGCGAATATTGGAACGATCCCACCGCGGCGATGATGACCGTCGCCGATCTCGATACGGTTTGGGTCACGGCGAGCGTACCGGAAAAAGACCTTTCGCTGGTCTCCACTGGGCAGGTGGTGAACGTCGTTCTTGCTGCCTATCCGGGCCAGGTCCTCCACGGAAATGTGCTGTTCGTGAGCGACGTTCTCGATCCGCAAACGCGCCGCACCAAGGTCAGCATCGCTTTCAAAAATCCGGACATGCGAATGCGGCCCGGAATGTTCGCCAACGTCACTTTCTTCGCACCGGCTGAGAGATTTCCGGTCGTGCCGACCAGCGCGCTGGTGCTCAAAGACAACGAAACGCAGGTCTTTGTCGAAACGTCGCCGTGGATATTCGAGGCGCATGACGTGGACATCGCCTTCCAGCAGGGCGGCGAGGCCGTCTTGAGCGGCGGGATCAAAGTCGGCGATCGCGTGGTGACCAGGGGCGGAGTGCTGCTCGGTGATTGATTGGCTCGTCAGCCTCGCGTTGCGCAAGCGCCTGGTCGCGGCGATGATCTGCGTCTTTGCTGCGATCTACGGCTACTACTCGTGGACCCGGCTCGCCGTCGATGCGTACCCTGATGTCGCCGATACCGAATCGCAGGTTATCACCCAGGCGCCAGGCCTTGCCGCCGAAGAGGTCGAGCAGCAGGTGACCATTCCACTCGAACGCGAACTCAACGGCACGCCCGGCCTGGCGATGATGCGCTCGCGCTCGACCTTCGGCCTGTCGCTGATCTCGCTCGTGTTTCGCGACGGCATTGAGGATTATTGGTCGCGCCAGCGCATCATGGAGCGCATCGCAAACGTCACCTTGCCGCCGGGGCTTACTCCGGGGCTCGATCCCCTGTCATCGCCGACCGGGCAAATTCTCTATTACACGCTCGCTTCCGATACCAAGAATCTGCGCCAGCTCTCGGAAATCGAGCAGTGGACAATCATTCCGAGCCTGAAACAGGTTCCGGGCGTGGCCGACATTTCCAACTTCGGCGGACTGACGACACAGTATGAGCTCGAACTCGATCCGCAACAGCTCATGCGCTTTAACTTGTCGCTCAAGAACATCACCGACGCGATCAGTTCGAACAACGCCAATGCCGGCGGGAGCGTGCTCAATCGTGGCGAGCTGGGTTACGTCATCCGCGGCATCGGGCTCATCCAGAATCTCGACGATCTCGGCAACATTGTCGTGGCCGAACACAAGGGCACGCCGATTCTGGTGCGCGAGCTCGGCAAGCTCAAGCTGAGCAATCTCGAGCGCCACGGCATCGTCGGCCAGGACGGCAGGAACGACGTGGTCGAGGGAACGGTGCTGCTGCTGCGCGGGGCAAATCCTTCGGATGTCCTGAAAGGGGTTCACGCCAAAATCGCCGAACTCAACGCGCGGCTCAAAGCGCAGGACGTGCAGATCGTGCCCTACCTCGACCGCTCGACGCTGGTCAACGCCACCATCGACAAGGTTTCGCACACGGTGTTTGCCGGCGTCGGTCTGGTTCTCATCGTCCTCATTCTTTTCCTGGGCAGCGTTCGCAGCGCGCTGATCGTCGGCATCACCATTCCGTTCGCGATGGTGGTCGCCTTCATCCTGATGTTTTACACCAATATCTCGGCCAACCTGTTGTCACTCGGCGCCATCGATTTCGGCATCGTCGTCGACGGCGCCATCGTGATGACGGAAGCCATCCTGCGCCGCCGCGAGGCCAAGCCCGGCCAGCCGCTGGAGGAAGCGGATATTCGTGATGCCGCCCGTCAGGTGGCGCGGCCGATTTTCTTTGCAACGACTATCATCATCGCAACTTATTTGCCGCTGTTTGCCTTCCAGCGCGTTGAGGCCAAGCTGTTCTATCCGATGGCTTACGCCGTCGGCTACGCGCAACTCGGCGCCCTGATCTTTGCCCTGCTCGTGGTCCCAGGTCTCGCGTATGCGGCTTACCGCAGACCGCGGCGCGTCTTCCGCAATCCGGTCATTGCCTGGATCGAAGCGGGGTACCGCGACGCACTCGCCGGGTTCCTGCGACGGCCCGGCATCGCCTATCTGCTGTCCGCCGCCGCGGCCGTGGCCGTCGTCATGCTGGCGCTTACAGTGTGGCGAGAATTCCTGCCGAACCTCGACGAGGGGTCGATCTGGCTGCACGCCGACATGCCACCCGGAATTTCGCTGCAGAAGGCGACCGAAATGGTGGCGGATCTACGTGACGCCATACACGAGTTTCCGGAAGTGAAGACGGTCGTCGCCCACATCGGCCGTAACGATGACGGCACCGATCCGTGGACACCTTCGCACATGGAGGCGGCCGTGGTGCTCACGCCCTACGCCACGTGGCCATCAGGAGAGACCAAGGACGAGCTGATCCGTCAGATGTCCGCGCGGCTCGCGAAGCTGCCCGGCTTCGAGATTGCCTTTAGTCAGCCAATTCTCGACAGCGTGCTCGATTACGTATTCGATCCGCACAGCGCGCTCGCCATCAAGGTTTTTGGCGACGACTTCAGCGAGCTGCGGCGGATCGGCAATTCGATCGTGGGCGTCCTTAAGACCGTACCGGGCGTGAGCGACGCCGCGATCGATGCCTATGCGCCGCTGCCGCAGCTTTCCATCAAAATTGATCGTGCCGCCACGGCCCGGTACGGGATCAACGTCGCGGACGTCGCCGATCTGATCAGTACCGGAATCGGCGGCTCGCCGGTCAGCCAGCTATTCATCGGGGACCGGCGCTACGACATCACGGTGCGATTTCCCGCCGGCGACCGCGACAGCCCCGAGGCGATCAAGAATCTCGTGCTGACTTCGAGCGACGGGGCACTCATTCCGCTGTCGCAGGTTGCCGACGTCAAGCTGCAGAGCGGCGAAAGCATGATCAATCGCGAAATGAATCACCGCTATCTGCTGGTCAAGCTCGATTATCACGATCGCGACCCGCTTTCCGTGGTAGCCCAAGTCAATAAGGCGATTGCGCAGCGGGTGTCGTTCGATCGCAGCAAATATCACATCGAATGGGGCGGCCAGCTCGAAGGGCAGGAACGGGCGGAAGCGCGCTTTCGGCTCATCATCGGCATGGTGCTGGCGGCGATGATGGTGCTGCTCTATGCCGAATTTGGCGTGCTGCGCCAGGTTTTCCTGATTGTCGGTGTCGTTCCTCTGGCCACTCTTGGCGGCCTGATCGCATTGCACGCCACCGGGACGACGCTGAACGTGGCGTCTGGCGTCGGCTTCATTGCGTTGTTCGGCGTTGCCGTCATGAACGGCGTCATCATGGTCGCTAACCTCAATCGCATGCGGGAGCAGGGGCTGTCGCTGTTCGAGGCCATATTGGCGGGAGCCGGCGAGCGGCTGCGGCCGGTCCTGATGACGGCCTCAGTGGCAACCGTCGGCATGATGCCGGCGGCACTCGCGACCGGTGTCGGCAGCGACGTGCAGCGCAATCTTGCGACCGTCGTCGCCGGCGGACTTATTCCAGCGACGCTGCTCACTCTGTTCATCCTGCCAACGTTTTATTTCGTGCTGGAGCGCGCAGCGGAGCGGCGTGCAGCACGCGCGGAGCGGAGGGCGACCGCAGCCGGGGCGGCTTAGGTGTTTGCAAGATAACACGGGTTTCAAAGGGAAGGCGTTGGGCCTGGGTCAATGGGCACGAGGGTAGGGGGCATAATCGGCACTTGGGTGGCCACGGCGGCGCTGCTTGCGGGCTGCGCGGTCGGTCCCGATTTCGCGCCGCCGCCCGCCCCCAATGCCAGCGGCTACTCGCCGACGCCGCTTGCGAAAACAACCGCATCAGCTGCGGCGGCCGGCGGTGCGGCGCAGACCTTTGTCCGCAGTCTCGATCTGCCGGGTCAATGGTGGACGGTGTTTCATTCGAAAGACCTCAACGGTCTGGTCGAGCAGGCGCTTGCGGCCAATGCCGATATCGAAGCCGCACAGGCGGCGCTCAGCGTGGCGCGTCAGAACGTCTACGCGCAGCAGGGCGCGCTGTTTCCCAGCGCCAATGCCAATTTCACCGCCAACCGCCAACTGTTTGAGATCGGTCAGCCGTCCGATGTTGCCGCCGGCCCGCAAATCTTCAATCTTTTCACCGCACAGACCAGCGTCTCTTACACGCCCGATGTGTTCGGTGGCACGCGGCGCTCGATCGAAGCGTTGCAGGCGACGGCGGATTCGCAGCGCTTCGCGCTGGAAGCAACCTACCTGACGCTGACGTCCAACCTTGCGGGCGCTGCCGTGCAGGAGGCTTCGCTGCGCGGCCAGATCGCCGCCACGCAGCGCATGATAAAAATCGAGCGCGACGTGCTGTCGCTGATGCAGCGCCAATTCAAACTCGGCGACATCGCCGAGTCGGATGTTGTGGCGCAGCAAGTCGCATTGGCGCAGCTGGAACAGACTCTGCCGCCGTTGCAGAAGCAGCTGGCGCAAGAGCGCGATCTGATCGCCGCGCTGTGCGGCAGTCTTCCGAGCGACAAATTCCCGCAGCAGTTCGCGTTCGCTACCATGCACCTGCCGCGCGACTTGCCGGTCAGCCTGCCGTCGCAACTCGTGGAGCAGCGCCCTGATGTGCGCGCCGCCGAGGCCAATTTGCAGGCCGCCAGCGCCCAGATCGGCGTCGCTATCGCCAACCGGCTGCCGAATATTACCTTGTCGGGCGAAGCCGGGAGCACTGGGCTCGCGCTCAGTCAGCTATTCACGCCGGGCTTCAACTTCTGGAGCATAACGGGCGGCGTTACGCAGCCGATATTCGAGGGTGGGACGTTGCTGCATCGCGAACTGGCGGCCAAAGCCGCTTTTCGGCAGGCTGCAGCCCAGTATCGCAGCACAGTCATCAACGCGTTCCAGAACGTGGCCGACACCTTGCACGCGATCCATTCTGATGCGCTGTTACTGCAGAAGGCAGTGGCGTCCGAACGAGCCGCATCGAAAAGCCTCGACATCACTCGCAAGCGCCTGGAATTGGGGGATATCAACTACTTGGCGTTGCTTAACGCGCAACAGACCTACCAACAGGCCATGCTCAGCGTGGTGCAGGCGGAGGCCGCCCGGTACGCCGATACCGTAGCCTTGTTCCAAGCCCTTGGCGGCGGCTGGTGGAATAGGGCAGACGCAAAGCCAGAACCGCCCTTATCCATTGTCGATATCTTTCGTTGAAACATCTTTCGAACCTTTGAACCGATCTGGGGGCCAGCGCGACCAATGAACGGTGGCCCAAGAGCCGCCATCGGCGCTCCCCCCCCCCGACACCCCCCTGCGCCGATATTCTATGACCCGCCCGGTTCGTCCCCACCGGGCGGGTCAACAATTTCTGGACCTTGAATTCGCGCCGACCGGCTGGTGGCCCTGTGACACCCGCCACTCTTTACGTCCCGGCTGAATGTGCCGAGAATGGCTGGCGTGGGGGAAGCAATGTGTCTGGCGAGACGGTCCTTGAGACCGAAAACCTGACCAAGGATTTTGCCGGCTTTGTAGCGGTGCGCTCGGTGAGCCTGCGCGTGGCACGCGGCACCATTCATGCCATGATCGGTCCGAATGGGGCCGGTAAAACGACTTGCTTCAATCTCCTCACCAAGTTTCTCAGCCCAAGCCGTGGTCGCATTATTTTCGACGGTCGCGACATTACGTCGCTTCGGCCAGCTGACGTGGCGCGGCTCGGGTTGGTGCGCTCGTTCCAGATTTCGGCGGTCTTTCCCCATCTCACAGCGCTGGCGAACGTCCGGATTGCCCTGCAGCGCCGCCGCGGCGGCTCGTTCGACTTCTGGCGCGGCAAGGGCGTGCTGCGCGCGCTGGATGACCGAGCACGGGCGCTACTCGCCGAGGTCGGCCTTGGCCCCTATGCGGATGTTCCGGCCGTGGAGTTGCCCTATGGCCGAAAGCGGGCGCTCGAAATCGCAACGACAATTGCGCTCGAGCCGAAAATGCTGCTGCTCGATGAGCCGATGTCTGGCATGGCCCATGAGGACGTCGAGCGCATCAGCGCGCTGATCAAGTCGTTCGCTGTGGACCGCACGATCCTGATGGTCGAACACAACCTGAGCGTCGTCGCCAATCTGTGCGACCGCATCACCGTGCTGAGCCGGGGCGAGATTCTGGCCGAGGGCGACTACGAGACGGTTTCGTCCGACCCGGCTGTGCGCGAGGCCTATCTGGGGACCGGACAAAGAAATGGCAATGGAAACGGCCATGCCTGAATCGCGCGCGCTGCTCAAAGTGAACGAGCTGCAGGCCTGGCACGGCGAATCCCACATCTTGCACGGAGTCACATTCGACGTGCGGCCGGGCGAAGTGGTGACGCTGCTCGGCCGTAACGGCGTCGGCAAAACCACGACCCTGAAATCGATCATGGGGATTGTCGAGCGGCGCACCGGTTCCGTTCAGTTCGACGGACGCGAACTGATCCGGCTGCCGTCCGAAGCCATCGCGCGCGCCGGCATTGCGATATGCCCGGAGGAGCGCGGCATATTCGCGAGCCTCGATGTGCGCGAGAATCTCCTGCTGCCGCCGCAACTGCTCCCGGGAGGCCTTGGTCTCGATCGCATCTTCGCGCTGTTTCCGAACCTGCGGGAGCGATTGTCGAGCCAGGGCACCAAGCTTTCGGGGGGCGAGCAGCAGATGCTGGCGATCGCGCGTATCCTGCGCACCGGTGCGCGGCTCTTGCTGCTCGATGAGCCGACCGAGGGCCTTGCCCCGGTGATCATTCAGCAGATCGGGCACACCATAGGCACACTGAAAGAGCAGGGCTTTACTATTCTCCTGGTCGAACAGAATTTCCACTTCGCCGCAACCATCGCCGATCGCTACTATGTGATGGAGCACGGCCGCGTCGTCGATCAGCTCTCGAACGCCGAACTAAAGACCAATATGGGCAAGCTCCACGACTATCTTGGAGTTTGATATACAAGGCTGAGGGGCAATACCCCAGACTGGGAGGAGAAAATGAAAACAGCAGCAAGTTTGGCCTTTGCGCTCGCCGCGCTGATGACGACGGCGGCGCACGCGCAAAATCCGATTCCCGTAAAGATCGGCGTACTCACCGACATGTCGAGCCTTTACGCCGACGATACCGGCCCGGGTTCGGTTGTCGCCGCCAAATTGGCCATTCACGACTTCAATCCGGCCGCGCACAACATGAAGGTCGATATTGTCAGTGCCGATCATCAGAACAAGCCGGATGTGGGCGCCAGTATTGCGCGCCAGTGGTACGACACCGATCATGTCGATGCGGTTGTAGACGTGCCGAACTCCGCCGTGGCGCTCGCTGTGAGCGACGTGACGCGCCAGAAGAACAAGGTGTTCCTCGTTTCCGGCGCCGCGAGCTCCGATCTCACAGGACCGAAATGCTCGCCCAACACCGTCCACTGGGCCTATGACACCTGGATGTTGGCCAACGGCACCGGCAAGTCGATCGTCAAGACCGGCGGCAAGACCTGGTTCTTTCTCACTGCCGACTACGCCTTCGGTCACGCGCTCGAGCGCGACACCACGGCAGTGGTTGAAGCCAATGGCGGCAAGGTCGTAGGCCACGTCAACGTGCCGCTCAATAACCAGGACTTCTCCTCGTTCCTGCTCCAGGCGCAAGCATCGAAGGCGCAGATCATCGGCCTCGCCAATGCGGGCGGCGACACCATCAATGCGATCAAGCAGGGCGCCGAGTTTGGCATTACCAAAGGCGGTCAGCACTTTGCCGGGCTCTTGATCTTCATCGCCGACATCCAGGCGCTTGGCCTGCAGGCGGCCCAGGGCCTGATCCTGACCGAGCCGTTTTATTGGGACATGAACGCCGGCACGCGCGCCTGGACCAAGCGCTGGCAGGCCGACCGGCAGGGCAAGTTCCCAACCACGGTGCAGGCCGGCGTCTATTCGGCGACCTTGCACTATTTGAAAGCGGTTGCCGCGGTAAAAAGCGCCGCCGACGGTAAGGCCGTCGTCGACCAGATGAAGAAGATGCCGAGCGACGATCCACTGTTCGGCAAGGGCGAAGTCCGCGCCGATGGGCGGGCGATCCATCCTGCCTATCTGTTCCAGGTCAAAACGCCCGCGGAATCCAAATATCCCGGCGACGACTACATCCTCAAAGCCACCATCCCGGCGACCGAGGCATTCCGGCCGATGAAGGACGATCACTGCCCGCTGCTGACGCAGTAATTGTTCTCGCCTTCTCCATAAGGCGGAGAAGACGCCCTGCGACATTGCCTCCCCCGTTTGCGGGGGAGGCAAGTAGCGGAAAGTATTAGAGTGTCGGCATGTTCGAAGTCTTCGGCATTCCGTCGCAGGCCCTGTTCGGGCAACTGCTGATCGGCCTGATCAACGGCTCGTTCTACGCGCTGTTGAGTCTGGGGCTCGCCGTGATTTTCGGCATGCTCAACGTCATCAACTTCGCGCACGGTGCGCAGTACATGATGGGCGCATTCGCCGCCTATCTGCTGCTGCAATATCTCGGACTCAATTACTGGGCAGCGCTCGTCGTCGTGCCGCTCCTGGTCGGCGCGAGCGGCATCGTCGTCGAGCGGTTGTTCCTGCAATACGTCCGCAAGCTCGACCACCTTTATGGTCTGATTCTTACTTTCGGTCTTGCACTCGTCATCGAAGGCTTCTTCCGCAACCAGTTCGGCTCTTCGGGAGAGCCTTATCAGGTGCCCGATGCGCTGCAGGGCGGGCACAATCTCGGCTTCATGTTCCTGCCGAACTATCGCGCCTGGGTCATCGTTTTCTCGCTCATTGTATGTTTCGCCACGTGGTTCGCCATCGAGCGCACGCGGCTCGGCTCGTATTTGCGCGCCGCGACCGAAAACCCTACGCTGGTGCGCGCCTTCGGTATCAATGTTCCGCGCATGGTGATGCTGACCTATGGTTTCGGCGTCGGCCTTGCGGCGCTGGCCGGCGTGATGGCGGCGCCGATCTATAATGTCTCGCCGCAGATGGGCTCCGACATCATCATTGTCGTGTTCGCGGTCGTGGTCATCGGCGGCATGGGCTCGATCCTCGGCGCGATCATCACCGGATTCGCGCTCGGTATTATCGAGGGACTGACTAAGGTGTTTTTTCCCGAAGCTTCCAGCACCGTGATCTTTGTCATCATGGCGATCGTCCTCCTGATAAGGCCGGCCGGCCTGTTCGGCCGAACCGCATGATGGCAGCGATCGCCGATCTTCGGGCAAAGTCGGCACGCACCGGCGACGCGCGCAGCCTGAGTGTCGCCTTCTGCATCATGGTGGCGCTGCTCGCAGTAGCGCCGTTCGTTGTCTACCCGATATTTCTCATGCAGGCGCTGTGCTTTGCGCTGTTCGCCTGCGCGTTCAATCTCCTGATAGGCTACGTCGGCCTGTTGTCGTTCGGGCACGCGCTGTTTTTCGGCTGGGCGAGTTACCTGTGCGCTCACGCCGCCAAACGCTGGGGCTTTCCACCAGAGGCGGCGGTGCTGTTTGGCACCGCGGGTGCCGCCGTCCTTGGACTCATCGCCGGTTTCCTCGCCATCCGCCGCCAGGGCATTTATTTCGCGATGATCACGCTGGCGCTGGGGCAGATGATGTATTTCGTCGCGCTGCGGGCGCCGTTCACCGGCGGGGAGGACGGCATCCAGGACGTGCCGCGTGGCCGTTTGTTCGGTCTGTTCGACCTGTCGCACGAAAGGACGATGTATGTTTTCGTCCTCGTCATGGTGCTCGCCGGCTTTCTGTTCATCTATCGTGTCATCAATTCGCCGTTCGGCGAAGTGCTCAAGGCTATCCGCGAGAACGAGCCGCGCGCCATCTCGCTAGGCTACAAGACCGAGCGATACAAGCTCGTCGCCTTCGTGCTGTCGGCGACCTTGGCGGGGCTCGCCGGCGCTCTGAAGGCGCTGGTCTTTCAGCTGGCCTCTCTGACCGACGTGTATTGGACGATGTCGGGAGAAGTGGTGCTGATGACGCTGGTCGGCGGTCTCGGTACCATCTTCGGACCGGTCGTAGGCGCCTTTCTTATCGTCGCGATGGAGACTTATCTGGCACAGCTCGGCCAATGGGTACTCGTGATCCAGGGGGCAATTTTCGTTTTCTGCGTGCTGGCCTTTCGCCGCGGAATCGTTGGCGAATTGGCCGCCGCGTTGCGCATCAAGCTTTGAAAACCCACCACTGAAATCTGCAACAGGAGCAAACCATGAGTGCCGAAGCGCGACTGAAACAACTGGGTCTGGTGCTGCCCGAATTGGGCAAGCCGGTGGCCAACTATCTGCCGTACAGGCTGGTCGGCAACGTCCTCTATCTCGCCGGCCAGGGTCCGCGGGACGAGAACGGCAAGCAATTGACCGGCAAGGTCGGTGCCGATGTCACCGTCGAGGAAGGCTACCGGCGAGCACGGTTTGTGGGGCTTGGGCTCCTTGCCGCCATGCGTGACGCGCTTGGGTCGCTTGACCGCGTCGACTACATCGTCAAGCTGCTGGGCATGGTGAATGCCGTGCCGAACTTCAACGATTCGCCGAAGGTCATCAACGGCTGCTCTGATTTGTTTGTTGAGGTGTTTGGCGACGCCGGCCGGCACGCGCGCTCGGCGGTCGGCAATGTGATGCTGCCGAACCAGATCTCCGTCGAGATCGAAGGTATCGTCGCGGTCAAAGGGTGATGGCGCCGACCGCGGCGCGCCAACGCGGCTGCGCCGCGGTTTGATTCGCTCGTACTTATCCACAAGACGGCGATCGATGGCCGGCGCCCCGCCGGCCATACGTATTTTTGTTGCCCGAATCAAACAAACGCTTGAAAATGAGAAAGCTTCGATTCCACGGGCTTTTTCGGCCTCTCCATGTCGGCACGGCAAAATGGTCCGTACGACAATATCGCGCGCAAATGGCTCGCCTTGGCGGAGCGTCGCAAAGCACATCTCATCGAGCTTCGGCAAACCGGCCGCTGGGAACGCTATTACAGCGATGCCCAGCTCGCCGACGAACTCCACGAGCTTGATATTGCATGCGACCGGTTAGCGAGGCTCGCCGGTGCGGCAGCCTGAGCGGCTCCGGAATTCATAGATCGCCGCCATCGGCGTGCGTAGAGTCGGTACCGCCTCAAGCGCGATGGATCGGCGGGCTCTTGACCCGGCTTTGGTGCTCGGGCAACGCTTTATCCACAGGCTTTGACGGTGGCGGCCCTCCGTTGGAGCCAAAGCTGCATCTTTGAGCATTGTTCCTGCCGCTGACAGATCACCCAACACGTGGATCATCCATGACGAGCGCCTTGTTCTCGCCGATCCGGCTTGCGGATCTTGAACTCTCCAATCGCATTGTCGTTGCCCCGATGTGCCAATATAGCGCCGCCGACGGCGTCGCCACCGACTGGCACATCACCCATCTGGGCATGCTGGCCAATTCCGGCGCCGGGCTGGTCGTCGTTGAGGCGACCCATGTGGAGCGGCGCGGCCGCATCACCCACGGCTGTCTTGGGCTCTATTCCGATGAGTGCGAGGCGGCGCTGACGCGCGTCATCGCTCATTGCCATCGCATCGGTACGGCGAAATTTGGCGTCCAACTTGCCCACGCCGGCCGCAAAGCATCGTCGCAGCGGCCCTGGGAAGGCGCCAAGGCGCTGGTGACCGGCGAGGATCCCTGGCTGACGATCGCGCCCTCGGCGCTGCCGTTCGGAGCGGGCTGGCACACGCCGAGCGCCATGACCGAAGACGACATGGCACATGTACGCGACTCGTTTGTTCAGGCGGCGCGCCGCGCGGTGCGCATCGGCTTCGATCTGATCGAACTGCATCTGGCGCACGGCTATCTGCTGCACAGCTTCGTTTCGCCATTGTCCAACAAGCGCAACGATCAATGGGGCGGCTCGCTCGAGGGCCGCATGCGCTTTCCGATCGAAGTGGCGCGCGCCGTGCGCAGCGCCGTGCCTTCGGGCATTCCGCTCGGCGCCCGCATCACCGGCAGCGATTGGCTCGACGGCGGGCTCACGGGCGACGACGCGGTGGCTCTGACCAAGGCGCTCAAGGCCGCCGGGCTCGACTTCGTCGACGTGTCCTCCGGCAACATCACACCGGAGAGCCGGCCGCCCAACGAACCAAGTTACAACGTACCCATCGCCGAGCAGGTGCGCCGCGAAACCGGTCTCGCAGTGCGAGTCGTCGGCATGATCGCCGGCGCCAAACAGGCCGACGCCATCATCGCCGATGGCAAGGCCGACATGGTGGCGATGGCGCGCGCGCTCCTCGACGATCCGCACTGGGGCTGGCACGCAGCGCAAACGCTCGATGCCGAGGTGGCGCGGCCGCTGCAATATACGCGCAGCGCGCCGAAGCTGTGGCCGGGCATTGCGCTGCGAAACTGACTGATTGTTCGATCGAGTCGGATCAGGAGCGGCGAACGGCGCCGTGCTTCAACCAGCTGA
>DASZWK010000463.1:0-3373 GCA_035546235.1 Xanthobacteraceae bacterium | reverse complement strand
AGTGTGCATCCAGATGCCACCCGATGATACCATCGATAGTGGACACAGACTGAATGTAAATTGACGGCCGTTCCCGCTAATAGCTGGCGCGCCCTACGGGAATCGAACCCGTGTTTCCGCCGTGAAAGGGCGGCGTCCTAGACCGCTAGACGAAGGGCGCGCGGCCGCGCGAAACGCGCGGCGGGGACGGCGCGACATATAAAGTGGTTCGCCCGGGCCAGCAAGCAAGCGGGCCGGCGGCGCCGATCCGGCCGTGCGGGCAGGGTACTGCGCAGCCGCTACCAATGTCCGACATTGGGCATCGAGGTCCACGGTTCCTTCGGCGGCAGCGGCGAGCCCTTCTGCAACAGTTCGATCGAGTGGTGGTCCGGGGAACGCACGAAGGCCATGTTGCCGTCGCGTGGCGGCCGGTTGATGGTGACGCCGGCCTTCATCAGCCGCTCGCACAGCGCATAGATGTCGTCGACCTCGTAGGCGAGGTGGCCGAAATAGCGCGCCTCGCCGTAATCCTCGGTGTTCCAGTTGTAGGTCAGCTCGACCAGCGGCGCTTGCCGGCCGGCCGGCCCGTTCGCCACCAGTGCGTCGTCCGCGGACGCCGCCAGGAACACCAGCGTGAACTTGGCCTTGTCGTCGACCCGGCGGCGGACTTCGGTCAGCCCGAGCTTGTTGCAATAGAAGTCGAGTGCCGCGTCCAGGTCGCGCACGCGCAGCATGGTGTGCAGGTATCGCATGATGAAATCCTCCGCTACTGCAGGGCCTCCGGTTTTCGATTAGTCTCGGTGACGGTAATAGAACGCCTTCGGTTCCGGAAGGTTGGGTGACGAGGCATGATCGCTCCAGACCTCAATACCGCGATGACGCGCCTCGAGGCGATGATACACGAGGCCGAAGTCGTCGTGCCATTCACCGGTGCCGGGATCTCGACGGAGTGCGGCATCCCCGATTTCCGCTCGCCGGGTGGATTGTGGACCAAGAACGCACCGATCATGTTCGACGAATTCCTGGCGAGTCAGGAGGCGCGCAACGAATCGTGGCGCCGGCGCTTCGCCATGAGCGACCAGTTCGGCGACGCCAAGCCGGGCCGCGGGCATCGGGCGCTGGCGAGCCTCTATCGCGCCCGCAAGGTGCCGGGCGTGATCACGCAGAATATTGACAATCTGCATCAAGCCTCTGGCATTCTTCCCGAACACGTCGTCGAGTTGCACGGCAATACGACCTACGCGACCTGTCTCGATTGCACCACGCGTTACGAACTTGCCTGGGTCCGCCAGCGCATGGACTCGGCCAATGGCTGTGCGCCGGATTGCCCGTCATGCGGCGGCTTCATCAAGACCGCGACGGTTTCGTTCGGTCAGGCGATGCCGGAAGACGCCATGGCGCGCGCCGAAGCGCTGACACTCGCCTGCGATCTGTTCGTCGCCATCGGCTCCTCGCTCCTGGTGTGGCCGGCCGCCGGCTTTCCGGTTATGGCCAAACGCAACGGCGCACGCCTCGTCATCATCAACCGGGAAGCGACCGAGTTCGATTCGGCCGCCGATCTCGTCGTGCGCCAGGACATCGGTACGGTGCTCGAACCCTTCATTGTCCATTGAAATTGCGGTTCATCCACTCTTTTGCACAGGCTCCTGAGGCTTTTCGCCCGCCCATGCATTTTCCCTCTTTTCGGATGGATGTTGGGTGTTATCCTCGATTGTAGAGATTCGTGAAGCGCCCGGGGGGCGCCAGCAAAGAGCGGCGGCGGCCACGGCGTCATGGCGTCGGAAGGTTTTGAACCAAAGATCACTGGACCGGGACTCGGACCCGAAGTCGATCTCGCTGGCGAGACGGCAGCGAACGTCATTGAGATGTCCGGTGTCATCAAGTGGTTCGACGTTGCCAAGGGATATGGCTTCATCGTTCCCGATAACGGCATGGCGGACGTGCTGTTGCACGTGACGTGCCTGCGCCGCGACGGCTTTCAAACAGCCTACGAAGGCGCGCGGGTGGTCTGCGAAGTGCTGGCGCGGCCGAAAGGTCTGCAGGTGTTCCGCGTCATCTCCATGGATGAGTCGACGGCGATCCATCCGGCGCAGATGCCGCCGCCGCGAACTCATGTTACCGTGGTCCCGACGAGCGGTCTCGAACGGGCACAGGTGAAATGGTTCAATCGGCTTCGCGGTTTCGGCTTCCTCACGCGCGGCGACGGCACGCCGGATATCTTCGTCCACATGGAGACGCTGCGCCGGTTCGGCATTACCGAACTGCGGCCGGGCCAATTCGTGATGGTGCGGTTTGGCCCGGGTCCCAAGGGCATGATGGCCGCCGAGGTGCGCCCCGAGGGCGGTTCGCTCGGTCCGGCCTCGCACTAGCGGCCCTCGTCGCCGCCCTTTCATCGCCAAAGACGTGGTTTGGGCGCCTTGCCGCCGTGCTGGTGATGGCTGCCTGCATGGCCTTTGCCATGCCTCCATCGGCGCGCGCCGGCGGAAAGGCAACGATCGAGATCGCCTCCTCGAACGGCGTCCACGCCTTCGACGTGACGCTCGCCACCAATGAAAAGGAGCGCGAGCGCGGCCTGATGTTCGTCAAGCATTTGCCCGAGGGCCAGGGCATGCTGTTCGACTTCAAGACCGATCAGCCGGTGTCGTTCTGGATGCACAACACCTACATCTCGCTCGACATGTTCTTTATCCGCGGCGACGGCACGATCACGCACATTGCGGCGAACGCCAAACCGCTGTCGGACGCCATGATTCCCTCCGACGGCCCGGTGCGCGCCGTACTCGAAGTGATTGCCGGCACCGCGGACAAGCTCGGCATCAAGCCCGGCGATCATGTCGCCGGGGCATTCTTCCCGCACTGAGGGCTATAGTGTGAGCTTCGACGCGCGGCGGCGCCGCTTGCTGGAGCGGAACGAACCGTGTATCCGGAGGCCAACCGGGCGGGGTATAGCGCAGCCTGGTAGCGCGGCAGTTTTGGGTACTGCAGGTCGCAGGTTCAAATCCTGCTGCCCCGACCACCCCACCAATTCACCGGTAACGTTCTGATTTTGCGGCATATTAGCTGCTCGTGGTGTGTCGCGATTCTGATCGCCCCTCGGGGGGCGATTCTGGTGCGGAAGTTTCTGACCTGTTCTCGTAACCGTCAGTCTCCCAATTCTCTGGTCCGTCGACGGCCTCGGGCGGCGCTGTTGCTGCCGCCGATAGCATCTGGTCCTCGCCGGCCTGTAGTGGCGTCACGCGCTCGATGTAGCGCATAAGCTCGCTCGTGGCGTGGAACCATTCACCGCGGACACGAAGGTGCCGAAACCTGCGATGCAGTGATTTCTCCATGGGCTGGGTGCCGCGCATGAAGCCTATCAGTTGGATCGGCTCGGCAGAGCCGACTTGGAGGTTCT
>DASZWK010000462.1:0-2602 GCA_035546235.1 Xanthobacteraceae bacterium | reverse complement strand
CGTCCTTGCCGATGTCGACGGCGTGTACCGTATAGGGCAAGCCCATCTCTTCGAGCGCGATGGAAGCCTTGCGGCCGTTCGGCGTCGTCCAGGTGTAAAGATCGATCACGGTTTTGGTCCTGTGCTGGTTTGAGTTCGGTTGAAGCTATTGAACCGTCATCCTGAGGTGCGAGCGAAGCGAGCCTCGAAGGACGACGGCCCCGGCGCGCCGGCCGGCATCCTTCGAGGGCCGCGCCTTGCGCGGCCACCTCAGGATGACGGTGTACATCACGCCGCCTTCTTGCCCCACAGCCGCGCCGAGGCGATGTCGGCGCCCTGACGGATCGCCGCGAGCTTGAGCCAAACCACCGGCTCGATCACCCATTCTCGTCTGGTAAAGGTGCCGAAGCCGCAATCCGTCGAGGCGACGACGCGCTCGCGGTCGCCCACCGCCGCCACCGCCTCCTCGATGCGCCGCGCCACCACTTCGGGATGCTCGACGAAATTGCTGGTGGTTTCGACCACGCCCGGAATGAGGATCATGTCTTTCGGAAACGGCACGCGCTTGAGCGCCGCGTATTCGTGCGCGTGGCGCGGATTGGAGAATTCGATCGACAGCGCCCCGACCTTGGCCTGGTAGAGCGCCGGCAGGATCTTATCGAGCGCGATGTCGTGGATGTGCGGGCCTTCCCAGTTGCCGTAACAGATGTGCAGCCGAACCCGATCGCGCGGGATGCCTTCGATGCCCTTGTTGATGGCGGCGACGTGCCGCTCGCAGCGCTTGACGAAGTCCGCGTCCGACAGGTCGCGGTACATCATGGTGCGATCCATGGCGAGGTCCGGTGCGTCGATTTGCAGCACGAGGCCTGCTTTGTTGATCGCCCGGTACTCGTTGCCCATCTCGCGGGCGATGGCGTCGAGATACGCATCGTGCGACGGATAGAAGGCGTTCAGCATCGTGGTCGAAATGATGCCGGGCGACGCCGCGGTCATGAACCGCTCCGAAAAGGCGTGCAGTTCGTCGGCGATGCGGTTGAAGCCTTGGGTTTCTT
Organism: Xanthobacteraceae bacterium; assembly: GCA_035546235.1. Taxonomy (GTDB): domain Bacteria; phylum Pseudomonadota; class Alphaproteobacteria; order Rhizobiales; family Xanthobacteraceae; genus BOG-931. Next base: position 1,571 of record DASZWK010000462.1, on the reverse strand, counting down.
CGGTGATCGGCTTGAGATCGCGATATTTGATGTCGGCCTGCGCCTCCGGCGCGCCGTGCTGGCTTTTCGGCGGATTGGGAAATCGCCGCATCAGGTAGCTCGTCAGCTCCGGGAATTCCTCGAATTCGCGGCCGCGGCGGCGCTTCGATACGCCCGCAAAACCCGACATGCGCTGCGGCACATAGGTCTGGAAACCGATCCGCCGCTGTTCGCCGTCGTTGCCGATGTCGATGCCGGCTTCCATCTGTCTCTGCACGACGTGACGGACGGCCTTGTCCATCTCGGCGGTCAGCACCTTGGGATCAAGCGGCTTGCCGTCTTCCTGCTCCACCAGAAGGTCGCTCAGCGTCTCGTTGCGCGGCAGGCTGCCGACGTGGGTGGTGAGGATGCGATCTCGGCTGAAAATCATGGGTTTGGTCCGGCCTTTGGCTTATGCAGCGGCGCCTGTCATAGCGCAATTTACCGCGCTTGAAACGGGAGATTGCCGCCTAATTTGGCCGTCGGCATAATGCTTTGACGTGGGTGCGAGTGGGCACAAGCCCCGGCCCGCGGGGAGGAAATTCTGCGATGAATGCGCCCGCCGACACGATCCCGCGCGCTTACAATTTTGCGGCCGATATTTTAGAGCGCAATCTCGCCGCCGGGCGCGCCGGCAAGGCCGCCTATATCGACGGCCGCGGCAGCTATACGTACGGCGAATTGGCCGACCGGGTCGAACGCTTCGGTCATGCGCTGCGCGCGCTCGGCATCCGCCGCGAAGAGCGCATCCTGATTTGCCTCACGGATACGATCGATTGGCCGACCGCATTCCTCGGCGCCCTGAAGACCGGCGTTGTCGCCGTGCCGGTCAATACGCTGCTTACCGAGGACGACTATGCCTACATGCTGGAGGACAGCCGGGCGCGGCTGCTGGTGCTGTCCGACGAGCTTTATCCCAAATTTGCCGCCGCGATCGCCGCGAGCAAAGACCTCGCGCATGTCGTCGTGTCGGGCGACGACGCCCACGGGCAGACCCGCTTTGCCGACTTGCTCAAATCCGCGCCGGCCGAACCGTTCACCGCTCAGACGACGCGCGACGACATGGGCTTCTGGCTCTATACGTCGGGCTCGACCGGCAAGCCCAAAGGCGCCGTCCACACCCACGCCGATCTGAAACTGACCGACGATCTCTACGCCAGACCGGTGCTGGGTATTACCGAAAATGACGTCTGCTATTCGGTGGCAAAACTGTTCTTTGCCTACGGCCTCGGCAACGCACTGACCTTCCCGATGTCGGCAGGCGCCACCACTGTCCTGCTGCCGTCGCGGCCGACGCCGGATGCGGTCGCCGAACTCCTGAAAAAGCATCAAGTCACGGTGTTCTATGCGGTGCCAACCTTCTATGCCGGCTTTCTGGCAAGCCCGGCGGCGCCGGAGCGGGCGGCGCTCAAGCTGCGCTGCTGCATCTCGGCCGGCGAGGCGCTGCCGCCGGACGTCGGGCGGCGCTGGCGCGAGCGCTATGGCGTCGATGTGCTCGACGGCATCGGCTCGACCGAAATGCTGCACATCTATCTCAGCAACCGCACCGGCGA
>DASZWK010000461.1:0-1976 GCA_035546235.1 Xanthobacteraceae bacterium | reverse complement strand
TGCCCTAGCCGCCGTTCCTCTGTTCGCGCCCCTGACCGTATGCCCACGCGGCGAACATGATGACCAGAACCAGCGCCAAGCCGTACCAGGTCAGCGCGTACTGCAAATGGTTGTCGGGCAGCGTCACCTTGAGCTTGCCGGGCTTCGGCAGCCCGCCCGGCGGCACCGGGCTCTCCTGCTCGACATAAAACGGCGCCACGCCGGTCAGGCCCTTGGCGACCGCAATCGACTGCGGGTCGGCGGTGAACCAGAGATTTTTGTTTGGTTCATCGGCCGGCGTGAACCAGTGGCGTTCGCCGGCCCAGCGCATCGAGCCTACGATGGTCACCGGCCCGGCGGTCTGTCCCGCCGCACGCGTTTTCGGATCCTGCCGGCCATCGGGCACGAAACCCCGGTTGACGATCACGATGTCGCCGTCCGCCAGGCGTGCCGGCGTCAATACCCAATATCCCGGACCCTCGACGTCGGGACGGAACGTCGACGGCGCGGCGAACACCAGCACTGCCTTGCTGTTGTCGAACGTGGCGCTAAACGTGACGCGGCGATATTCGTTTTCGCTGCGATCGAGCGCCGCCCAGGTCGTCGGCGCCGGCAATGCGATCGGCGGCGCCGCGAGCTGTGTGTCAAGCGTCGCGATCAGGCCTTCCTTCCACGCCTTGCGCTGGATCTGCCAGGTGCCGAGCCCGATCAGCACCACAAAGGCGATCAGCGCCGGGATCAGCAAACCGACCCACGAACGGCGGCGGCGCGGAGCGACGCGCGTGCTGCCGTTCATGGCACCGCTCATGGCGCGTCAGTCCCGCCGAAACGAGACTCCGCAGCCTTATGGAAGTATTGCAGCGCAATCATCATGCCCTTCATCGGCCGCAATGGGCCGAGCGTCACGATCAGGATCAAAGGCACCCACAGCGCCGCGTGCACCCAATAGGGTGGATGATAGAGCGCTTCCGTCACCAGGGCGGCGCCGACGACGATGAAGCCGGCGAAAAACATGATGAAGACGGCGGGCCCGTCGCCGGAATCGGCGAAGCCGTAATCGAGTCCGCATACCTCGCAGCGCGGCCGCGGCGTCAGGAAGCCCGCGAACAGCTTTCCCTTGCCGCAGCGCGGACATCTGCACAGCAATCCGGCGCGTATCGCGCGCGGCACCGTATCGATTTTTTGCTTGGGCATCGAAGACATGTAGGCATCCGCTTGTCCCTGCGAAAGCGGGGCCCGGCAGCTGGAGACCCGCTTTCGCTCAATAAGCGGAGGAGACTTGCTCCGCTCTATACCGTGTTGGGCCCGGCGCCCCACACGTAGATGCAGGCGAACAGAAACAGCCACACCACGTCAACGAAATGCCAGTACCAGGCGCAGAATTCGAAGCCGAGGTGCTGCGTGGGCTTGAACTGGCCGGCCAGCGCCCGGAACAGGCAGACGGTCAGGAACGTCGAGCCGATGATGACATGCGCGCCGTGGAACCCGGTCGCCATGAAGAAGGTCGCGCCGTAGATATTGCCTGAATAATGGAACGCGGCGTGCGCGTATTCCCAGGCCTGGCACGCGGTGAAGCTCAGCCCGAGCGCGATGGTGCAGACGAGCCCCCAGACAAGACCCTTGCGGTGGTTTTCCAGGAGCGCGTGATGCGCCCAGGTCACGGTCGTCCCCGACGTGAGCAGGATCAGGGTGTTGAGCAGCGCCAAGTGCCAGGGGTCGAACGTCTCGATGCTCTTCGGCGGCCACACGCCGCCGGTGAACGCGATCCGGGCCACGTCCCTGACTTCGTCCGGAAACAGCGCGGTGTTGAAATAGGCCCAGAACCAGGCGACGAAAAACATCACCTCGGAGGCGATGAACAACAGCATGCCGTAGCGGTGCGAGATCTGAACGACGGTGGTGTGGTCGCCTTCAACCTCGGCCTCGTGGATCACATCGCGCCACCAGCTGAACATCGTGTAGGCGATGCCGATGACGCCGACACCGAACACCAGCGG
>DASZWK010000460.1:0-11336 GCA_035546235.1 Xanthobacteraceae bacterium | reverse complement strand
TGACCGTATCGATGAACAGCTCGTCCGGGCGCTCACGCAGCTCCAGATAGGCCGCAGCGATATCCTCAACGACATCGGCCACCTGCGCATAAGGCACCGCCGGCCCGATCAGCGTACCGAGCTTGGCACCTTCATCGGCCTTGCCGCCGAGCGTGATCTGATAAAACTCCTCGCCGTTCTTCTCGACGCCGAGAATACCGATATGCCCGACGTGATGGTGCCCGCAGGCATTGATGCAGCCCGAGATGTTGATGTGCAGCCGGCCGAGATCGCGCTGCAAGTCGATGTTGTGGAAGCGGCGCGTAATCTCCTGCGCGATCGGAATCGAGCGCGCGTTGGCAAGACTGCAGTAGTCGAGACCCGGACAAGAGATGATGTCCGAGACAAGCCCGACATTGCCTTGGGCGACGCCGATCTCGTCGAGCACGCGCCACACGGCCGGCAGATCGCGCTGCGCGACATGGGGCAACACCATGTTCTGCTCGTGGCCGACACGAATCTCGCCGAACGAGTAACGATCCGCCAAGTCGGCGATGGCGTCCATCTGCTCGGCGGTACAATCGCCCGGCGTTCCACCTTCCGGTTTGAGCGACAGCGTCACGATCGCATAGCCGGGCAGCTTGTGATTGGTGACCGAATTATCGAGCCAGGCCGCGAACCGGCGGTCGCCGCGCCGCTTCTCGGCAAGCTCCGACGGGTTGTCGTCGAGCTGCGGGTAATCCGGATAAATGAAGCGTGCGGCGATCTCGTCAACCACGGCCTGATCGAGCGCGAGCGGTCCGTCTTTGATGCCTGTCCACTCGGCTTCCACCTCTTTGGCAAAGGCTTCGGGACCGAGATCGTGCACCAGAATCTTGATGCGCGCCTTCCAGATGTTGTCGCGGCGGCCGAACTGATTATAGGTTCGCAGCACCGCCTCGACGTAACTCAGCAGATCGCGCTTGTGCAGGAACGGCTTGATGGTCTTGGCGAGATAGGGCGTGCGGCCGAGGCCGCCGCCGACCATGACCTCGAAGCCAAGTTCGCCGGCATCGTTGCGATGCATGCGCAGCGCCAGATCGTGGATGCGCAAGGCGGCGCGGTCGTGGCTCGATGTGCCGACGCAGATCTTGAACTTGCGCGGCATGAAGGAAAACTCCGGGTGCAGCGTGACGTGCTGCCGGATCACCTCGGCCCAGACGCGCGGGTCTTCGATCTCGTCGGGCGCGACGCCGGCCCATTGATCGGTGGTGATGTTGCGCACGTTGTTGCCGCTGGTCTGCATGCCGTGCATGCCGACGCTGGCGAGGTCGGCCATTGCCGCGGGCAACTCCTCAAGCTTGATCCAGTGATACTGAATGTTGGTGCGGGTGGTGAAATGGCCGTAGCCGCGGTCATAGCGCCGCGCGATGTGCGCCAGCATGCGGAGCTGCTGCGACGACAGCGTCCCATAGGGGATCGCAATCCGCAACATGTAGGCATGGAGCTGCAGATAGACGCCGTTCATCAGCCGCAGCGGCTTGAATTCCTCCTCGGTCAATTCGCCCGAAAGGCGCCGCGCGACCTGATCGCGGAATTCCGCGACCCGCTCGGCGACCAGCGTGCGATCGAATGCGTCGTAGACGTACATAGGCGAACGGCCATTCAGCCTTGCAGAACGAAGCTTTGCTCGACCGGAGTGACCGGCAACGCGATAGTCGGCCCGCGCCAGCGAATGAGTTCGCGCAGGTTGCCCGGCTGCAAGCGGCCGGCCTCGCTGCGCTTCACCGGCGCGATGTAGGCGCCGACCGCGCTGAGGTCGTCTTCGATCGCGCCTTTGAGGAGATCGCGAGCGGCGGCGGCGTCGCTTGTCACCGCCGCGTCGGCGAGATCGGTGCTCCACCGCGCACCGGCGCTGCGATACACCACGGCGCCGTCGCCGACCCGGTTCGCGGTCACCACGACCGGCCCGGAAATTCTGATTTTTTGGTCGAGCGGGGATGTCATCGCGGCCTCATCTGCGGTGGCGCAGCATCCGGCAAGGGAGCTAGCCGGGCACGAACGCCAAAAGAATGAACTTCTATATAAGAGTGGATTTTCCGCCGCAAATAGCAAAATATTCTGCCAAATCCGGCTCGCGGCGGAGGATATTCATATAAAAAGGAGAAGTCGCAGAGAATGGCCGGCTGCGCGATCAGCCGGCAGGCTCGAATGCGAAGCTGGTGCCCTTGCGGACGACATAGCCAAAGCCCGGCGCGTTGACATGCGCACCGGCGATCGCAAAGCGCTCGCTCGCCGCCATGTCGAGAATGCGCTTGCGGGACTTGATCGCGAGATTTTTGTCGAGATCGTAGGTCAGCGCCGTGTCCGGGTGCGAAATCTGGATCGCCGACAAATGCACCACGTCGCCCAGCGCCATGAAGCCGTTGCTTGAGCCGCCCGGCGAGAGAATCCAGCAGGTATGGCCCGGCGTGTGTCCCGGAGCCAGCATCGGCGTGAAGCCTGCAAACTCCTCGCCGTCGCGTACGCGCCGCATGCGATCGAGATACGGCTTCAGATTGATCCGCGTGCGGGCCCGGTTGCCCTTCACCCGGGCCTCATCGTTGGCAACGTCGGGCCGCATCCAGAACTCGGCCTCGGTTTCATGGACGACGATTTCGGCATTCGGATAGTGCGGATTGCCGGCATCGTCGACCAGGCCGTTGGCATGATCGGGATGCAGATGCGTGATCACGATATGGGTGACGGCGCTCGGCGCAATTCCCGCCGCGCGCAGGTTGTCCGGCAGCTTGCCGAGTGTCGGCTGCATGGTGTTGCCGGCGCCGGCGTCGATCAGGATGATCTTGCCGTCGCGGCGGACAAGAAAATTGTTGACCGGAATATAGAACGATCCGTTGTCCGTTTTGCCGACCAGACTCTCGGCCTGCGGCCGATCCATGCCGATGACGAGATCGAGCGAGGTCTTGAGAATGCCGTCGCTCAGGCCCGCGACTTCGATGCCGCCTGCGCGCAGTGTGGGCAACGCCATGTCAAGGTCCTCTCGGTGTCAAAAGCCTTGCGGTTAAAGCCCTTCTCTGGCGAGCGCGATCATGCAGCCGGCGGCAACGACCACGGCGAACGCCAGAACCGCGAACGGCACGATAAAGGCACCGTGCGAAAACGCCAGCAGATAGCCGATCATGATCGGCGAGAAGGCGCCGAACATCTGTGTCACGAAGGCGCGCACGCCCTGGGATTTGGCCATATCGGCGGTGCCGACGACGCTGTGCATCAGCATCTCGGCGCCGGAGATGCCCACCTGCTGCGCGCACAGCGCGCAGATCATCAGCACGACGCTCCACGTTGCGCTCGGCGCCAACGCGGCCGCGATCAGGAAAACCGCAGCCAGTGCCCAGCCAAGTCCCGCAAACGGAGCGCGGCGGAACACGCGATCCGACACGTAGCCGAGGATCAGGATCGTCACGACGGCAAAGCCGTAAATGACGAATGTGAGATAGCCCGACGTACTGAAGGTAAAATGACGCGCGCTGCGCAGGTAGGTCGGCAGCCACCCCGACCAGCCCCAGAAGAAGATCGCATTGGCTGAAATCGCAATCGTCATCAGCCAGAAACGGTGATTGCTCCAGACGCTGTCGACGGTTTTCAACACACGGCCGGGCGCATCGTCGTTGTTTTCGATCGCGCCGGCACGGATAGCGTCAACCTCGGCCGGATTGACCGCAGGATGCTGCTCCGGCTTGTCGCGCACCAGGAACCACACCATCGGCAGCGGCAGGATGAGCGCGAGAACGCCCATCGCATAGAATTGCCCGCGCCAGCCGACGTAGACAATAAGTCCGGTGACGATCAGCCCCGTCAGCATCGGCCCGATCATGGTGCCGATCCACCAATAGGCTGTTGCCTTGCCGCGCTCGCGCAGCGCAAACCAGTTGGCGACGAGCGCGAGCGTCATCGGATAGCAGATCGCTTCGCCGACGCCCAAGGCGATGCGCGACGCCAGCAGATTGCCGTAGCTGTGCGATGCTCCGGCCCAGAAGCAGGTCAGCGCCCAGATAAGGAGGCCGGCAATCGCCGTCAGACGCGGGCCGTAACGCGTCACCGTCCAGCCCCAGACGGGCGCGGCAATCCCGTAGGCGATGAACAGGCCGCCGACCAGCCAACCCAGCAGCTTGGTCTGCCCGGTGAGCTGCATGTCGCTGAGAAAGCCCGGATTGGCGATGACAATCGCGATGTTGCTCTTGTCGAACATCGACACGATCCACAGGACCAAGAGCGACGGCGCGATATAGGTCCAGCGCACTCGCGTTGCGGCGCCAACCGCTGCGGCGTCGCGAACCACGCCCTGCGGAGCGGTGATGGCCATGGGAACCTCCCTTGCGCGACGTGCGCTGTTGCTTTTTCGTCATTGCACGGGGCGTTGCCGCGCGTATTCAAAATCTTGCCCGCAGGCGAGAGCTTGTCAACGATTGTAGCCATGAACGAGCAATCGGTCACCGCGCAACGCGCGGACGCAACGGGCGGCGGCCCAGGCGAAGTACTCGCCGTGTTTTCGCGATTGCCGTCGCGGCGTTCCTGCTGCTGTTCATGTGGAAGGCGCCGCCCTGGCTCGTGGTCGTTTTCTGTGCGCTTGGCGGCGAGGCGCTATCGCTCGCAGCCTTCGGACACTGATCCGTCAGACGCCGCCCAAGCGCTTGACTCCGTTCCGGTCCCCAACCTATTTGGGCCCGAGCCCACAACAAATCCCGATGGGGAGGAACGATGCCGATCACCCGAAGAACGCACCTGTCCACGCTGGCCGCGACCGGCGCAGTCACGCTCGCCGCTCCAATGGTTTCGCGCGCCTGGGCGGCCGACAAGCTGTCCATTGCGGTCATCCCGATCGCTGATTGCGCCCCGATCTATCTGGGCAAGGCGAAGGGCTTTTTCGCCAAGCAAAATCTCGACATCACGCTGTCGACGCAGGGCGGCGGCGCTGCGATCATTCCAGGCGTGTTGTCCGGGCAGCTGCAGTTCGGCTTCAGCAACGTACCCTCTCTGCTGATTGCACAGAACAAGGGCCTCAAATTCGTCGGCGTCGCGCCGGGCGTCTCCTCGACGGGGGTCAGCGGCCACGACTTTTGCGCAACCCTCGTACCGGGCGACAGCCCAATCAAAACCGCCAAGGACCTCAGTGGCAAGACCGTCGCGGTCAATAACCTGAACAATATCGGCGAGGTTGCGGTGCGCGCCGGGGTGAAGGCAGCGGGCGGCGATCCTAAAAGCGTGAAATACATCGAGGTGCCGTTTCCCGACATGCCGGCAGCGCTTGCCGGTCACCGCATTGAGGCTGGATGGATGGTGGAGCCATTCGTCACCATCGCGCAGTCGCGCGGCGACAGGGTGGTAGATTGGCCGTTTGTCGCTATTGCGCCGAAAGCGATGATCGCGGTCTACTTCGCCTCGGCGCAATACATCAATGCGAACCCCGACATCGTCAAACGCTTCAAGGCGGCGATGACCGAGTCGCTCGCCTACGCCGACTCTCACGCCGACGAAGTGCGCCAGATCATTCCGACCTATACGCGCATCTCGGCCGAAATCGCCGCCAAGATCATTCTGCCGATATGGCCTGCCGCGTTTAACCAAGCCTCGGCTCAGGCGATGGCCGATGACGCGCTCCAGAACGGGCTGATCAACAAGAAGGCGGATCTCGCCGCCCTGTTGCCCTGAACAGCGGGATGAGCACGCCAACGACCAACGTGCGGGCCGGGATCAACGCCCGCACGATCGTTTGGCTGCAAGGCCTCGCGGGCCTAGCAGGTTTTGCGGCGCTCCTTGAAATCCTGCCACGGTCCGGATTGATCTCGCCGCTCTACCTGCCGCCGTTCAGCACCATCGTGGTGGCGCTCTTCAAGGAGATGATGAGCGCTGAGTTCTGGTCGGCGCTCGACGACACGCTGGAAGCTTGGGCGATCGGGCTTGTCATATCGGTGATCGCCGGCGTGGTGATCGGCATCGCCATCGGCAGTTCGAATGCGCTTCGGACGCTGACCCATTCGACGATCGAATTTCTTCGTCCCATTCCGTCGGTCGCGCTGATCCCGCTTGCGGTGCTGCTGTTCGGTTCGCAAATCCAATCGACGCTGGTTCTCGTGGTCTACGCGTCGTTTTGGCCAGTGCTGATTCAGGTGCTTTACGGCGTCCAGGATGTCGACCCGGTGGCGCGCGAGACCGCGCGATCCTACGGTCTCGGTTCCTGGGCGCAGATTCGCTACGTGGTTTGGCCGACCACCCTGCCCTATCTGCTGACGGGCATCCGGCTTGCAGCGGCGGTGGCGCTCATTCTCGCCATCACCAGCGAAGTTGCCATCGACACGCAGGGTCTCGGCAAGCAGATCGCCGACACCGAGTCCGGCGGCGCGGTGGCGGCAATGTACGCCTATGTGATTGTCGCCGGGATTATCGGTGTGCTCGTCAATGTCGGCGCCCGTGCGTTGGAGCGCCGGGTGCTGGCCTGGCATCCGTCGATGCGTCTGGACAGCGCCGGAGCGCGCGCATGAAGAACACCGTGCCGTCGCTGTCCCGCCGCATCACGGTCGTGGCTGCACTTCCCACGGCGCTGATCGTGACGTGGTGGTTCGCGAGCGCAGGCAGTCAGAACTTCTATTTTCCGCCGCTGCGCACCATTGTGGAGACGTTCGGCAAACTGTGGTTTTCGCCGCAGTCAATGCAGAACATCGTGCCCAGTGTCGCTCGGCTCCTCATCGGCTACGTCGCGGCGGCGTTCTTGGGCATCGCGATCGGTATCCCGGTCGGCGCGTCGCGCAATCTGCGAAACGTGCTCGAACCGGTGCTCGAGTTCCTGCGCGCAATTCCGCCACCGGTGCTGGTGCCGGTGCTGATTCTGTTCGCCGGTCTCGGTAACGAGATGAAGGCTCTGGTGATCGTGTTCGGCTGCGTCTGGCCGGTTTTGCTCAACACTGTCGCCGGCGTGCGCGCTCTGGACGAGGTGCTGGCCGAAGTCGTGCACAGCTATCGGATTGGACCCATTGCGCGGTTCTGGCACTTCATCCTGCCCGGGGCGAGCCCGCAAATCTTCACCGGACTGCGGCAGTCGCTTTCCATCGGCATCATCCTGATGGTCATCAGCGAGATGTATGCCGCCCGTGACGGCATCGGTTTCGTGCTGGTGCAGTACCAGCGCAGCTTCGCCATCCCCGAAATGTGGAGCGCCATTATTCTTCTCGGCATCATCGGTATCGTCCTGTCGATGATCTTTCGGGCGTTCGAGACCTGGATATTGGGCTGGTATCACGGCTTGCGGCAGTCGCAGCGCGCCGGCTGATTTGCAGAGGGTTTTATGGTCGGAGCTGCATCCCCCATGCTCGACGTCAAGCGGCTGCACAAGGTTTACGCAGATTCAAGCCGCACGGTCGAAGCCATCCGTGACGTGAGCTTCAGCGTCAGCCAGGGTGAGCTGGTGTGCATCGTCGGGCCGTCGGGGGCGGGAAAGACCACGCTGTTGAAATGCATCGCCGGATTGCTGGCGCCCTCCTCCGGCGAGATCGTTTTGGAAGGCCAGCCCGTAGCCGAGCCGCCGCCGGCGATGGCCGTTGTCTTCCAGGAATACGGCCGCAGCCTGTTTCCCTGGATGACCGTGCACGACAACGTGGCGCTGCCGATCAAGCACAAAAAGCTGGATGCGAGCCGCCGCGAAGAACTGGTACGCGGTGCGCTCGCGGCCGTCGATCTCAAAGGCGTCGAGGGCGCCTACCCCTGGCAGCTCTCCGGCGGCATGCAGCAGCGGGTCGCTATCGCTCGTGCGGTGGCCTATGAACCGCACGTCCTGCTCATGGACGAGCCGTTCGCGGCCGTCGACGCGCAGACACGCGCCGATCTGGAAGATCTCATCCGCGTGCTGTGGCGGCGCCTGCGGGTCACGGTGCTGTTCGTCACCCACGATATCGACGAGTCCGTTTATCTCGGTCAGCGCGTACTGGTGATGTCACACGCGCCGACAGTGATCATGGAGGACGTGGCCATCGATCTACCTGACGAGCGCACGCAGCTTGAAACGCGGTCGATCGCTCGCTTCGGCGAGCTCCGCAAACACATTTACTCGAAGATCCAGCTCGCCAAGCAGGGCTGGCGGCCGCCAACGCCCTGACCCTCGCCCATTGTGGGCGATTTCGCCATATTCTACTGGCTATAACGGCCTCGCATGTGCTGAGATAGCGCACTTTTCGGCCATCGTAATATCCTGTAGGATATAGCGCAATTCATTACAGGAGAGACGGATGCTTTCTGGCCATCGGCTCGTACGATCGACGCATTCAACGCGCGGCAGCGCCTTATTGTTCGCGGCCGCCATGCTCGTTCTCCCGACGCAAGCGGCTTTCGCCGCCGGCACAGTCAATGTCGTTTACGCCGGCTCGCTGGTGAATTTGATGGAGCATGGCGTCGGACCCGCCTTCGACAAGGCGACCAGCGACCATTTTCAGGGCTACGCCGGTGGCTCGGTCGGGCTTGCCAACCAGATCAAGGGCCAGCTGCGCAAGGGCGACGTGTTCATCAGCGCCAACCCCAAGGTGAATGCGAGCTTGATGGGCGCCGCCAATGGCGACTGGGTCAAATGGTATATCGCCTTTGCGCAATCCCCATTGGTGATCGGCTACAACGCATCGAGCAAATACGCCGCCGACTTCAAGAGCAAGCCCTGGTATCAGGTGCTGTCGGAGCCTGGAATCAGGATCGGCCGCACAGATGCCAAGCTCGATCCCAAGGGTGCGCTCACGGTGGCGCTGATGAAACAGGCGGAAACCTTCTACAAGAGCCCCGGCCTCGCGGAGAAGGTGCTCGGCGCGGCGGATAATCCGGCGCAGGTTTTGCCCGAGGAAACGCTGGTCGGGCGGCTGCAGTCGGGCCAGCTCGATGTCGGTTTCTTCTACTCGACTGAAACTTCGGATGCCAAAATACCGGCGCTCGACCTGCCGCCTGAGATCGCACCGAAAGCTGTCTATACCGTCACCCTGCTGCGCGATGCGCCCAACGCCGACGGCGCCGACAAGTTCGTCGCCTTTCTGCTTGGGCCGGGTGGCCGAGACCTGCTAAAGGAGCACGGCCTAACACTGCAAAATATGGTCGTCTCGGGAGACGCAGGGGCCGTGCCGCAAGACATCAAGGCCATCGTCGATAAGGTCAAGTAATCCTTGACCTCGGTGAATTCCAGCAGACTGACACGCCGAATTGCAACGCCGCTGCCGTGGCTCGCGGGGCTGCTTGCGATCTATTTGGTCGCTCCGCTGGTCGCCGGTGCGCAGCAAGCGGGTCTGGCCGACTGGAGTTCAGTCGACGCGGACGCGCTGCTGCGAGCCTGCGTCGTCTCGATCGCCAGCGCGACGGTGGCGACGCTGATCATTGCACTCACCGGCGTGCCGCTTGGCTACGTGCTGGCGCGGCTGCCCGGCCGGATGATGGCGACGATCGGCTTTCTCGTGCAGTTGCCGCTGGCTTTGCCGCCGCTTGCAAGCGGCGTCTTGCTGTTGTTCCTGGTCGGTTACAGCGCACCGATCGGCCGGCTGACTTCCGGCGCGCTGACCGATTCCTTCGCGGGCATCGTGGTCGCCGAGGTGTTTGTGGCGGCGCCATTTCTGATCATCGCGGCGCGCTCCGCCTTCAGTTCGATCGATCCGGTGCTGGAGGATGTCGCGGCCACGCTCGGACGCGGACCGCTTTACGTGTTCTTCCGGGTCAGTGTGCCGATTGCGTGGCCCGCGATCGTGTCGGGACTGCTGCTGGCGTGGCTGCGCGCCTTCGGCGAATTCGGCGCGACCGTGATGGTCGCCTATCATCCTTACTCGCTGCCGGTTTACACCTATGTGGCGTTCGGTTCGCAGGGATTGCCGGCGATGCTGCCGGTGCTGCTGCCCGCGATAGCGCTGGCGCTTGTCATCATGTTGCTGAGCGGATTGGCCACGGCACCGTCGCGGCGCGCCCCCGCGGTTGAGGACCTGCCCAATAATGGAGCGCCTGCTCAGCCGAGAGCTCCCGCAATCACAACAGGCGCAGCCGATCTCGCGCTCGCAATCGAGAGGCGGCTCGGCAGTTTTCGTCTCGATGTGCAGTGGTCGGCGCACCGCCGCCGGCTCGCCATCCTCGGACCGTCCGGCTCGGGCAAATCGCTGACGCTCAAGATGATTGCCGGCATCGAGGCCTGTGACCGCGGCCGCATCACGTTCGATGGCAAGGATATCTCCTTGCTCGACCCCGCGGCGCGCGGTATCGCCTATGTGCCGCAAAACTACGGTCTGTTTCCGCATCTGACAGTCGCCGAACAGCTCAAGTTTCCACTCGGCGCCGATCCGGCCGTGGCCAAGGCCTGGGTCGAGCGGCTCGGGCTTCGCGGCCTTGAACGGCGGCAGCCGCACGCGCTGTCGCTCGGCCAGCAGCAACGCGTCGCGCTGGCACGAGCGCTGGTCCGCCCGGCGCGCCTGTTGCTGCTTGATGAGCCATTTTCAGCGCTTGATGCGCCGCTTCGGTCGGCGTTGCGCCAGGAGATGCTGACGCTGCAAAGCGACTTTGACGCGACGACCATTCTGGTCACGCATGACCCGGTGGAAGCCGCGCTGCTCGCCGACGAATTGCTGGTGCTCGAAGGCGGGCGCGTGCTGCAATCGGGTCTGACCGAAGATGTCTTCCTACGCCCGGCCAACGCGCTGACAGCGCGATTACTCGGCGCTGAGTTCGTCGCCGATGGCACCATGGTCGAAGCCGGCACCATAAAGGTCGACGGTGGCCCCCTTCTCAATGTGTCCGGGCCTTCGCCGCAACCGGGGTCGCGCGTTGGTTGGAGCGTTCCGTCGGCCCTCGTGCGGTTGAGCGAACAGGGACGCTATCAGGGCGACATCGAGGATGTGTTGGCCGTTGGCGTAGGACGCCAGCTTTTGATCCGGTTCGGCAATGTGCTGATCCGAGCACTCGACGGCCACGCCGATCGTCCCCGTGGTTTTTGCCGCTTCGATATCGATCCCGCGTCGGTGCGAATTTGGCCGTTGAATTAGACGCAAATGCCAACGAGAGATCACACATGCGAGGGCCGCGCCGACATTTTCCTCGCCTATTGCACGGCTGCCGCCGAAGTGCACAAGCAATATCGGCCGGACAAATCGCCTACGCGGTGATCAAGGCCAGCGACGTGATGGTCGGTGTCGATTGAAATAGCGCGCAGCAGCGAACCGGCGTGCGCTTTGGCGGCGCCGCCGGCCGTTGTATCGTAGCGGCTCCTCTTCCTGCAAACAGAGGCCGCGGTGAGCAACACCAGACTGACCTTGCGAGTGGACTTTGGCTCGAGACGATCGATCGGCCCGGGCAAGATACGCCTGCTTGAGGAAATCGGCCGC
>DASZWK010000459.1:0-1962 GCA_035546235.1 Xanthobacteraceae bacterium | reverse complement strand
CGCGCGACGATGATTTTTCGCCCGCCATCGAGCGTTTCGATGCGCGGCTCAAACGGCGGCGTCTGCCACAGATCGAGCGGATCGACCGGCTGCACATCATAATGTCCATAGAACAGCACGCGCGGCGAGCCGTTGGTCTTGCCGTTCCCGATGGTTTTGCCAATCACGACCGGATGGCCCTCGGTCGGCCGCACGCTCGTCTCGAAACCGATGCTGCGCAGATCGGCCGCCACATGCTCGGCGGCGTCACGGCAGTGCGATGCATACGCCGGGTCGGTCGACACCGATTGAATGCGCAACAGCGCAAACAGCCGATCAAGGCTGGCGTCGAGATCACGGTCGACGCGGTCAAGGACTGCAGGCAAAACGTCGGATTTGGTCATCGGATCACCGTTTCAAACTGAGATTGGACGCAAATTATCACATCTGAGGCCGCTGCGCGCTCCATCGGCGTTGCAAGTTTGCAACGCTTGGCCGCGTTTCGACGCGAAGCTGCGACTCTCTGGCACCTCTCGCTTGACAGAGTCCTGTCGCAGACATTCGAATACGGATCGAGGCGAAAACCCGCCGGCAGTGCGGGAGAGGCAGGGGAACGATGACACCGAAATGCGGAAGGCGCGTGGCCTATGCCGGCGAGGACCGGATGGCTGCGGCGTCATCCTTGCTGGATTCCTCGATCGGCGGACCGGGGCGGAATCGGCAAAATCAGTCGGAATTCTTAGCCGGGCTCTGCGAAGGGGCCGCGGCGCGAGGCGTTTGACGCCGGCGTCGTGGACCGCACGGTCTTGCGCCTGAGGGGCAAGTTTTGATGGCCTATCCCATCACCGAGATTCGAGGCATCGGGCCGGATGCTGCGGAGATCCTGAAAAAGGAAGGTATCCGTACGACCATCGGTCTACTCCGCGCCGCCAAGACGCCGAAGCTGCGGCTGCGCATAGCCGCGAAGATCGGAACAGACAGCAAGGCGGTGCTCGATTGGGCCACCGCCGCCGACCGGATGCGAGTCAAGGGCGTCGGTTTCGAATATGCCGAGCTGTTGCGCGCCGCCGGTGTGAAAACCGTCAACGACCTGAAAGTCCGCAATCCCGAAAACCTGGTCAAACGGATGGGCGAAGCAAATAACAGCGGAAAGGTCCGCTTGCTGCCGAAGGCCAGGACAGTCGAGCGTTGGATCGAAAACGCCAAAAAACTGCAGCCGATCATTCGCTATTGAAGGGCTGAGCCGCCTCCGCCCGCACTGCGGCGCTACCGCTTGACTCGGCGCCGCCAGCGCCCAAATGCTGCGCAGCACCACCACGAGTGCGGAATTCTGAACCACCACTGGTGCGCAGGCCATGGCCGAAAGCACGGCGACGGATCTGACAAGCCGCCCCATCTCGGCGCCGCATGGCGACGAGGTACTGACGCGCCTGCTGGGCAAGGCGAGACCGCTCGTTATGGGCGTCGTCAACGTCACACCGGACTCGTTTTCCGACGGCGGCCGGTTCCTCGATCCGAAAGCCGCGATTGCACAGGCTGAAAGTCTCGCCGGCGAAGGCGCCGACATTCTCGATATCGGCGCAGAATCGACGCGCCCCTATGGCGGTGCGATGCCGGTGTCGCTCGCCGAGGAGCGGCAGCGGCTCGATCCGGTGCTGCGGCCGGTCGTGGCGCTCGGCGTGCCGGTGTCAATCGCCACGATCAAAGCCGACGTGGCGGTCTGGGCGCTCGAGGCCGGCGCGGCCATCGTCAACGACGTGTGGGGCCTGCAACGCGATCCCGACATGGCCCGCGTCGTCGCCGAACATGGCGCGCCGGTCGTCATCATGCACAATCGCGATGCCGCCGACCCGGCGATCGATATCATCAGGGACGTGACCGAGTTTTTCTCCCGATCGCTTGAAATCGCGTGGAGCGCAGGCATTCACCGGCATCGCATCGTGCTCGATCCGGGCATCGGCTTCGGCAAGACACCGGAGCAGA
>DASZWK010000458.1:0-6941 GCA_035546235.1 Xanthobacteraceae bacterium | reverse complement strand
CAAACGCCGTCCCGACTTTGAATCCGCTTGAGATGCTCATCGAAAGTTGGAGCGCGCCACGCCGCTACGCGCGCGGCGACGGGCGGTTACTGCGTCGAGATACGTTCCGGCGCAGCGGCGCTGACCGCCGGTTTCCTTTTCACCGCCTTCGGCTTTTTCTTCAGCACCTTCGGCTCGGGCGCAGCCACCGCGACGCGGTCCATCACCATCAGATGGCCGCGTTCGAAATGATAGATGCCGGGCCGCGGGCCGGCATCGTACGTGAGCAATGCGGTGCGGTCGCCATTTGGGTTGGTACCGATCTGCACCGATGAAGGCGCACCGGCGCGATCGACCACCTGACACTCCGACATGCCGAGCGCAACCGGCGCGCCAAGTAACGACGGCGCGGCGGCTGCGGGAGGAGCGCCGTTCGGCATCACGCCCGGTCCAGTAGCGGCTGGCGCTGCCGGCACCACCGGCGCCGGGCAGGCGCCGGCCGGACTCACCAACTCGCTGGCGTCAACCGGCCGGTTCTGCTCGTTGGTTTCCTTGAGTTCGGAGAACGCATAACCGCCGTTGCGGCCGGAAATATCGAACGAACGCGAAAACCAGCGCTCGTTCGAATCAAAGACATCGGGATTGGCGCAGCCCGACAGCGCAACGGCAAGCAAGAGCGCTGCGAACGCGGCCGACTGCTTCGAACGATGCAACACCCGACTGTCCCCTCTCGCCCCGCCTAGGCCCGTCTAGTCTGAGCGAAACATGCTCCATTTTGTGGTGCGATCATGGCGCACCAGGCCGCCCAACGCCATGTCCGCACGCAGCAATTAAACCTATCCCCTCGGCAGTGAACCCGGCAAAGGTAAAATAATAGTGACAGACCAGCTACTTACCTCCCTTTCCCAAACCGCCTCGTGAAGCGAAATCGGCCCTGTCAGGTTCCACTGGGCCACGGCGCGACACCGAGCCCTTGTCCTTTCTTCACCTTCACCTAGAAGATGCGTCGCGGTTGGTCGCGGCTCGCCGAGGGGAATCCATGCACCTGCAGTTCGTCGGTTGCGGCGATGCCTTTGGATCGGGCGGACGGTTCAACACCTGCTTTCATCTGGTGGGAAGCGGGATCAACGCCCTCATTGATTGCGGCGCCTCGTCACTCGTGGCGCTCAACAGGCTCGCGATCGACCGCAACGACATCGACATCATCTTCATTTCGCACTTTCACGCCGACCATTTCGGTGGCCTGCCATTCTTTGTGCTCGAAGCCAATTATGTGCGCAAGCGCGAGCGGCCGCTCACCATCGCCGGACCGCCGGGACTAAAGACGCGCTTTCCCCAGCTGGTCGAACTCGCCTTCCCGGGCGCAAACGAATTGCAGCTGCGCTTTCCCCTGACGCTGCGCGAACTGGAGATCGGCCGCCGCGGCCAGGTCGGCGCCATCAAGGTAACGCCCTATCACGTCGTCCACGACGACCGCGCCGGACCTTGTCTCGGCTTCCGCTTCGAAGCGGAAGGCAAGATCATCGGCTTTTCCGGCGACACCGAATGGACCGATGCTCTGATCGAGATTGGACATCAGGCCGATCTGTTCATCTGCGAGGCCTACATGCGCGACAAACCGGTCAAGACGCACATGGTCTTGTCGGCGCTCGAACGCCGGCTCGGCCAGATACGGCCGAAGCGGCTTATCCTCACCCACATGAGCACCGACATGCTGGCGCGCCGCGGCGAACTGCCGTTCGAGACGGCCGAGGACGGCATGATCGTCGAGATTTGAGGCGTTCACCAATGTCATCATCCGCGAAGGCGGATGATCCAGTAGCCCCAGCGTTAGGGCTAATCCGAAAGACGGCGAATACTCGATGCTCCGCTTTCGCGGAGCATGACAACTCAACGCAACTCAGGCGCCGAGCGCTGCTTCGATCGCCTTGAGCGCGGCGTCAGCCTTCGAGCCGTCCGGGCCGCCGGCCTGTGCCATGTCGGGGCGGCCACCGCCACCCTTGCCGCCGAGCGCTTCGGCGCCCTTGCGGACGAGATCGACGGCGTTGAAACGAGCCACCAGATCGCTGGTGACGCCGACCACGATCCCAGCCTTACCGTCACCGGTGACGCCGACAATGGCGACAACGCCCGAGCCGACCTGCTTCTTACCCTCGTCGGCGAGGCTGCGCAGGTCTTTCAATTCGATGCCGTCAACCGCGCGCGCCATCAGCTTGACGTCACCGACCGTGCGCACGCCGTCGGCGCCGTCACCCGCGGCGGCCGCGCCGCCCCCCATGGCGAGCTTCTTCTTCGCCTCCGACAATTCGCGTTCCAGCCGCTTGCGCTCATCGAGTAGAGCGGTCACGCGGCTCGGTATCTCGTCAACCGGCACTCGCAATTCGGACGCTGTGGCTTTCGCAAGCCGCGTAAAACTGTTGGCATTGTCACGCGCGGCTTTTGCCGTCAGCGCTTCGATGCGCCGCACGCCGGACGCCACACCGGATTCGCCGACGACGGAAATGATGCCGATGTCACCGGTGCGATTGACATGCGTGCCGCCGCACAATTCGACCGACCAGCCCATGGTATTGCCGCCACCCTCCCCCATGGTGACGACCCGGACTTCGTCGCCGTATTTCTCGCCGAACAGCGCGCGGGCACCGGACTGCCGCGCGTCGTCGAGCGCCATGACCCGGGTGGTCACGGGCGAGTTCTGCAGCACGATGTCGTTGGCGATATCTTCGACGCGCGCAAGTTCTTCGTTCGAGATTGGCTTCGGGTGTGAGAAATCAAAGCGCAGCCGGTCAGGCGCGACCAGCGAGCCTTTTTGCGCGACGTGATCGCCCAGCACCTGACGCAACGCCTCGTGCAGCAGATGCGTGGCCGAATGGTTCTTGCGGATCGAACCGCGGCGAGTGCGATCGACTTCAAGCGCCAGCGCCGCGCCGGGCTTCAACGTGCCTTCTTCCACCGTACCGGTATGAGCGAACACATCGCCCGCCTGCTTGTGCGTGTCGGTGACGCGAAAGCGTACGCCGTCACCGGTCATCACACCGGTGTCGCCGACCTGGCCGCCGGATTCGCCGTAAAACGGCGTCTGGTTCAGCACCACGGTGCCCGTCTCACCTTTTTGGAGTGACGCGACTTCCTTGCCGTCGCGCACCAATGCCGTCACCACGCCTTCGGCGCGCTCGGTCTCGTAGCCCAGAAATTCGGTGCCGCCGAGTTTTTCACGCAGCGTAAACCACACCGCCGCGTCGGCCGCCTCGCCCGAGCCAGCCCACGACGCGCGCGCCTTTTGGCGCTGCTGCTCCATGGCGTCGGTGAAGGAGGCCAAGTCGACACCGATGCCACGCGGTCGTAACGCGTCCTGCGTGAGGTCGAGCGGAAAGCCGTAGGTATCGTAAAGCGTAAACGCGGTAACGCCATCGAACATGTCGCCTTTCTTGAGCGACTTCGAGGCCTCGTCGAGGATCGTCAAGCCGCGTTCGAGCGTGCGACGGAAGCGCGTCTCTTCGAGTTTCAGCGTCTCGGTAATCAAGGACTCGGCGCGGTGCAGCTCCGGATAGGCCTGCCCCATCTCGCGCACCAGAAGCGGCACGAGTTTCCACATCAACGGCTCTTTGGCGCCGAGCAGCTCGGCGTGGCGCATGCCGCGGCGCATGATGCGGCGGAGCACGTAGCCGCGACCTTCATTCGATGGCAGTACGCCGTCCGCGATCAGGAACGCCGACGCCCGCAGATGGTCGGCGATGACGCGATGCGAGGCCTTGCGCTCGCCTTCAGGATTGACGCCGGTGAGATCGGCGACGGCTTCGATCAACGCGGCAAACAAATCGATCTTGTAGTTGTCGTAGGTGCCTTGCAGCACCGCCGCCATACGCTCGAGCCCCATGCCGGTATCGATCGACGGGCGCGGCAGGTCGAGACGCTTGCCGCCGGCAAGCTGCTCGTACTGCATGAACACAAGATTCCAGATTTCGGTAAAGCGGTCGCCCTCGGCTTCCGGCGTGCCGGGCGGGCCGCCCCAGACCTGCTCGCCATGATCGTAGAAAATCTCCGAACACGGACCGCACGGGCCGGTATCGCCCATCGCCCAGAAATTGTCCGAGCCGGCAATGCGCAAAATCCGCCGTTCCGGCAACCCGGATATCTTCTTCCACAGGCCGAAGGCTTCGTCGTCGTCGATATAGACGGTGGCGGTCAGCCTCTCCGCCGGCACGCCGAACTCTTTGGTCACCAGATTCCAGGCAAGCTCGATGGCGCGCTCCTTGAAATAGTCCCCGAACGAGAAATTGCCGAGCATCTCGAAAAAGGTGTGGTGGCGCGCGGTGTAGCCGACGTTGTCGAGGTCGTTGTGCTTGCCGCCGGCACGCACGCATTTCTGCGCCGTGGTGGCGCGCACATAGGGGCGCTTTTCCAGGCCGGTGAAGACGTTCTTGAACTGCACCATGCCCGCATTGGTGAACATCAGGGTCGGGTCATTGCGCGGCACGAGCGGCGACGAGGGCACGATTTCGTGGCCCTCGCGCGCGAAAAAACTCAGAAAATGCGACCTGATGTCGTTGACGCCGCTCATCTTGGCCAACTCTCTAGAGGCACAGCGCTATCCTGTCCAGAAAGCCGGTCCGGAAAGGCGTTCATTGCAGGCCTGCGGTAAACCATATAAGCGCTGCAGACCCGCCAACCAGACGAGCGCCGGCCCGCCGGCCCGGCCCTATCCTGCCCGCCGAGATTCGCCATGAACGACAGCACCCCCGGCCCGAGGACGTTCGAGGAGCGGCTGCGGGCCGGCCATTTCGCGATCACCGCCGAGATCGCGCCGCCGGCTTCGTGCGACGCCGGCGACCTGCGTCGCAAGGCGGAAAAACTTGTGGGCATCGCCGACGCAGTCAACGTCACCGACGGTGCAGGCGCCCGCGCCAGCATGAGCGCGCTGGCCGCCGCCACAATCCTGCACGGGATGGGGATCGAGCCGATCCTGCAACTCACCTGCCGCGACCGAAACCGCCTTGCGCTCCAGGGCGACCTGATGGGCGCCGCGGCGCTCGGCATCCGCAATCTGCTGCTGCTCACCGGCGACGACCCCAAGGCGGGCGACCAGCCCGACACCAAGCCTGTCTTCGACGTCAACTCCAGCACTCTGATCGAGACCGCGCGCCGCCTGCGCGACGACGGTACGCTGCCCACCGGACGCAAGGTCGGCGGCAAGGCTGCGTTCTTCATCGGCGCCGCCGATATGCCGATTGATCCGCCGGCTGGCTGGCAGCCGAACGCGCTCGCCGCCAAGGTCAAATCCGGCGCGCAGTTCGCGCAAACGCAATTCTGCATGGATGCGGCAATCGTGCGCCGCTATGCCGGCGCGCTCGAACAGGCCGGACTGACGCAGAAGCTCGCGATCCTGATTGGCGTCACGCCGCTGCGCTCGGCCAAGTCGGCGGCCTGGATGAAGAGCCACCTGTACGGCACCATCATTTCCAATGCGATCATCAAGCGCATGGACGATGCGGCAGAGCCGGAACGCGAGGGCGTGCGCATCTGCGCCGATCTGATCGCCGAGCTTTCCAAAATACCCGGCATCGCCGGCGCGCATATGATGGCGCCGGGGAATGACGCCGCCATTCCGGAAGTGATTGCCGCCGTGCGTGGGCGTCTCAAATAGCGCCGCGAACGCGATCGAGCATCGCGCCGGAATCCGCCGGCAGCGTGTCGCCGCGCCAAGCGACGTGTCCGTCGGGCCGCACCAGCACCAGTCGCCGCGCGTAAAGCGCAACAGCCTCCGGCTCATCCAGCATGGCCACTGTCAGCGGCGTGCCGCGTGCCGCTGCGGCCTTCTCCAATTCAGCCGTCCGCGCGCCACCAAAATTCAGCAGCACAAAGCCACGGCCGAACAGATCAAGGATCGAACGGCCGTCGCGCAACCAGACGTGCGGTGCGCGGCTGCCCGCGTCCGCCGACGGCATGAAGCGTTCCGGGTCATCAGGCGGTGGCGAGGCATCATCGGCCATGCAGATCGGCGACGCCTCGTAACGGTAGCCAAGCTGTAGCCCCGCAGTTCTGAACATGCGACCGACAGTTTCGGTAAGGCCGCCGCCGACGCGGCGGCGGAGCGCTTCTCCGGCTTCGGACGCATCCTCAATCGCCGCCATATCGCCCGCAAATGCGCCGTGCGCCAGATGAAACTCGGTCGCCATGCGCACGTTGCGCAAGCCGATCGGCCGTCGCTCGCTGTCATACGACGCCAGCAGATTGGCGCCGCCCCAGCCCTGCAACACAGCCGCAAGCTTCCAACCGAGATCGACCGCATCGCCGATGCCGGTATTCATGCCGAGCGCGCCGGTCGGCGACAGCTGGTGCACCGCGTCGCCGGCGAGAAAGACGCGGCCCTTGGCGTAGCGCTCGGCGACAACACTCTTGCGCGTCCAGATGCTCAGGCCCTTCCACTCCACGTCGATCGGCCGGCCGACAGCGCGTTGCAGCAAGGCATCGCGGTCGACGCTGTCCGGTGTCTGCTTGCCGTCGGTGTCGAGCACCATCAGCCGCCACAGTCCATTCGCCGGATCGATCACGCGAATATTCGCCCACAGCCCGTGCCGATCGATGGCGAGAAAGAACACGCCCGGCTCGCGGCCGCAGCGCGCCAACAAATCGGGTGCCCGAAAATAAAGGTGGACCGGGTGGCCGAGGGTTCCCGGCCCCTGCAGCGCAATGCCAAGGGCGTCGCGGACCGCGCTGTTGGCACCGTCGCAGCCGACCAGATATTGCGCGCGCACGGTTTCGTGTCGTCCGGTTTCGAGATCGTGCAGTTCGGCCGTCACGCCGCCGTCGGTCTGCTCGAAGGTCTCGAGCCGCGTCCGATAGCGCAGCGTCACCGCCGGCTGCGCGCGCGCGAAAGTTTGCAGGATCGGGTCGAACCAAAGCTGCGAGCAGATTTGCAGGCGTTCGGGGCTGAAGCTGTCGGCCTTCTGCTGCGCGCGCGT
>DASZWK010000457.1:0-7953 GCA_035546235.1 Xanthobacteraceae bacterium | reverse complement strand
CGGCAACATCGGGGAACGCGATCGAATTCACAGCTTAGCAGGGAAGGGATTTCGCATGCGTAGCATCCGCCTCCTCTTCACCCTCTTGGTCAGCTCACTCGTATCCGTCGCCGCATCCTGCCTGCCCGCGCTGGCGGCAGGAGCCGTGACCAGCCCGTCGAGCCGAACCGTTGGCAATCCTGCAAACGCCGTAAAGCTGTCGGGATACGTCGAAACCGCCGGACAAACGATCACCGTCGAGGCCGTCGATCAGAACACCGGCCAGGTCGTCATGCTGGGCACGGCGACCGCGGCGACCTCCGGCACGCCGCACACGACGCCGTCCGGCAAACACTACACCGCTTATCGATGGACCTTCGACGCCGGCGTGATGGCGTCGAACTACTGGGCGCCGCAGACAATCGTTGCCGACGTGGCGACGAGCCAGGGGCATCTGGAACTGATCGCCACCGCGGGCAACGAGACGCTCCGCACCTTCAGCGCCGCCGCCCGCGCCGCCGCGAAGGCCTCCCATGACGATCCGCAAACCGCAGCCGCCCGCTTTGCGGACGGCACCTCGACCGTGCTGTTCGATACCAACGGCGTCGGCAGCGGCCCCGAGACGAAGTGGGTGCAGGTCCAGGGAATGATCTCCGACTCCCACTCGAAGCTCTATTCTCCGGTCGCCTGGAGCGTCGGCTCCTACACGGTCGAGAACGGACTGAAAGTTTATGCGCTTATCTGCTCGCCGACGACCGGCGGACCCTACCCCGTGGTCATCTACAACCACGGCGGCACCGGCAGCGGCGATGGCGGCAACCTCAACGGCGTCGTGACGGCGTCAGGCTGGACCGCGCAGCCCGTCCTGCTCGGCGCCAACGGTCAACCCGTCCTCGGCCCCAACGGCCTGCCGATTCCGGTGCCCGACAGTCTGGGCCAGTGTCTCGACTGGGCCAAGCGCGGCTGGGTGTTCGCCACGTCCGCGTATCGCGGCGAGAGCGTGGTCATCACCTCGCAGAATCCCAGCTTTCCAACGCCGGCGCAGCCGTGGAAGTCCGACGGCAATGTCGAGTTCTGCATGGGGGAAGTGACCGATGTGATGGCGCTGACCGATCTGCTCGTCAAACATGCCCACGCCGTCACGCTTGGCAGCACGGCCGAGAAGGTCGCGATCAATCCGAATGGCGAGCTGTTGATGTACGGCTACTCGCACGGCGGCTGTATCACCTATCGCGCCGTCGAGCAGGGCGCGCCCGTCAAGGCGTTCTCCGTGATCGAAGGCTTCACCGACCTGCGCCTGAACTATCTCAATGTGCTGAGCCACCTCTCCGGTCCGAACGCCGCGATCCAGGCCGCCATCGCCGCAGGCGCCTACCAGCCCGGCGTCTCGGTCTACCTGCCCGACGCCGCCCATGTGATGGGATACAACTGGCGCTCCGAACACTATTTCGCCTCGCGCGGCGATGTGGCCATCGAGCGGTTCAAGACGATGCCGATCGTGATCTTTCACGGCGACGTCGATACCCAGGCGCCGCTCTCACCTGGTCTCCTCAACCCCGTCCTGCTCGACGAGCCGGTTCAGGTCGCCGGCGACCTTCGCACGAGGAATATCTTTGTCGGCCCGAGCAGCCTGGCGCCGACCGCCGAGCCCTGCATCGCCGGCCCGGTGGGCACGGCGCTGCCGGCATCGCTGACGGCGCCGAACAGTTCGTGTCCGATCACGTTCGAAACAATGGATGCCGGCGATCCCTGCGTCGCCGGCGCCGCCGTGCCGCTGATCATGCCGCTCTGCAAGGTGTTGCCGATTTTGGTGTCGGCGACCGGGCGGCCCGAAGCGCTGCATAACCTGATCGTCTATCACAACATGAGCCACACCAACGGCGGCCTCGCCATCAAGGAAACGTTCAATCGATTTGGCGAGCTGTATTTCAGGCGGCAGCCGGGCTGTGACGGCCTGGAGTTGGATTGCAATTCGGACTGAGGGCGGACGGACCTTATAGGTCCGGTTCGCTAGAGCATCCGCTGCAAGTGGCCGCTAACCAGGCGCGAGGATCTTGCCCGGATTGAGGATGTCGAGCGGATCGAGCGCCTGTTTGATCGCGCGCATCGCCGCGAGCGCCGGCGCGCCGTGCTCGGCCGGAAGATATTTCATCTTGCCCTGACCGACGCCGTGCTCGCCGGTGCAGGTGCCGTCCATGGCGAGCGCGCGCTCGACCAGCCGCGCGAGCAGATCCTCGGCGCGCTTGACCTCGGCGCGATCCTTGTTGTCGACCAGGAGCAGCATGTGGAAATTGCCGTCGCCGACGTGGCCGACCATCGGCGCGATGAAGCCGCTCTGCTCGGCATCGCGCTGAGTTTCGGTGACGCATTCGGCAAGCCGCGAGATCGGCACGCACACATCCGACGACAGCGCCTCGGTGCCCGGCCGCAACTGGCGGATCGACCAATAACTGTCGTGCCGCGCCTGCCACAGCCGGGTGCGGTCCTCGGCGCGCGTCGCCCAGTCGAACGGACCGCCGCCCAGCTCCTTGGCGATTTCGCCGAAGCGCTCCGACTGTTCGGCGACGCCGGCGTCGGTGCCGTGGAATTCCAGAAACAGCATCGGCACTTCCGGCAGCGACAGCTTGGAATAAAGGTTGCACGCCTTCACTTGCAGCGCGTCGAGCAACTCGATGCGCGCCACCGGAATGCCGGACTGGATGGTGAGGATGGCGGCATTGCAGGCCGCCTCGACCGACGGGAATGGGCAAATGCCCGACGCGATCGCCTCCGGAATTCCGGCGAGCCGGAGCGTCAGTTCGGTGATGATGCCGAGCGTGCCTTCGGAGCCAACGATCAGGCGGGTGAGATCGTAGCCGGCCGAGGATTTCTTGGCGCGCCGCGCCGTGGTCATCACCTCGCCGCTGGCGAGCACGACTTTGAGCGCCAGCACATTGTCCTTCATGGTGCCGTAGCGCACCGCGTTGGTGCCCGAGGCGCGGGTCGCCGCCATGCCGCCAAGCGAGGCGTCGGCGCCCGGATCGATCGGAAAAAACACGCCCTGGTCGCGCAGGTGCTCGTTGAGCTGTTTGCGGGTAACGCCGGGCTCGATGACGCAATCGAGATCCTCGGCGTGCACGGCGAGCACCTTGTTCATGTCGCGGAAGTCGAGGCACACCCCGCCGCGCGGCGCGTTGACCTGGCCTTCGAGCGAGGTGCCGGTGCCGTAGCCGATCACCGGCACGCGATGCGCGGCGGCGAGCCGCACGACATCCTGGACGTCTTCGGTGGTCTGCGGAAACACCACCGCGTCCGGCGGCTGATTCTCGAGCCAGGTGGTGGTGTGGCCGTGCTGCTCGCGCACCGCCTGCGAGGTGACGAGGCGGTTGCCGAATCTTGCCGCGAGCTTTGCGATCACGGTCTCCACCGCTGCGGTGTCGCGCGCGGTGCGCTGCGTTGGCTCGGCCAGAACCATCGTGGCTCCTTGTTTGCCGCCAAAACTGGCGGCTCGCGGCGGCGCGGTCAAGGACCGCTGCCGCAGCGCGCCCGGGATGCGCGGCATTTCCATCGCCGCGGTTCCGCATGGTATGGATGCCGCATGCTCGACCGCCGCGACCCTGAACCCGCCTTTTTCGCCCCCTTCGTCTCCTCGGTGATGCGGGTCGAGCCGGCCTGGATCGACTATAACGGCCATCTCAACATGGCCTATTATAATGTGCTGTTCGACCGCGCCGTCGACGAGGTCTATGAGGTGCTCGGCCTCGGGCTGAGCTACGTCCATACCACCAGGCACTCGACGTTTACCGCCGAAGTCCATGTCCGCTATCTGCGCGAGCTATTGGTCGATGCGCCGGTGCGCGTCACCTTCCAGCTGCTCGGCTTCGACCAGAAACGCATACACTATTTCGAACAGCTCCATCACGCCGAGGAAGGCTGGCTGTCGGCCACCTCCGAAAACATGGCGCTCAACGTCGCCATGGAGGCGAAGAAGGTCTCGGCCTTTCCCGACAACGTGATGGCGCGGCTCGCGCAGATGAAAGCCGCGCATGACAAGCTGCCGGTGCCGCACGGCGCCGGGCGAAGCATCGGGATGCCCCGAAAACCTTGATTTCCGGCTGCAAAGCCATATGGTAGAAGCTCATAATGGAATTCTACCATGGGCCCTCCGCAGTTGAACATCAAGGATGCCGAGGCCACCCGGCTCGCGCGCGAACTCGCTGAACTGACTGGAGAGTCGCGAACCGAAGCGGTCCGCACGGCTTTGCGCGAACGTTTGCAGCGCGAGAAGGCAGAACGTACAGATCGGTTGGGCCGCACCGCAGAGGAAAACCGCCGCGAGTTTGAGAAGATGTGGAACAAAATCCAGAAGATTCAGGCGGAGATTCGCAAGCGGGGACTGATAGAGAACATGCTGACTGATGATGACCTTTACGACGAGCACGGACTCCCCAAGTGACCAGCGACACGGTCGTCGTCGACGCGTCGGTCTTCGTGGCGATTTTCAAGGGCGAGGCTGACGCGCTTGGACTCACAGAGCGCGCCCATTCGTACAAACGAAGGGTTATTTCTGCGGCGACATGGCTGGAGGCCGCCATGGTTTGCGAAGGCGTTCGCAAAACCGGCGGCGGCGCCCAGTTTGAACGGATCGTTGCATCACTTGGCGCTGAAATCATATCGCTCACGCCCGAACATGCTCGTCTCGGATTGGAGGCGTTCAAACGCTTTGGCAGAGGACGAGGCGCCAAAGCTTCCTTGAACTACGGTGATTGTTTCGTCTACGCGCTCGCCAAAGAGCTCGGAGCGCCGGTTTTGTTCAAGGGCGATGATTTTTCGCAAACCGATATTCAACCGGCCTGAACGAATATGAGCACAGCAGCAAAATTCTCTCCGCACATCACCATCCGCGAGCACAAGATTCCGAGCGCCGACTCGAAGCCCTACATCGCCGCGGAGGGCCCGGACGGCGCGCTGTGGTTCTGCGAAAGCGGCGCCGCCAAGATCGGCCGCTTCGATCCCGACAGCGCCGCCTTCACCGAGTTCGCGCTGTCGTCGAAGACCGCGACACCGATCGGCATCATCGCCGGCGGCGACGGCAATCTGTGGTTCTGCCAGAAGGCAGCGAACCGCATCGGCCGCATCACGCCGCGCGGCGAGATCGCCGAATTCCCCATCCCCTCGCCTTACGCCGGCCCCGACGGCATCGCGCTCGGCCCCGACGGCAACGTGTGGTTCTCCGAGTCCGAGATCAGCAAGATCGGCCGCATCACGCCTTCGGGCGAGATCACCGAATTCGGCGAGGGCATTTCGTTCGGCGCGCGGCCCTTGTCGATCGTGGTGCGCGACGGCGCGCTGTGGTTTTCCGAAGCCGCCGGCAACCGCATCGGCCGCATCACCGTGGACGGCAAGGTCAGCGAGATTCCGATCCCTTCCCACGACAGCCAGCCGCGCGCCATGGCGGCGCATCCGGACGGCTCGATCTGGTTCGTCGAGACCTCGACCAATGCGCTCGGCCGCCTCGATCGCGACGGCCGTATCACCGAGCACAAGGTGCCGACGCCGGAGTCCTCGCTGCGCGGCGTCGCGGTCGGCGCCGACGGCGACCTCTGGTACACCGCCAATGCGGTCAACAAGATCGGCCGCATGGCGCCCGACGGCACCGTGCGCGGCGAATACGACATCCCGACGCCGGCAAGCGGCGCCCGCTGCATCACCGCGATGGCCGACGGCCGGATTTTCTTCACCCAATACGACGCCGGCCTGATCGGCGAAGTGGTTATCGGATAGCCGTCATTCCGGGGCGCCGCGAAAGCGGCGAGCCCGGAATCCATATTCGCTGACCTGTGAGTATGGATTCCGGACTTGCCGCTTTCGCCGCAATCCGGAATGACAATCAAACCCCTACAAGGAAACAGGACC
This sequence comes from Xanthobacteraceae bacterium, assembly GCA_035546235.1. Lineage (GTDB taxonomy): Bacteria > Pseudomonadota > Alphaproteobacteria > Rhizobiales > Xanthobacteraceae > BOG-931. The sequence goes on along the minus strand of DASZWK010000457.1, from coordinate 2,079 downwards.
AAGGACGGCGATATGAAAAAACTTTTGTTTGCTCTCGCGGCGTTCGCACTGTCGGCATCCGCCCATGCGCAGAGCTATCCGACCCATGCGATCAAAATGATCGTGCCGATCTCGGTCGGCTCGGTCACCGATATCGCGGCGCGGCTGACCGCGCAGGCGCTGCAACAGCGGTTCGGCCAGTCCGTCGTCGTCGTCAACAAGCCCGGCGCCGCCATGGTGCTGGGCGGCACCGAGTGCGCCAAGTCGGCGCCCGACGGCTACACGCTGTGCCTGGTCAGCCCCGACACCATGTCGTTCAATCCGCTGACGGTGCCGAACCTGCCGTACGATCCGGCGAAGGACTTCGTGCCGGTCATCGACATGTATCATGTCACCGAAGGCCTGATGGTGCCGGTACGTTCAGGCGTCGACACGCTCGACGCGCTGCGCAGCAAGGCAGCGGCGGCGCCCGGCAAGCTCAATTACGGCACGCTCGGCGAGCGCACCACCACGGACGCGTTCCGCCAATGGCTCGGCGAATACTGGCACACCAAGTTCGTGGCGATTCCCTACAAGGGCGGCAGCGAGGTCATCGGCGCGCTGATCGGCGACGATATCGACGTCGCCAAGATCGGCGTCGGCAACATGGTCAGCCAGTTCAAGGCCGGCAAGATCAAGGTGCTGGCGGTGAGCGCGTCGCAGCGCGCGGCCGCCATGCCGAACGTGCCGACCTTCAAGGAAACCGGCCTGAATGGTTTTCCCGGCGGGCCGATCTATTGGGGCGTCGTGGTTCCGACCGGCACGCCGGCGCCGATCGTCGCACGGCTGCACGACGAATTGGCCACCATCTTCCACAGCCAGAAATTCACCGACTTCGCCAAGCAGAATTATCTCGAGCCGGTGGGCGGCACGACCGGCGATTTCGCCGCCTTTCTCAAGAAAGACCGCCAGGACGCCAAGATCGTGGTCGATAAGTATATGAAGTAAGGCGCTATCCGGCCGTCATTGCGAGGAGCGATAGCGACGAAGCAATCCAGGGCGGCTCGCTCCGGCTGGATTGCTTCGCTTCGCTCGCAATGACGGGGGAAATAGCCTCGTAAAAGCCGCGTCCAGGTGCCATTTTACGCCCATGAGAATCAGTGGCGCCGCGCCCCGTGGCTGAACCCGTAAAGCGCACCTTCGAGCCTGCCGAACCGCCCGCCCCTATGCCGGGCGGCATCGCGGCGCGCGCCCGCGCCACGGCGGGCGGCGGCGCGTCCTATCTCGCAGGCCTCAACGCCGAGCAGCGGCTCGCAGTCGAGACGCTTGACGGCCCGGTGCTGGTGCTGGCCGGCGCCGGCACGGGCAAGACGCGCGTGCTCACCGTGCGCATCGCCCACATTCTGGCGACCGGCCGCGCCCGGCCCAGTGAAATCCTCGCCGTTACCTTCACCAACAAGGCGGCGCGCGAGATGAAGGGCCGCGTCGGCGACATCGTCGGCCACGTCGTCGAGGGCATGCCGTGGCTCGGCACCTTCCACTCCATCGGCGTGAAAATCCTGCGCCGCCATGCCGAGATGGTCGGACTGAAAAGCGACTTCACCATCCTCGATGTCGACGACCAGATCAGGCTGCTCAAGCAACTGCTCGAAGCCGAGAACATCGACGACAAACGCTGGCCGGCGCGCGTGCTCGCCATGCTGATCGACGGCTGGAAGAACCGTGGCCTCACCCCCGAGCAGGTGCCGCCGGGCGAAGCCTCAGCCTTCGCCAACGGCAAAGGGCTGAAACTCTACAAGGCGTTCCAGGAGCGGCTGAAGATTCTCAATGCCTGCGACTTCGGCGATCTGCTGCTCGAATGCATCCGGCTGTTCCGCGAGCAGCCCGAAGTGCTGCGGCAGTATCAGGCGCGCTTCAAATTCATCCTGGTCGATGAGTATCAGGACACCAACGTCGCGCAGTATTTGTGGCTGCGGTTGTTGGCGCAGCGGACGCAAAACACTTCTCCCCGCGCGCGGGGAGAAGCCGACGCGCAAAGCGCGGCGGATGAGGGGGCGCCGGAGCTGCCTGAGCTTATGGCCCCTGGCGCCGAGCCCCCGTCTACGCCCCCTCACCCCAACC
>DASZWK010000456.1:0-12302 GCA_035546235.1 Xanthobacteraceae bacterium | reverse complement strand
CTGTACGAAGGCCAGGCCGTCCGCTTCGATATCGAGACCACCCGCCGCGGCCTGCGCGCGATCAACATCGCGCTTGTTTAGGCGCGCGCCGGCATCACTTCGTCCCATAACCGTGCGGGCCGTCCTCGGCCCAGGAGTGTGAACACAACGCAACGATCGGCAAAACCCAGATAACAACACATGGACAACGGGACCAATCCGTCTCAGCAGTCCGTAAAGTCCGTAAAATCGCTGTTCGAGCCCACGGCGAAACAGCGCGAGGCGCAAAAGCTCCTTCGCGAGGGCCGGCGCCACACGCTTCTCGTCGGCGGCTCGCGCTCCGGCAAGACCACGCTCCTGGTCCATGAAATCGCCCTGCGCGCGCTGAGCGCGGACGGAACACGCCACGCCATTCTGCGGCTGCATGCCAACGCCGCGCGCGGCGCAATCGCGCTCGACACGCTGCCGAAGGTATTGCGCCGGTGGTTTCCGGGCCGGCCGTTCAAGCGCCACCGCACCGAGGGCTATTTCAGCCTGGAGAACGAGTCGGAAATCTGGATCGGCGGCCTCGACGATCAGGAGCGCGTCGAGAAGATTCTCGGCAAGGAATACGCCACGATCTTTCTCAACGAGTGTTCGCAGATCCCATACTCCTCGGTGCTCGTTGCGCTCACCCGGCTGGCGCAGGTCTCGCGCGACCTGCCGCAGGCCGCCTATTACGACCTTAATCCGACCGGGAAGGGGCACTGGACCAACGTTTTGTTCGGCGAGCTGCGCGATCCGGTGTCGCGCCAGCCAGTTCAGGACCCGGATGACTACGCGCGGCTTTTTCTCAATCCGGGCGATAATGCCGAAAATCTTTCCGCCGCGTATCTGAAAAGCCTGGGGGCGCTGCCCGAACGGCAGCGCAAGCGATTCTTCGAAGGGGTCTATATCGACGAACTTTCGGGCGCGCTGTTCAGCTATGAGACGATCGCACGGGCGCGCGTCACCGAACTCGATCAGGCGCGCCACATCCGCGTCGTGGTGGCGGTCGATCCTTCCGGCGCAGCCGGCCGCGACGACGAAGCCGCCGACGAGATCGGCATCGTGGTCGCCGCCAAGGGCGACGACGGCCACGCCTATGTGCTTGCCGACCGCTCGTTGCGCGACGCGCCGGCGGCGTGGGGCCGTGTCGTTGCCCAGGCGTATCACGAGTTCAAGGCCGACCGTATCGTCGCCGAGGATAATTTCGGCGGCGACATGGTGCGCTTCGTCATCCGTGCCGCGGACGCCAACGCGAAAGTGCACACCGTCGCCGCCTCGCGCGGCAAGGTGCTGCGCGCCGAGCCGGTCTCGGCGCTGTACGAGCAGGGTCTCGTGCATCACGTCGGCCGCTTCGCCGTGCTGGAAGATCAACTGTGCGCCTTCACCACGACCGGTTACCGCGGCGAGGGCAGTCCCGATCACGCCGACGCGCTGGTGTTCGCTATCACCGACCTGTTGCTGAATGAACCGGCGGCGATCATCGAGTTCTACCGGGTCCGGGCTGAGGCAGGCCGGGCCATGCCGGCGGAGCCCGCAGCGCGTGCGGGCGAACTGCCGATCAGGTTGCTCGCGCCCGAAGGAATTTCAGGCGCGCATGGCGTGTCCGGTGCGTTCTATCTCGTTGGCAATGACCGCGTCATTGCGGTGAAGCCGCGGGACGCGGCGGCACTGATTGCTGCGGGATTTGCGCGCGTGACCGAACAACAAGCGTAGCTCCTTGAAAATGCCGGCGCGGCGCGTAATCCGCCCGGCATGCCGAGGCCCGCTTTTGCGCGGGCTCCGCTTCGCAGCTTGCCTGACCGCTTGACCGATCTACGCGTGCGCTATCGCCGACCCACGCGGCGCGGCGCATTTTTCATTGACGGCGGCGCAAGCGGGCAGGGGTGCGGGGCAAGGGCCGGGCGCCCGTCGGTTCTTGACGGGACGCCCGGCTCACTCGTTTGAAAAATCGAGCAAACACATGACCGAACAAATCCGCGGCGCGGGTCAGCCGAGCTGGCCGCTGTCGCCGTATCAGATCTCGGTGTCATACGGCGCCCCCTCCCAACGCTTCCCCGCAAGCGGGGGAGGGAAAGGGTGGGGGATTGCGCGCGGCACCGGCGCCGACTGGTTCGGCCCGCTCGATCCCCTCAGGCCGATTGCGCCGCCGGATATCGCCGGCCGCCGCTTCGATTTTCCGCCCGGCTACAACCTCGCCACCCGGCCGCGCGCCTACGAGCCGGTCGGCTTTGCCGAGCTGCGCGCCTTCGCCGACGCCTATGATCTCCTTCGCCTCGTCATCGAGACGCGCAAGGACCAGATGGAGCGCCAGCGCTGGCGCATCCGCATGCGCCAAGCCCCCACCCATCCCCGCTCCTCCAACGGGGGAGGGTCAGGGAGGGGGCACAAAAGCGCAGCCCTCGACTCCGGCACCAGCGCGCGCATCGTCGCGATCCAGGATTTCTTGCAGCGACCCGACGGCGTGACGCGCTGGAAGACCTGGCTGCGCGCGCTGCTCGAGGACATGTTCGTCATCGATGCGGCGACGCTGTACTGCCAGCGCACGCGCTCGGGCCAGCTCTGCGCGTTGCAGCAGCTTGACGGCGCGACCATCAAGCGCGTCATCGACGATTGGGGCCGCACGCCGCTGCCTTACGTGGGCGCGGACGGCGCTGTGGTTCAGCCGCCGGCCTATCAGCAGGTGCTCAAAGGCCTGCCGGCCGTCGACTACTCGGCGCGCGACATCATCTACCGGCCGCGCAACGTGCGCGCTCACCGCGTCTACGGCTATTCGCCGGTGCAGCAGGTGTTGATGACGGTCAACATCGCGCTGCGCCGGCAGCTCTGGCAGCTCGACTATTTTTCCGAAGGCTCGATCCCCGACGCCCTGATCGGCGTCCCGACGTCGTGGACACCCGACCAGATCAAGCAATTCCAGGACTACTGGGACACCGAGTTCGCCGGCGATCTGGCCAAGCGCCGCCGCGCCAAGTTCGTGCCGGGCGAGGCCGCCGCCAAGGTCGTTCAGACCAAAGAGCCCGCCCACAAAGACGACTTCGACGAATGGCTCGCCCGTATCATCTGCTACGCCTTTTCGGTGCCGCCGCAATGGGCCACCAAGGTGATGAACCGCGCCACCGCCGACAACCAATCGCAGCAGGCGGAGGATGAGGGTCTCGAGCCGACCAAGGAGTGGGTCAAGGACCTGATCGACGAGATCATCGCCGAGGAGTTCGCCTCCCCCGACCTGGAACTCGCCTGGCTCGACGAAGACGAAGCTGACCCGAAGGGCATGGAGGCGGTCCTCGAAGGCCGCGTCAAACTCGGCGCCCTCACCCTCAACGAAATGCGCGATGCGCTGGGGCTTGACCCGTACGCCAACGCTGCCGCCGACCGCGCGATGGTGCTGACTGCCGCCGGGTATGTGCCGATCGAGGCGAATGCGGGTGGGCAGGGAGTGTGACTCGCCAGGGGCAGGAAGTGAAAACGGAGCCGCGAGGTGAGAATATTTCTGTCCTGAAAGCGGCTACCGACGATCCTAAACATCCCGGATGGTCCGCTCGCACGCCCGGTGGCGTGGGCGGCCAGTTTCGACCGAGGGACGGTGACGGAGGATCGGGGACTAGCGGCTCGGCTGATTTCCCCGAGGGAACTCCAAGACCCGAACACGTCGCCTTGGAAACGGCAACGCAAACGGATGCGAGCCGCGGGCCAGCCGGAGTTCAATACGCGAGTGCGACGCCACCCGATATCAGCAGTGTCCTCACGGGCAATTCACGGATCGATGAGGTAACGAAGCAGCTGGCGCAAATTTATGCGGACACTGTTGAAACACTGGAGCGTCTGCCGGGGAAACCTCAGAAATAAGGAATTATTGTACGTCTTACCTTTGCAGCTGCCGTAATTGCAGCCACCATTCCCGAGCCCATGGACGTTGAGCGTTCGTTCGACTTGCCGCCTGGTTTCTCGAATTGGAAGAAAAGCGTCAGGCCAGACATTGTTCTGCGAAATGACAGCGGCGATGTCGTCGCGATTTATGATATAAAAACTGGTGATAGAGGGGTCGATCCATGGAGAGCGAAGGAGCTTCGCGCGGCAACCGGGGCAGGACCTGACGTGCCGATTATCGTCATCTATACTGACGAAGCGGTCTTAAAAAGCCAGACGATTTGAGAACGAGGTGAGTAGCCCAAATGGCAATGCATTTATGCGTTCTCTGCAACGATCGACTCGAATCGATAGCGCAATGGCAGAAGTCCATCAGCGCTGAAGGATTTCCTTTGCGGCTATCGGCTGCCGGCCCAGAACGCAACCTCGTCGCCTATTTGCGCGACGAAGAAACAAGTATTGAATATGGAGTACATGATTTTAGCGAAATCGAGGGCACGTATAATCACGTCAACTTCGGAGGCAATTGGACATATGCCATTGCGTTTACATGGTCCTCCGATTTCGCCGAAGAAATAGCGGCGTGGATGGCCGCGACGGCCTACGCTCGCGCAACGGAGGGCGTCATCTTTGATCAGCAGGAAGCGAAGATTTTTACTCCAGGGCAGTCACTTAAAATCGCGCACGAGATTGAGCGGCGCCGGCCAGCGATGGAAGCGATGCTGCGAAGTTATGTCGATCAGCTCGCAGTGAAGTCGCCCGACGCAAAAGCGGCGCTGGAGAGCTTCATGCGGCGGCGTTCAACAAAGTCGAATTGATCTTCAGCGTCCGTCAACCCACCTACCGGACGGGTAGTGTCTCAGTTTGAATTGTTCAGGGCTCTGTGGCCGACGAGGACGAAGGGTGGAGTTCGCCTGGCTCGACGAAGACGAAGCTGACCCGAAGGGCATGGAGGCGGTCCTCGAAGGCCGCGTCAAACTCGGCGCCCTCACCCTCAACGAAATGCGCGACGTGCTGGGGCTTAACCCCTACGCCAACGCTGCCGCCCACCGGGCGATGGTGCTGACTGCCACGGGCTACGTGCCGATCGAGGCAAATGCGGATGGGAACGGCAATTCGCCAGCCAAAGAGGTTCGAGCGGACATAGGCGCTCAATCTAGACTGGTTGTCAAAACCTACAATGCCGACGGCAACGTTACATTTGACAATCCCACGGCTGGAGCCGTGGAGAGTAAGGGAACTCCGAGCTAAGACAGGTACGACGACCGGCACCTATGTATTTGAAATAAACGTAGAACGCGGCGTTGTGTTGAAATACCGCAGTCAGCTTGCAGGTTTGTCGTTTGCTGGGGGGCAATGGAGGAGTTGAATGTCGATGGAGATTTGCGTGCTGTCCGATATGCAGCTCAATTCGATCTCTGAATGGCAAGAGGCAATTGATAGTGAAGGTTTTGAGCTTCGATTATCCCAGCATGAGTCATTTTCGGATATGAAGGGCTTCCTGCCGTCAATCTTGCGCACGGAGCCGACAGGTTTCGAATGCTTCCATGTTAGTCCGCGAGAACTGATCGAAACTTATGACAACATTCAATTCGGTCATGAGTGGAAATTCGCAATTGAGTTGCTCTGGGAAGGCGACCACACTCAGATGCAGGCGGCTTGCATGGCGGCGGCTGCTTATGCTCGCGCTACTTCGGGTGTGGTATTTGATCCCCAAGCCAGCCAGGTGCTGAGCGCGGCGCAAGCCTTTGAAATGGTCCAGGACAACGAACGCTTCGTGTCTGGGCTAAAGACGGAGCAGCGGAACTCGCAAGACCAATCGTAACCGGGCTAAGACCTCATCGACGAAATCATCGCTGAAGAATTTGCCTCCCCCGACCTGGAACTCGCCTGGCTCGACGAGGACGAGGACGAGGCCGACCCGACCTAGCGCGGGCCGTTGCCCCAAGTGACCAAATAATGCGAGCGGCCCCCCGAGCGGTCGGTGCGCAATGTGCGCTGACCGCCGACGCGTGCGCTCAGCTGCGGACCATTCATGAGGAGCATCCGATGGACGACATGAATATCTTCATTCCGATCACCAAGGTCGATGCGGCGCGGCGGCTGGTGTATGGCGTCGTCACCGCCGAGGCGCCGGATATCGCCGGCGAGGTGTGCGATTACGCTTCGACCAAGCCGCTTTATCAGAAATGGTCGCAGAAATTCGCCGACGCGACCGACGGCAAGAGCTTCGGCAATTTGCGCGCCATGCATTCAAACATTGCCGCCGGCAAGCTCGTCGATATTGCCTACGATGACGCGCACAAGCGTATCGAAATCTGCGGCAAGGTGGTCGACGATGCCGAATGGGCAAAGGTGGAGGAGGGCGTTTACACCGGCTTTTCCCAGGGCGGCCGCTATCTGAAACGCTGGCCGGATCCGGATGAGCCGAAGCTCATGCGTTACACGGCCGAGCCGGTGGAAGTCTCGCTGGTCGACCACCCCTGCCTTCCGGAAGCAACCTTCGCGGTGGTCAAGGCCGACGGCTCGACCGAGTTGCGCAAGTTCAAGGCGGGCGATTGGCATGAACCGCTTTCCGAAGCGTCACTGCGAGTGGAGCGAAGCAATCCAGCGTTTGGCGCATCCGAATCTGGATTGCTTCGTCGCGCCGTTGGGGCTTCTCGCAATGACGAGGCAATCGGCAAAGTCGGCGTGCGCCATTCCAAGGCCGACAAGGCGCGCATCAAACAAAGCCATGATCTTCTTGTTGCACTCGATCCGGATTGCTGCCCCGCCGCGCATATCCCTGGAGCGAATGTCGGGCCGCAGCCGGAATTTTCGCCGCAGGCCGGCGAGCATGGCGACGCGTTCGTCGACGGCGGCGAGACAGAAAAACTGGCCAAGAGCCTCGAACGCTCGTTGCAGCAGTCACTGGCCAAGGCGCTCGGCGGCTTGCAGACTCGCATGGACGACTTCGGCGCGCGGTTGAAGAGGATCGAGGACCAGCCGCTACCGCTCGGCACCACGTCGGTGCGCGTCGCCGAGAAAACCGAGGACGCGATTTTCCCGCAGCAGCCGGAAGCGCTGCTCGATCGGCCAGGCGCGCTCGAAGCGCTGGCCGATGCCGCCATTCGCAAGGCGCAGTCGCAGCCGATGCGCGCCATTCCGGGCTTTCGTCCGCGGCAGGGATAGGTCGGCTCTCCGACCGTCATTCTGGGGCGCGAGCGACAGCTCGCGAGCCCGGAATCCATAACCACAGGTCAGCGAATATGGATTCCGGACTTGTCGCTGCGCGGCAATCCGGAATGACGGATGAACTTTGACATTACCAACCACACAGGAACGGAACCACACTCATGTATCAACAAAACCTCACCCATGTTCTCGCCAAATCGGCGCTGCCGCGTTCGGTGCAAGACTACAACGCCGCGCTCAGCAACGCATCGAGCTTCCTGCATGAGATCGAGAAGGCGCACGCCAATCCGCTGCCGGGCGATCCGCTGTCGAAGAGCACATTTTCGGAATCCAATTCGCCGACCTCGGGCCTGACCTACTACGACCTCGAGACCGGCGCCAAGTTCGTCTATCCGCTGCTCACGCCGCTCCGCAACGAGATCCCGCGCGTCTCCGGCAAGGGCGGCATCCAGGCCAACTGGCGCGCGGTGACCGGGATCAACACCACGGGGCTGCGCATCGGCGTGTCCGGCGGCAATCGCGGCGGCGTGCAGGCGGTGTCGACGGCCGATTACAGCGCCGCCTACAAGGGCATCGGCATCGAAACCTCGGTCGATTTCGAGGCGCAATATGCCGGCATGGGCTTTGACGATGTGAAGGCGATCGGCGCCAAGGTGGGGCTCGAAGCCTGCATGCTGGGCGAGGAGCTGTTGATTCTCGGCGGCGACACGTCGGTGGCGCTCGGCACCACGCCGACGCCGACGCTGGTGCCGTCGACGACCGGCGGCAGCCTCACGGCGGCCGCGAGTCCCTACAGTGTGATCTGCGCGGCGCTTACGCTCGACGGCGTTGTCAACGGCAGCATCGCGGGCGGTGTCCAAGGGGCGATCACGCGCAGCAATGCCGACGGTTCGTCGGATACGTTCGGCGGCGGTGCCGCGGGCAAGTCGGCGAACGCCACCGTTTCGATTGCATCCGGCACCACCGGCTCAATCGCCGCCGCCGTCGCGGCGGTCCCCGGCGCGCTCGGCTACGCCTGGTTCTGGGGCGCGGCCGGTTCGGAAGTGCTCGGCGCGATCACCACGATCAATTCGCTGGTCATCACCGCGAACGCCACCGGCACGCAGACCGCGGCCTCGCTCGGCTCGAGCGACAACTCCACCAACGCGCTGGTGTTCGACGGCCTCCTGTATCAGGCCTTCAAGTCCGGCTCGAACGCCTATGTGAGTTATCTCGCGACCGGCACCGCCGGCACCGGCTCGACGCTGACCGGCGACGGCGCAGGCGGCATCGTCGAGGTCGACGCCGCGCTGAAGAACCGCTGGGACAATTACCGGCTGTCGCCCGACACGATGTGGGTGTCGTCGCAGGTCGCGCAGAACCTTTCGGCCAAGATCCTGGCCGGCGGGGTCAACGCGGCGCAGCGCTTCGTGTTCGACGCCGATCAGAGCGCGCTCGGCGGCGGCGTGGTGGTGCGCAGCTATCTCAACAAGTTCTCCATGGCGGGGCCGAAGACGCTCGATATCCGCATCCATCCCAACATGCCGGCCGGCACCATCCTGATGACGTCGCGCACCTTGCCGTATCCGCTCTCCAATATCGGCAACGTCATGCAGGTTCGCACCCGGCAGGATTACTATCAGATCGAGTGGCCGCCGCGCGCCCGCCGCTACGAGTCCGGCGTCTATGCCGACGAAGTGCTGCAGCACTATTTCCCGCCTTCGATGGCGGTGATCAGCAACATCGCCGCGGGGTAGCGGCCCGACCCTGACGATAACCAGTCGCAACGTCATGCGCGGGCTTGACTCGCGCATCCATGCTGCCGCGCCGCCGCATGGATTGCCGGATCAAGTCCGGCAATGACGAGTTTGATATTTCAAGCTGAGAATTCCCTCCCATGAAACTGAAAGCGCCTCCAGGCGCCGGCGATCCGTGCGTTGCCGGCGTCACTATCGCACCGCGTGATGGTCTCTACGACGTCGAAGCCGAGATCGGCGCGCTGCTGATCGGATGCTTTGGCTTCGTCGAATTCGTCGCCAGCGCGCCGGCGAAGTCCGCGCCCGCAGCCGCCGCATTGCGGCAGCCGCCCGCAGCAAAGCCGAAGCTCATGCATCCCGCATGGCGCAACGGTCCGGTTTCGAAAAAGCCGTAAGCGGAGATCTGGCACAATGGCCGCCTCAGACCTTGCCATCCTCGCCGACGTGAAAACCTGGCTCGCCGGCTCGAGCGGCATCGGCTCGACCGACGATGCGCTGTTGTCGCGGCTGATCACCGATGTGAGCGGCGCGATCACGGCTTATCTCGGCCGGCCGTCGCTCACGCCGCGGGCGCTGACCGAGAGACTCGATGGCAACGGCAGAATGCGGTTGTTCCTCTCGCATTATCCGGTGCTGCAAATCAGCTCGCTTGCCATCGATAACGTCGCGATTCCGGCGGCGGTGCCGCCGGCCACCGGCGCGCCGCACCCGCTCGGCTATCTGCTGGAGCCGTGGGATGGTTTGCCGCCAGGCCGCCCCCAGGCGCTTGACCTGTTTGAGCTGTCGTTTCGCCGCGGCCGACAGAACGTTGTTGCGGCTTACAGCGCAGGTTACGTGGTCGAAGGGGAGGGGGCGACCGTACCCGCCGCACCCGGGCCCTATAATGTGTCCATTGGGGCGCCTTTCGGGCCGTGGGCGAGCGACGCCGGCGTCACCTATGCCGATGGCGTGGCGCTGACCGCTGTGGCCGGAACGCCTGACGCTGGACAATATAATGTGTCGAGCGGGGTATACGGCTTTGCCGCCGCCGATGCCGGCACCGTCGTCCTGCTCTCCTACGGCTTCATCCCGGCCGCGATCAACAACGCCTGCATCGAATGGGTCGCGGAGCGCTACCGCTATCGCACCCGGGTCGGGCAAAGCGCGCAGACCGTGGCCGGCCAGCAGACCGCCTCATACAGCCTCAAAGACGTCCCGGACTTCATCCGCACCTCGCTCGATCCGTATCGCAGCGTAGTGGCTGGGTAGGCAAACGAATGTTTGATGTCTCCCTTAATGACACCGCCACAGCCGCACTCGGCGCAATGCCGGAGCGAATCCGCGCGGCGCTCGTCGCGAAGGCCGGCGTGCTTGCCGCGAAACTGCAAGCCAAGATCGGGCAGAAGCTGTCCGGCGAGGTGTTGCAGATGAAAAGCGGGGCGCTCGCCGGCTCGATCGGCGTGACAATCGAGGAGACCTCAGGTGGCGTCGCCGTGCGCCTCGCCACGTCGGCCGACGTCAAATACGCAGCCATCCACGAATTTGGCGGCGTGATCCCGCCGCACGAGATCGTACCGGACAAGGCGAAGGCCCTCGCATTCCTGGTCGGGGGCAAGCAAGCCTTCGCCGCGCGCGTGAACTTGCCGGCGATCGCGATGCCAGAGCGAAGCTACATGCGCACGTCGCTTGCCGAGATGGCGGACGACATCCGTGACGAGTTAGCCGCTACGGCCATAGAGGCCATCCAATAAGCACGTGGCCAGCGGCGGCTAGCGCTTCCTTCTTTCACATCACGCGACTTCTCAATGGGCTCTGATCGCAATGCTCGCGATGCCGGGGTTGCGTGTCTTTTCGCTTGCCGCAAAGCAGGGGAGCGAGGGCATATCGTGTGATGTCGACGGCGTTTTTGTCGGCGGCATTCCCATTCTGCAACCGCCTGGCGCCGGAAATGCCCTTTGGAGAGTTCGCCCCCTCGTCGAACTCAACAAAGAACTCACTGGACGCTATCGGCTTCCAATCAACATTGCCGCGAAAGCGAGCGGCTTCGCTTTGATTGCGGCGGCGTTCAATCGTGGCGACGTCGCCATGGCGGCCATTGCGGCCGTGCAGATGCAAATTCCCGATCCGCCGCCGCTCGCGCAACGCGCGGAAAGCCGAGGCGAGATTGCGCGTTGCGCTCGAGAACTCATTCGCAGCGGCTTGCTCAAATTTTTCTGGGACCCTGCCCAGCATCCGCGTGCCGGTGTGCCGCCAAATCCAGGCTGGTACAGCGCCAAAGCCGCCGGTACCCATTGACGCTCAGCCGAGCCTTCCATTCCCGGATGGTTTACCGCCACAGCTTGCACCTTATGTCCCCGGCGAAAAAACCTCCGGAATTTTGTATACCCCGGGAGGGTCGCCTATCCCATTGCAAAGCGGCTACGCTGGACCAGCAGCAGCAATGCAAGGAACTGCAGGTTATGACAGGTACACACTTTCCCATGTTGAAGGACATGCAGCGGCTCTTATGCGACAAGAGGGGATTACAGAAGGGACGCTTTATATCAACAATCGTAAAATTTGTAGTAGTTGCCAACGCTTGCTTCCGACGATGCTCGCGCCCGGCACTACTCTAAATGTTGTGCTCCCGGACAACACGATTGTTCAATTCACAGGGATCGGCCCATGATTGTCGTTCGATACAAGAATCAACAAAACGAATCAGATCCAATGAACGATATCGCGATCACGTCCAAGAAGGAGCTTTCCGATCTGCTGCGGGCTAGACGACACAATACACCATTTCTAGCTCGCCTTTCGGGAGACAACGGCTTTGAGATCATGCTTGGTATCGCAGGGCAAGTCGGATGTGCCCAACACAGCCGATCCGATGGCAGTTTGCCGTATCTCATGGCGCATTCCACCAACCCACCGATGACGAACGGCGACGTCGAATTCCTAACTGCGGATACGCCGACGCCGGTCCCAGCTGCAGAAATCATTAGTTTTGAAGAGCTTGAGCAAGTTGCGCTCCATTTCCTTGAGACCGGAGAGAGGAGCAGCTCGGTTTTGTGGGAGCCGCTGTGATGCCCGTCGAGCCGTTGGAAAACTGCGTATATTGAGGTATCCGCAATGCCAACCCGCGAACAAATCTCCGTTGCCTTCTTCGATCTCATTACCGGAGCGGCCGATTTCACCGCTACCAGCCGGCGCTTCGTGCATTGGGATCAGGTCAACGAGACGCAGATGCCATTTCTGACCATGCTCAAGAGCGGCGAGGTGCGCGGCCGGCAGGCCGAGGGGTTGCCGACGCTCACCATCAACGCGCACGTCTTTATCTATCTGTCGGCTGGGATGGACCCGAAGGACGTTCCCGATACCGCGATGAACGCGCTGCTTGACGCTATCGACGTTGCGGTGGCGCCGAGCGGCGCCGACGCGCTCGCCGGCAACAAGCAGACGCTTGGCGGCCTCGTATCGCACTGCTATCCGCTCGGCCCGGTATTCATCGACACCGGCGATACCGACGGCAAGGCGGTCGCGGCGATCCCGTTCCAGATT
>DASZWK010000455.1:0-1884 GCA_035546235.1 Xanthobacteraceae bacterium | reverse complement strand
TGGCGCTCGCGCGAGAGCCACGCCGAAAAGGAGCCGCCCGCCATGCATTCGCCACCGATCGCTGGCGGATTTGGCCGTGCGCCGGATACTGACGATCGTCCGCCGCGGCTGAATTGACGGCGCTGCGCCGGGGACCGGCGAACCGCACGCGCCAGTAATGGCAGGGGATCCGCTATGGGAGTCGGCCGCCGCGCAGTTCTGGCCTCGGCCGCGGCGTCGCTCGCTACGCCGGCTTTGCTCGGTCTGGCGCGCGCCAATGCAGCGCCGCCCTCCGTCACGCTCAAGCTGCACCACGCGTTCTCGTCGGTGTCGTGCCTGCACGCGAATTTTCTGGTGCCGTGGGCGCGCCAGGTCGAGGAGCAATCCGCCGGCCGCATCCGCATCGACATTTATCCTTCGCTGGCGCTCGGCGGACAGCCGGCTGAGTTGTTCGACCAGGCGCGCGACCGCGTCGTCGATCTCGTCTGGGCGATGCCGAGCGACACGCCGGGCCGTTTCCCAAAGATCGAACTGTTCGAACTGCCGTTCGTGCCGCCGCGTCGCGCGCTGGTCGGCTGCAAGGCGATCGTGGACTTTGCGGCCGACCACCTGACGGATGAGTTTCGCGAGATCCACCCGATCTGCTTTTCGTGCGCGGATCGCGGTGTCCTGCACTCCATTCGTCCGGTGCGCACCGCCGCGGAGGTCAGGGGACTGCGGCTCGACGTGAGCACGCGCTTTACCGCCGCCGCCGTCGCGCTGCTCGGCGGACGTCCCATCCCGATGCCGAGCGGGCAATTGCCGCTCGCGATCACGCGGCACGTCGTGGACGGTTGCATCCTGCCGTGGGACATGGTGCCGGCGCTCAAGCTCGATACGCTGCTCAAGGCGCACACCGACTTTGCCGACGACGCACTGAGCGCGACGACCGCTGTGCTGGCGATGAACAAAATGTCGTATGAGAAATTGCCGGCCGATCTCAGGAAGGTGATCGACGACAATTCGGGACAGATAGCCGCCAGCATGGCCGGTACGATGTGGGATCTGAAGGCCAAGGCGGTTGCCGATGCGGTCAGTCAAAGCGGCGATCAAGTCGTCGTGCTCGATTCGGATGCGGTGGCGCGCTGGCGAAAAGCTACGCAGCCGGTGATCGACGCGTGGCGCAAAGACATGAAAACGCACAAGGTCGACGCCGACAAGCTCTTGGCGAACGCGCGCGAATTGTTTGCGACATACGCCAGTGTGCCCGAGCCGCAGCCGCCGGCGCCGCCAAAGCCTCAGGTTACCGAAGCCAAGGTTGAGCCGCCCCCACAGGCCAAAGCGGATAATCCTGCGTCGGCGGCGCAGCCTGTCGCGAAAGTCGCGCCGGCGCCGAAGGTTCGTGTCGCGGCACCCCCCACACGTCCGGCACCGCCGGTTTCGCCGGCGACCCACTGGTGGCAGTTCTGGAAATCGTCGCCGTCAACCGCCTCCGCATCGCCGATTACGGCGCCTGGGCAGCCAACAACGCATTGGTGGCAGTTCTGGAAGTCCGCCGCGAAGCCCGCGCCGGCTGCTCCATCACCATCAGTGACGCCGCCCCTACATGCCGCGCCCGCGACTGTGCCCGCGCCATCAACCGCTCCGGCTGCCGCGGCAATTGCAAAACCTGTACCGGCAACGTCGCTCCCGGTGCCGCCGAAGGCCTTCGATATTCCGCTTTAGTTCTTGGGCAACGGGTGTCCGGGCATCAGATCGTAAGGATGCGCCCAGCCGGGCAACGCCTTGATGCGGCCGAGCCAGGCGGCGATGTTCTTGTGCTGCGCGCTGATGTCGAAGCCGAATTCCTCGGCCGGATAGTAGAGGTACGCGCACAGCGAGAGATCGGCGATGCTCGGCGTATCGCCCAGCATGAATGGTGCCTTG
>DASZWK010000454.1:0-2484 GCA_035546235.1 Xanthobacteraceae bacterium | reverse complement strand
TTGCTTCGTCGCTATCGCTCCTCGCAATGGCGAAGCTACGCCCGCGATGGCCGCTGGCGTCGCGCAGCGGCTCTGGGAGATTGCTGATATTGTGGACGTGCTAGAGGCTTGGGAGACGGCCCAATGAAGCTTTTTTGGTGGAGTTGGAGGTAAATATGAAGATCGCAATATGGGCCGTGATTGCTCTTGTCGTAGTCATAGCGGCCGGGGCCGGAATTTGGCAGTTCACTCACACCGACTGGTGTTACGAAAATTGCTGCGATGGAAAGCCGTGCCCCGGGCCGCCACAATCAAAGTAGCCCACTACCGACGAAGCATGTAGCCCGCCCGCCCGCCGGCGCGGTATGGTGTCCTGGGGGACCTAGTCGATTCGCCTCTACACAAGCCCGGGGAGTAAACATCCATGCCCACCGCATCCGCATTTCGTCGAAGCCTGATCGCATTGCTGGCGCTGGCCGGCGTCACGCTGGGGTCCACTGCCTACGCCGACGAAGGCGGCATCACCTTCAGCGTGGTCAAGGCGGGCATTGTCATCGGCGGTTCGGCCGGCTCGGGCACGCTCACCTTCCATGGCCGGCAATACCCGCTCGGCATCGGCGGCATCAGCTACGGCTTCACCTTCGGCGCATCCGAGACGCGCTTCCGCGGCGTCGTCAGCCACATCCGCAGCCCGCGCGATGTCGCCGGCGTCTATGCGGCCGGCAATGTCGGCGCCGCTGTCGGCCGCGGCGCGCAGGCCATCGTGCTGACCAACCAGCACGGCGCGGTGCTGGAACTGACCGGCAATTCGGTCGGCGCCATCGTCAGCGCCGACCTCAACGGGTTGGTGATCACGGTCAGATAGGCCGCCACGCGGCCCCTCGCACGGAGTCTTCGGCATGAAGAAGCGAAAGTCGGCGGCCGCCAAAAAGCGCCGCACACCATCAAAAGTGTCTCACCCCGGCATGATGGGCGATGGCACCGAGGAGCAGAACCTCGGTGAACGCGGCAACCCGGCGGCCCGGATCAAGAAAAAGGAAGTGGTCGCGGCCTTCGGCAAAAAGAAGAAGCGGAAGAAATAAGCCCGCGCGGCTAGAGTATTTTGAGGAAAAGTGGCCGCCGGTTTTCCGAAGAGAATGCGACCAAATCTATAAAATTCTAGCCTGCGGCGTGCAGCGCCGTCTCCTGATTGGCCGCGGTCGCTGCGCCAAAATCCGCATCGTGGTGCGCGGGGATGATCGGCATCGTCAGATCGGCCCGAACTCCGTCCTGCGTTATCGCCGATGCATTGGCGGCCACCACGGCTGTTGGTGTCTCCACGCCAGCGAGCGAATCGAGCCGGCCTTGCACCCACTGCCAGAGTGCGCGAATCTCCGCAGCCGATTTGCCGTCGCCGGCGAGTTCCGTGACCGTAAGCCCGAGGGAAAGCGCATCCTGGTGATCGCTTCGCGCGGCGATTGCGGGCAACGCGATCACGTCGCGAAGCTCAAAGGCGGCCGCTGCGTCGCACAGCGCGCTTGCCGCATTGCCGACGCGATAACTGCGGATCGGCGCCTGGTTGAGCACGAAGGCGAAGGGTTTCTTCGCGGCGCGAACCGCTGTCAGCGCCGGGCCCGCGGCTTCGATATCGGCGAGCGAAGGACGCGCCGTAATGAGACACAGGTCGGCAACGTAGACGGCCGTGTTGAAGGTCTCGCTCCAGCCGCCGGCGGTATCGATGATCGCCAGCGTGACGCCGCGGGCCGCGAGGCTCGGCAGACACGCCAGCAGCGAAAGGCCATCGTGCACGGTCTCGACCGCCGGCGCGGCGCGATCGCGGCGCCTCTTCCAATTGGAGACGGTGCCGAGCGGATCGGCTTCGACCACGCAGACGTTATGGCCGGATTCGAGCGCCGCGCCGGCGAGGCCGATCGCGAGCGTGCTCTTGCCGGTGCCGCCTTTGCGTGAAATCAGCGCCAGAACCTGCATGTGGGGTCTCCAGATGAGCTTGCGAAACCGCGCATTACGCAAAACCGGGACGCCACAGAGCACGAAATCGAAACTCAACCGCGCATTCGGCGCTTTCCTGCCGGCATTCGGCGCGCAGGCCCATAGCGTGCGAATACCTACAAGAGGCTTAATAAAATGCTAACCATTACCCGGGCGCCGTTTAGGCGAGTGGCCCGGATCGACCAGCGCGAAAACCGGCATGAGCGGCGACGCTTACCCCGGATTTCGTTTCACTCAATCCGGGCTACGTTTGATGACCGCTGGAGCGAACCAATACGCCCTGCGGTCGTCGTGCCACGCTTGGCCGGCACGTCATTGCGGATCGGAATGATTCGCCGAAAGGAACGGTGCGGCAGTGGAAAATTCGAAAAAGTATGAAGCGGCGGCTCAGCTCGCCAAATTGCGGCGCGAGCAGGATGCCAAAAAGTCCATGTCCGATTATGCGATTGCGGCGGCGGATGTCCGCGCCAAGACTGAGCGGTTGCGCGCGCTGCGCTTGGCGCGGGACGCCGCCGC
>DASZWK010000453.1:0-1953 GCA_035546235.1 Xanthobacteraceae bacterium | reverse complement strand
CTACGACGTCGTGCTGATGGACGTGACGCTGCCCGGCATCGGCGGCTTTGATGCCGCGCGGCGCATTCGGGCGCTGTCCGGTGCCGCAGGTACAACGCCGATTATCGGCATTTCCGGCCGCAGCGAAGCAGGCGGCGAGGAAGCCGCGCGCGCGGCGGGGATGAACTCTTATTTGCGCAAACCGATCAGCCCGAGCGCGCTGAGCGAGGCGCTGGCGGCAATCACCGTCCAGGTGTCGCAACACGGCTAGCGTTCGGCATCCAATACGTATATTATACGTATATGACGAAGAAATTGACCATCACCGTGACGGACGAAGTCTATAAGGGGCTCCATAGCCGCGTCGGCAGGCGGAAGATTAGTCGTTTCATCAATGATTTGGCACGTGAGCGTCTCGCGGACCGTAACTCGCCGGAATATTGGCTGAGTGCGCCGGAGCGCGAACTCGCCGACGCGTATGCAGAGCAGGCGGCCTATGAGGCCGCGCAGGCCGACGAAATAAAAAAGGAGGATGAGGCTTGGCTTAACGGCTTGGTTGGCGACGTATTGCGAACGGATCACTCCAATGAGAAGGGGTGAGGTGTGGTGGGTTGATTTTGATCCGTCGATCGGCGGCGAAATCCAGAAGATGCGACCCGCGGTTATCGTCTCCAACAACGTTGCCAACGCCGTTTTGAATCGGGCAAGTGGTGCCACTGACCACAAACGTTACTCGTGTATTCCCGGGGGAAGCGCTCGTTCAGCTGAGAAGCGAGCCGCGCAAGGCAATGGCCAATCAGATCATGACCGCCGCTAAGGAACGGCTTGGTCGGCGAATCGGAGAACTTGACCGCTTGCAGATGGCCAAGGTCGAGACTGCGATATCAGTACAACTGGGGTTCGACAGCCGGGGGGAACGAAGGGGCCGATAGTCCAAAGCGGGCGTTGGGCCGCTCTGACGTTTCGATGCAGTATCATTCCGCCGCATCCGCCTTTGCTACCGCCTTGCAACTTTCGGCGATGCGGCAAAGATCGCTCATGATGCGGTTCAACTCAAAATCCTTCGGCGTATAGACACCGGCGACTCCGGCTTGTTTGAGCGCGACGGCATCCTGCGGCGGGATGATGCCGCCGACGACGACCGGAACGTCCGTGACGCCGGCTTCTTTCAGACGCGCAATGACTTCGGCAACGAGCGGCAGGTGCGAGCCGGACAGGATCGACAGTCCGATAATGTGCGCGCGTTTCTCTGCCGCCGCAGCAGCAATGCCCTCGGGTGTGAAGCGGATGCCGTCGTAGACCACAGCCATGCCGGCATCGCGGGCGCGCGACGCGATCTGCTCGGCACCATTGGAGTGGCCATCGAGGCCTGGCTTGCCGACCAGCAACGTCAGCCGGCGGCCGAGCTTTTTTGATACACGGTCCACCTCGGCGCGAATGTCATCGAGACCTTCGGCATCGTTGCGCATCGCGGTCCCAACACCGGTCGGCGCACGGTACTCGCCGAATGTCTGGCGCAGCGCGAGGCTCCATTCGCCGGTGGTCACGCCGGCTTTGGCGCAGGCGATCGAGGGCGGCATGATGTTGGCGCCGCTTTTCGCCGCCTTGCGCAAATCGTCCAGCGTCGCCGCGACGGCTCTCGCATCGCGTCCGTCGCGCCAGGCCGTGAGTTGCGCGATCTGGTCGGCCTCGGCCTGGGGTGAC
Source organism: Xanthobacteraceae bacterium (assembly GCA_035546235.1). Classification (GTDB taxonomy): domain Bacteria; phylum Pseudomonadota; class Alphaproteobacteria; order Rhizobiales; family Xanthobacteraceae; genus BOG-931. The sequence continues at coordinate 270 of DASZWK010000453.1, read as the reverse complement.
ACGGTCACGACCGATTCGGCGGCTTGCGCGAGCGGTGAGGGTTCGGTTTCGGCGAAACGATTGACGCCGACAACGGTCTGCTCGGTACGTTCGATTGCCGCGATGCGGCGTGCATTGGAGTCGACGAGTTGCTGTTTCAGATAACCCGACTCGACCGCCGCGATCGTGCCGCCCATCGCTTCGATGTGAGCGAGCTCTTCCTTCGCCGCATCCTTCAGTTCGGCGACCTTGGCGGCGATCACCGGCGACCCGGCAAAGACATCGCCATAA
>DASZWK010000452.1:0-3457 GCA_035546235.1 Xanthobacteraceae bacterium | reverse complement strand
TCCGCGAGGCCGCGCTCTACGACCTGCTCACCAACGCCAAATATCCGGCCCGCAACCCCGTGCAGAACATCAATGACCTGAAAGCGCAGATCGCCGCCAACGAAAAGGGCGCGCACGAGATGCGCAGGATGGTCGCCGAATTCGGCCTGCAAGTCGTCCATGCCTATATGCGCCACGTGCAGGACAACGCGGCCGAAAGCGTGCGCCGGGTGATCGGCAAACTGCACGACAGCGCGTTTACCTACGAGGCCGATCAGGGCAACGTGGTCGCCGTCAAAATCAGCGTCAACAAGAAAAAGCGCGAGGCGACGGTGGATTTCACCGGCACCTCGCCGCAGCAGGGCACCAATTTCAACGCTCCCGAGCCGGTAACGCGCGCCGCCGTGCTCTACGTCTTCCGCGTCATGGTCGACGACGACATCCCGATGAATGCCGGCTGCCTGCGGCCGATCCACATCGTGATTCCCGAAAATTCCATGCTGGCGCCGCGCTATCCGGCGGCAGTCGTGGCCGGCAACGTCGAAGTGTCGCAGATGGTGACCGACACGTTGTTTGGCGCGCTTGGCGCCATGGCGGCCGCGCAGGGCACCATGAACAATGTCAATTTCGGCAACGACACGTATCAGTATTACGAGACCATCTGCTCCGGTTCGCCGGCCGGTCCCGGCTTCCCCGGCACCGACGCCGTGCACACGCATATGACCAACACGCGGCTGACCGATCCGGAGATTCTGGAATTCCGCTACCCGGTCGTGCTGGAGGACTTTCACATCCGCAAAGGCTCCGGCGGCCGCGGCCAATGGAACGCCGGCGACGGTGTCATCCGCACCATCCGCTTTCTGCAGAAGATGGAATACACGGTTCTGTCCGGCCACCGCCGCATCCGGCCGTTCGGGCTCGGCGGCGGCGCAGACGGTCAGATCGGCGAAAACTGGGTACGGCGCCGCGACGGCCGGATGGAACGGCTCAAAGGCGCCGATGCCACGGTGGTGGACGCCGGCGAGGCGATCATTATCCAGACGCCGACGGCGGGTGGATACGGAGAGGCCGGCGTGAGTTCAGTTGCGCGGCGGTGACGAGTGCGCCATCACGCTGCGGCAAGCGCGGCCTTCGTTGATCCAGGCCGTGAGTCCCTAATGTACGGCCGGCGGTGCAACCTTGCCGTCCGATCTTGTCATGTAGCAACCAATCGGTACGACGACGATCATTCCGATGAGGATGAGCCACAATACGGCATCGATCAGCATCCCACGTCTCCCCCTTGATATCGATCATGCCGCGGCGGCGCTGATACGCCGCACGCGCGCTTGACGCCGTCAGTTCGGCGTCCGCAGTAGAACGATAGTTTGGATGTGTATGCTGCCCGCCGAGGGGCATGTTCGCTGCCTTTGGTCTTACGAAACGTCGGCACGTTCCGCCGGCAGCTCTACGTGCACGTTATCACGGTTCCCTGCGCCGAAACAGGCGATATTGTCGCTGGCCGCTTTTAGTGGCCGCCTGCGGCGCTTGCAGCTTCCGGCGCCGGCCGCCGCAACATAATGGCGAGCGGCGCAAATACCGCGAACAGCAGCGCGAGCAGCAGGAACACATCGGCGAAAGCCATCACCACGCCTTGCTGGTGCACCAGCATGAAAAGTTGTTTGAGCGCCATATTGTGGGCATCCGAACCCGGCATGCGCGCGGTCATCCCCTGCAAGGCCTCCATCACCGGCTGGCGCGACCAGGTGATGGCCTCATGCAGGCGGGCGAAGTGCAGGTCCATGCGATTGTCGAGCACCGTGTTCAGCCCCGCGAGGCCGACCGCGCCGCCGAGATTGCGCGTCAGATTGTACAGGCCGGACGCGTTCTTGAGCCGCTCGGGCGGCAACGTGCCGAGCGCCAGATTGGTGATCGGCACGATGGCGAACATCATGCCGATGCCGCGCAAGATCTGCGGCAGAAACATTTGCGCAAAATCCCAATCCGTTGTGATCCCGGTCAGCTGCCAATTGCTGAGCGCGAAGATCAGGAAGCCGGCCGCAAGCATGATGCGCGGATCGAATTTGGTCGCCAGCCGTCCGGCGACCGGCGCGGCCAGGAACATGGAGGCTCCGGAGACGAACATGACCTTGCCGATCATCAGCGCGTCATAGCCGCGGATCTCGCCGAGATAGACCGGATAGAGGTAGGTCAGGCCATACAGGCCGACGCCGAGTACGAAGGAAAAGATGCTGCCGACGGCGAAATTGCGGTCGAGGAACGCCTTCAGGTCGACAATCGGATTGCGCGCGGTGAGCACGCGGATAAAAAAGATCGCGGCGGAGGCGGCCGAAATCACCCCCATCAGCGCAATCGTGGAATCGTCGAACCAGTCATAGCGCGGCCCATCTTCGAGCACGTATTCGAGCGCGCCGAGAAACAGCGCCATGAACGTCAGCCCGATCCAGTCGAACGTCTCGAACAGCTTGAAATCCGGCTTGTCGAAATCGATCAGCGTCAGCGCCGCGATCGTCACGATGATACCGGGCACGACGTTGATGAAAAACAGCCAGTGCCACGACAGCGCATCGGTGAGGTAGCCGCCGACCGTCGGGCCGATGGTCGGCGCAAGCGTCGCGACGAGGCCAATGAGCGGCGTGATGATCGCCATGCGGGAGCGCGGGAAGATGATGTATGCGGAGGCGAATACCGTCGGCACCATGCCGCCGCCGATAAAGCCCTGGATGGCGCGCCATACGATCATCTCGTTCATCGACGAGGTGAACCCGCACATCAGGCTGGCGAAAGTGAAGCCGGCCGCGGCGGTGGCGAACATGATGCGCGTGCCGAGCGCGCGCGACAGGAAACCCGACAGCGGGATGGCGACCACCTCGGCCACCAGATACGACGTCTGCACCCAGGTGATTTCATCACTCGACGCCGCGAGGCCTGCCTGAATCTCGGCGAGCGACGCCGACACCACCTGGATGTCGAGGAACGCCATGAACATGCCGAAGCACATCGCCAGGAACGCAACGAGCCGCGCCGGGTCGATGCGGTCGGCATCGGCCGGCGCGGGCAGCGACTGGTTCGTGGCAGTAAGGGTGGCGGCGGAGGCCATGGTCTTGGCTCTGACGGAAGTTAGCGGGCCGCCTCATGCTGCGGCGACGAGGTGTCGGCCACGGCATCTTCCTTGGTGTTCACGCGCACCACGACCGACATGCCGGGACGCAGCAGGCCCTTGGCGGCGACGGCTTCGGGCACCTGGATGCGCACCGGCAGGCGCTGCACGATCTTGGTGAAATTGCCGGTCGCATTGTCGGGCGGCAGCAGCGAGAACACGGCACCGGAGGCCGGCGACAGGCTGTCGATCGAGCCCTTGATGTCGTGCTCCGGCAGCGCATCGACCGCAATCGACACCGCCTGCCCGGGGCGCAGTCGCGCCAGCTGCGTCTCCTTGAAATTCGCATCCACGTAAACGTTATCGAGCGGCACGAGG
>DASZWK010000451.1:0-4541 GCA_035546235.1 Xanthobacteraceae bacterium | reverse complement strand
CTCGCGGCGATTCAATGCAAAACCAAAATGCTCTAATCCAATCCCGGCTTTCCCTGCCGCAGGCTCTTGATGCCCGCCCGGTGCTTCTTGGACTCCAGCCGCTCGCGCTTCACCGACTTCGGCACCCGGGTCTTGCGCCGGACCACCGGCTTCACCGCCGCCCGGCGGATCAGGTCGAACAGCCGCTCGCGCGCGTCGGCGCGGTTCCTCTCCTGCTGCCGATGCTCCTGCGCGAGAATGACGATGACGCCTTCTTTGGTCAGCCGGCTGCCGGCGAGCTTCATCAGCCGGACCGCGACGTCGTTCGGCAGCGAGGGCGAGTGCCGCGCGTCAAAACGAAGCTGTACCGCCGACGACACCTTGTTGACGTTCTGCCCGCCGGGGCCGGAGGCGCGGACGAACGCCTCCGACAATTCGGATTCGTCGATCGAAATATGAGGCGTGACCTGGATCATGATCTCATCATGCGTCATTCCGGGGCGCGGGCGAAGCCCGCGAGCCCGGAATCCATAACCACCCATCGCGTGGATTTTGAAATGCCGTGCCAAATTCTGCGGTGCGGGGGGTATAGATTCCGGGCTCCGGCCTGCGGCCGGCCCCGGAATGACGGCTATTCCTCCCCCTTGCGTACCGACTCTTCCGGCATCATGTCGCCGCGCTGGCGGGCGAGCGTCTCCTGGCCGGTGATCTCCCAATCGCCGGCCGTGGCGCGCTTCGCGAACGTCTCCCAGCGCTCGATCCAGTCGCCGAGCTGATAGCCGTGCCAGGGCGCGGTCACGGTCAGCGGATGCAGGCCGAGCCGCTCCCACAGCGCGCGCGCGTGCTCCATATGCTCGCGCGTCGGCAAAGCGAGCGGCGGCATCGGCCGCTTGCGCGTGGCGTCGATCAGCATGCTGGAATCGGACTGGTCCGGCCCGTATTGCGCGCCCTGCACGCCGCCCCGATACGGCACAAGCTGCACGTCCTCGCGCGGATTGGAGCGATAGGCGAGCGACCACAGTACCGCATCGACGCTCGCCGGATCGATGTCGTCGCTCACCGCGACGACGATCTTGCCGCAATTCGACATCAGCGACGAAGCGCCGTGGAGCGCGCGCCAGACTTCGGTGCGCGGCGTGCCGTAGGCGATCTGCAGGAACAGCACGGGCCGCAAATTGGTGAGCCGCTCGTGCATGGCGACACGGCGCACGCCCTTGATCGACAATCCGTCGCGCAGGTGCGCGAGGAACAGGGGTTCGTACGCGACTTTCTTGATGACGCTGGATTCGCTCGGCGTGACCTGGCTGATGATCGAGCAGAACACCGGTTGCTTCTTGCGCGTGATCGCGGTGACCCGCATCGGCATGTTGTAGGCTTCGAGCGCCACGTAGCCGTTGCTCTCGCCGAACGGCGCTTCGGGTTCGAGCACCTGCGGATCGATCACGCCCTCGATGACGATTTCGGCGTCGGCCGGCACCACCAGATCGACAGTCTTGCATTTCACCGTGCGGATCGGCTCGCCGGCGAGCCCGCCGGCGACGCCGAGTTCGTCGAGGTCGATGGCGAGCTTCTGCGGGCCCGTGAACACCACCACGGGGGCCGCGCCGATCACGATGGCGATCGGCATCGGCGCTTTGCGCTCGCGGTATTTGAGCCAGTGCAGAAAGCCGCCGGCGCCGGTCGCCTCGCGCGCCACCATGCGCACCGCGAGCCGATCGGCGGCTTTAAGCGCCGCCCGATAGGTGCCCATGTTCTGCACGCCGCTGTCCGGATCGCGGGTGACGCACAGCGTCGCGGTGAGATAGGGCGCCGAGTCGAAGCCGGGCGTCGATACCGGCACCGGCAAAGCGGCGAGGCCGCCCGGCGCTTTCAGATCGTCGCCCGTAATGACGACTTCCTGGCACGGCGCCGCGTCGACCACCACCGGCGCGATCGGATTAGCGATCGCGTTCATCCACGCTTCGCCGATGTCCTCGACCTTGCAGCCCATGCCGGCCGCGTAGATATCCGGCGAGGCTGCCAGCGCGCCGACAACGACCGGGATGTCGTATTTGCGCCCCTTGGCATCGGTGACGTTGGTGAAGACGAACGCGCGGCGTTTATCTTCCGGCACGCCGCCGACAAACTGCCAGCGCACCAGCGGGTGCAGCTCGGTATCCTTGTTGACGGGCGTGTCGATCCGCTGCACGAGGCCCAGGGCATCGAGTGCAGCGAGATGTTCCTGGAAATCGAGGCAGGGGCCGCTGCGCGAGGCGGCCTTGCGGCGCAGGTCGTCGGCTTGGTCGAGCATTTTCTTGGGCGTCCTTCTTGGGGACGCCGACCGTATCACAGCGTCTGGGCCGCTTGGACTCGGCTGCGGATCGCAGCAGCAAACGCCGCCAGCGCCGCCGGTTCGCAGCGCCGTCCCGCGGTCGCGCCCCATACCGGCTTCGGCCACAGCGGATCGCCGACACGGCGTGCGACGATGTGAATGTGGAGCTGCGGCACCACGTTGCCGATCGCCGCGACATTGAGCTTGTCGCAGCGCGTCTCGTCCTTGAGCGCGCGCGAGACAGCCGCGATTTCGTTCATCAGCAGCACTTGCTCGCCGCCAAGGTCGATCATGTCGCTTGCCCCGGCACGCCGCGGCACCAGGATGAGCCATGGAAAGTCGGCGTCATTCATGGCGAGCAGCCGCGACAGCGCGAGATCGCAGACCGCGACGGTGTCAGCGGCGAGCTGTGGATGCAGCGACCAGCCGGTTTCGCTCATTGCCGCCTCGATCATCGGGGCCGGCAGTGAACGCCTTCGTCGCCGTGCTTTCAACGTATTCCGTCAGCACGCGTCCGATGATGACGACGACGGGACCCGATGGCGGCTCGGCGGCGAGCCGCGCCGGCAACTCGGCGATCGTTGCGGCGACGATCCGCTCGTCGGAGCGCGTCGCGCGTTCGACGGCGACCGCGGGCGTTTGCGGATCGAGACCCGCTTCCGCGGCGCGCGCAACAAGTTCGGGCAGCGTTTTGACCGGCATGTAGACGACGGTGGTGACCGCCGGATCGGCGACGCTCGCCCAATCGGTATCGGCCGGCAGCCTGCCGTCGCGCCCGTGACCGGTGATGTATTGGACGCGGCGCGCTTCGGCGCGGCGTGTCAGCGACACCAGAAGCCGGCTTGCGGCGCCCTGTGCGGTGGTGATGCCGGGGACGACGTCGATCGAGAGACCCGCCGCGCGGCAGGCGGCGATTTCCTCGTCGGCGCGACCGAAGATCATCGGATCGCCGCCCTTGAGCCGCACCACGCGGCGGCCGGCCTTGGCGAGCGATATCATCAGCGCGTTGATGTCGTCCTGTTTGCACGACGGCGCATGGCCGGTTTTGCCGACCAGCATTTTCTTCGCCTCGCGGCGCGCGAAATCGAGCACGTCGCGCGACACCAGATCGTCGAACAGAATGACGTCGGCGGATTGCAGCGCCCGCACTGCGCGCAGTGTCAGCAGTTCCGGATCGCCCGGGCCGGCGCCAACCAGCACCACCGAACCTGCGTGCGGATCGGCAGCAGGCTCAAGCAGCGCGGCGAGATCGGCCTCGGCCGGCGGCGCATCGGGCGCCGCGACCGCGCGCGCCGTGAAGCGTTCCCAGAAATTGCGCCGGCCCCGAAACGGCAGGCCGAGCGCTTGCACGCGCGGCCGCCAGTTGCGGGCGGCCTCCGCCCAGCGCGCAAAACCTTTGGGGATCAGAGCCTCGATCTTGGCGCGTATAACTTGGCCGAACACCGGCGCGGCTCCGTCGGTCGAGATGCCGATGACGAGCGGCGAGCGGTTGACGATGGCGCCGAAGGAGAAATCGCAGAAGGCCGGACGATCGATGACATTGACCGGCACGCCTGCGGTGCGCGCGGCGGCGGCAAATTGTGCAGCCTCGATTTCGTCCGCGCAGTCGGCGACCGCGATGGCGGCGTTGGCAAAATCCTCGATCTTCCAGGAACTGCGATGCAGTGCGACCGGGCTGTAAGGGGGGCCGGCCGATAGGGCCAGCATCTCGTCGCTCGGGGCGACCGCGAAAACATCGACCTGCGCGCCGGCCGCGGACAGCAATTCGGCTTTCCAGGCAGCCGCCGGAGTCCCGCCCGCCACGAGAGCACGCTTGCCCGCAAGTGCGTAAAAAACAGGCAGTCGTGCTAATGCCCCCATCCGGGGCGAGCGCAGATCGGTGGGCAGTCTGCTCATGCGGTTGATCCTGGCACCTCTAGTCAGATAGAATTTTTTACCTCAGATGGCAATTGTGCCTGTATTTTTGAAATAAATGTTCGTAATTTGCGCGCTTCATAGGAAAATACTACGCCAATCCTGACGCGGGCGCTTTGTCCGTGCTGGCTTGTCATCTGATGAATTATTCAAGCTGCATGCCAACCAGGCGAAGCATACTGACCGGCCAAAAACCTGGCGGGCGCCCGGCGGGATTCCGCCGAGCGCCCTCAAGTTAAGCGTCAGTCCGCCTATAAGCCGGGTTTTGGATGGCTTGCGGGCGCTAACCCGCAGGCGTGACGGCCATTCCTCTTGGACGCCGGTTGCCCGGCGCCTC
>DASZWK010000450.1:0-28487 GCA_035546235.1 Xanthobacteraceae bacterium | reverse complement strand
TGATGAAGGCGTTGGGAAAGATCAGGTTGGTGACGCGCACGTGCGCCTTGCCGCCGCCGATCTCGCGCAGCGTCGCCAGCCGGAAGCCGTAATCGGTCGGCTCGATCTCGATCCGCGGGCGCGGAAACTCGCGCATGATCCTGGTCATCGGCATATCGGAGTCCTTCGAGGTGTCGCGGAACATCCTGCCGTAGGCTTTGTTCGGGTCCTCATCCTCGAAGAAGCGGTGCAGGAACGAGGTGTGCACCGGATCGATGCCGACTTCGAGCGACTGCAACCAGTTGCAGTCGATCATGCCCTTGAAGGCAAAGGTGTGGGTGCCGGGCTCGACGAAGCAGTCGAAGTCCGGAAAGGCCGGCGGTTCGCCAGGGCCGAGATAAGCCCACAGGATGCCGCTCTTCTCGACCACCGGGTAGGACTTCTGTTTGATGTTGGCGCAAAGGTTGCTGGTGTCGGGCTCGGCCGGCGTCTGCAGGCATTGGCCGGTGACGTCGAACAGCCAGCCGTGAAAGGCGCAGCGCAGGCCGCCATCCTCGAGCCGCCCGTACGCGAGATCGGTGCCGCGGTGCGGACAGTGCCGGCCGATGAGGCCATAGCGGCCCTTGTCATCCTTGAAGGCGACGAGGTCCTCGCCGAGAAGCCGCACCGGCTTGACGGGCCGGTTGCCGGCAAGCTCGTCAACCAGCGCCGCCGGCTGCCAATAGCGCCGCAGCAGCCCGCCCGCCGCGGTGCCGGGATTGGTGCGGGTCATGAGATCGTTCTGTTCGGCGCTGAGCATTCGGGAAGTCCTCGCGACCATAAATGCTTGTGTCCCGGGTGCAGCGCAGCACGCAGTGGTGCGCTGCAGACCCGGGACCTTCACAGACGCGGAGTCTGCGACGGTCCCGGATCAGCGGTGCACCGCTTCGCGCTGCACCGCATCCGGGAAACGATCATTCTAGCGGCGAGAGCCGTCCGAGAACAACACGGCTCAATGCCCCGGCAGCACCAGGACCTTCGGCTTGGCGGGCAGCGTGGCCCTGGACACGACGACGGTCGGCACCTCGGCGCGTTCGACATCGAAGCTCTCGCGGGCACGATCGAGGAAGCGCGCAAGCGTGTACTGATCGAAGAAATGCATCGGGATGACGATCTGGGGTTTCAGCGCGGCGAGCACTTCCATCATGCCTTCGAGATCGAGCGTCAGCGAGCCATCGACCGGCGCCATCACCACATCGACCCGACCGATATCGTCGAGTTGCTGCTTGGTCAGCGTGTGATGCAGATGGCCGAGATGGGCGATGCAGAGATTCGCCATCTCGAAGATGAAGATCGAGTTGCCGTATTTTTCCGTGGTGCCGCCGAAGCTGCGGATATTGGTCGGCACGTTGCGCACGCGCACGTCACGATACTGCACGTCCCAGATTGCCGGCTTGTCCGGACTCGGCCCCCAGCCGCGCAGCACGTATTTGATCGCCGGATCGGGATGATCGGTGTAGTGCGTATCGTGCGCATGGTTCATGGTGACGATGTCGGGAATGACCGCAGGGCGCACATAATCGTTGTAGTCGGTAGCGATGCGCACGCCCTGCGGACTTTCAAGCAGGAACGTGGCGTGGCCGATATAGCTGATGCGCGCCTGATCGGCGTTGAGCGCGGCAAGTTGAAACGCAGCCGGCACGACCGACGGCTGCGCCTGCGCGACCAGTCCCGGACACGACCGCTCCACGTCGGGCTTTGGCGCCGGCGGTTGCGCGGCTTGCGCGCCCGCAGTTCCGCCGAGCGCCACCAGGACCAGCGCGGCGGGCAAGGCGACCTTTGCAAGCTTACGCAGCAGCCCTGCCAAGGCTTTTGCGATGGCGGCCATGCCTCGCTCCGTTCCGGATCGCTCGCAGCGCCCTATATGACGGCAAGCTTGGCATGGACCGCAACCGCAAGGCTAGAGCCGGCCGGCGCCGCGACAAAAATACGGAGCACCACAATCGATGATCGTCCGCCCGCCCGTATTGTTCGCCGTGTTCTGGCTCGCATGGGTGGTGAGCTGGATCGCGGCGGCGCTGTGGTCCAATCGTACGCAAAAGCGTGCCTTCACCTGGGACACGGTGTTCTATCAAGTCATGGTTCTGGCGGGCGCGGCGCTGCTGACGCCGTGGGCGGCGCGGCGGCTGCACATGCAGCAGCTTTGGCACGTCGGCTACGCCGGCGGCATGGTGCTGGCGCTGCTGACGTTGGCGGGACTGATGTGCACCTGGTGGGCGCGCATCCACCTCGGCCGGCTGTGGTCGGGCACGATCACCCGCAAGGAAGGCCATCGCGTCATCGACACCGGACCGTACGCGCTGGTGCGCCACCCGATCTATACCGGATTGATCTTCGCGCTGTTCGCCACGGCCATTGCGCAGGCCACGCTGAGCGGCCTTGCCGGCGCGGCACTCATTGCTTTCGGATTATGGGTGAAGGCGCGGATCGAGGAGCGTTTTCTGACGGCGGAGCTTGGCGCCGACGCCTACGGCGCCTACCGGCGCCGCGTACCGATGCTGATTCCAGGATTCAGGAGTTCAACGGACCGGGCATCAAACACCTGATCCCGAGCGCGTCACGGATTCGAAGTGATCATCCCGCGCTCGGTCACGACGACCCAGGCGCCGTTCTGGCGCTTGATTTCCGCGACGCGGCCGAGACCGGGCAGCATCCCGCCCGAGCCAACAAGAAACATACTGCCGTAACGTGTCTCGACCATGGCGCGGCCGTTGCGCACATCCTGCACCACCCAGTCATGCAGCACCGGCACGACGGGGGCCGGACGCGCGGCCGGCGGCGGCGCGGCGATCGAGCCGGTGATTTCAGGCGCCGACGCGGCTTTCTTACCGAACCGGTCGACGGCCTCGGCAATATGCGTGAGCTTGCCGGCCTGATCGGTCTGGGCGTGTTCGATGGTGTTGAAGCGGTCGGCGATCTTGGCGAACTGCGCGTTGGCGCTGCGGTTTTCGCTGTCGAGGCTTGCCTTCAGCGAGGCGAGTTCTGCGCGCTGTGTCTTCAAGGCCTGCATGACGTCGCGCGATTCCGCGGTTTTCACCACAGTGGCCTGCGCCGCATTCTGATGACTGAGGCCGACGGCTGCCAGCGATCCGGCGAGCGCGCCGGTCCCGGCCGCACCCGCAATCGTCGCCGCCAACAGCGCAAACCGGAAGGAGCGTTGTCGAGAGGACGGACCGGCTGCCGCCGCGCGCGGCGCTTCGTTCATCCGTTCGGCAAACCGCACCGGGAGCGCCGTAATGGTGCTGGCGGACGCGCCGCGGACCGATTCACTGGCCGGCTTGTCTTCGGCTTCGCTGCCGCCAAGCTGCGGGGATTCGATCATCGGCAGCTGGCTGCCGGCGCCGCTTTCGGCGCTGGCCGGCGTCTCGCCCTCACCCGCCGCAGGCGACGGATTGGCGGCTGCAGGCTGGTTGTTTTCGCCCGGGGTCTTGCCCTGATCCTGGTCGTGGCGATCGTCCATGGCGGATACTCCGGATTGCGCGGATTTTGGCGACCCTTCGTTAACCACCGACCGTTAGCAATTCGTTACCGAAATGGTGCTCCGCGCAGCCGCATGCGCACATCGTTAACCGCCCGCGTGGTGGCGCGGGCGGTTGCGAATTGCAGTGCGCAACGACGATCCGGATTGCGCCGCGCGCGGCCGTCAGGCGCTGGCGTGATTGATGAATTTTTCCGGCGGAGCCTCGCCCCATTGCGAGCGCAAGGCCTCATCGGCGGCAATCAGATTGGAGCCGTTGCGGAGATTGAGCCGGTCGCTGTCGGCCCAATGCTCATGCACGCGGCCCCACGGATCGGCCCAGTAGTCGTAGACCTGACTGCCGAGCACGTGACGGCCGATGCCCCACATGTGTTCGTACTTGCCGCTCTGCTTGAGATAGTCGTGGCCCATGCAGACGTCGTCGATGTCGGGGACCTCGAAGGAGAAATGGTTCAAGCCGGTCTTCTGGTGATTGAGACAGAAGAACACGTGATGATCCACGTAGGTGTCGCCGCGGTCGCAGCGATTGAACGAGCCGATCAGATTGTCCTTCTGTTCGACGTAGACGTCGTCCGAGCAGATCATGCCCAGCGTCTCGCGGAACCAGCCAACCGTTTCCTTGAATTTTGGCGTCATCATCACGCCATGGCCGATGCGCTTGACGTGCGCCGGCCCCCGCGGCAGCCGCATCAGTTCGCCGGCGCGCGCGGTCGGTGCTTCGCCGGAATTGAGCCTCTGCCGCTTCACCGGGATCGGAGCGAGCTGCTCCATGCCGCAGACCACTTCGATCTGATAGCCGTTCGGCTCGGTGAGCCGCACACGCTTGCCACCGCCGGGCTCGTCAATGTTTTCAACGCCGGTCGCGCCGGGGGCCTTGGTAAGCCGCTTCAGGTCATCTTCGCTGTCGACGTAATAGGCGATGCCGACGAATTTCGGATCGCCCTTCTCGGTGACGTGAATATGGTGCGCCGGATCAGTGCCGCGCATGTAGAGCGCATTGGCGGTGCGTTCGGACCGGTGCATACCGAACCGTGTCAGAAATTCTTCCATGACATCGAGGTCGGGCGAGCGCAGGCGCCCGTACGCGATATCGGTGACTTTGGCCCAGGCCATTTGGTCTCTCCCGAATTGGACAGTCATCGGCGGATGGCCGCAATTTGCCACGATCCGCGGGGCGGAGCTAGCTTGATCTCGCGCCGGCCACGTGCCGCAATCCCAGCAAAACGCCGGTCCGCCGGCACTTGTGAAAACCCCGTGTGACCCCAAACCTGAACCCATGACGATCATCATCACCGACCAGGACGTACGCCGGCTGTTGCCAATGCGCGAATGCATCGATGCCATGCGCGTGGCGTTTCGCGAGTTCGCCGCAGGCGAGGCGGTCAACCGGCCGCGCATGCGGTATCTGGCCAAGCATCCGGATCCGGACCGGCGCTACATGGCCAACGTTCATGTCGGCGCCGTGCCGTCATCCGGCATCGCCTGCGTGCGCGCCGGCTCGCAGATCATGCGGCCCGCAACCGCCGCGCGCGAGCGGCGTACCTATGAGAACCCGCAAGCCTTCAACTGGGGATTTGTGATCCTGTTCAGCATCGAGAGCGCCGAGCCGCTGGCGCTGCTGCACGAATTCGAGCTCTCGGGCATGCGGGTCGGCGCCACGACGGCGGTTGCGGTCGACGCGATCGCGCGGCCGGACGCGCACACGCTCGGCTTGTTCGGCACCGGCAAGCAGGCGCGCAACGCGCTCGAAGCCATCGCGCTGGTCAGGCCGATCGATCGCGTCAATGTGTACAGCCCGAACGCCGAACATCGCACTGCCCTTGCGCGCGACTTGTCGCGCGATGGTCTCGTCGTCACCGCGGTGGAGGATGCGCGCGCCGCCGTCCGCGACGCCGACGTCGTGTGCTGCGCCACCAGCGCAATGAAACCCGTATTCGACGGCGACTGGCTCGAAGATGGTCAGATCGTCGTCTCGATCGCCAATTCGGACGTGACCAACAAGCGCTCGGAGGTCGACCGCAGGACCTATCAACGCGCGCGCTGCGTCATCGTCAACGATTGGGAAAGTGTGATCGATAACGACCAGACCGAGCTGCTCGATCCGATCAAGGACGGCGTGATCGGCCGCGACCGCGTCCATGAACTTGGCGAGCTGCTGAACGGCACGGTCAGCGTCAAACAGGAACCGCGCGGCGGCCTGAAGGACGGCATCATCTACTACAAGAACAATTCCGGCCTGGCGATCCAATTTGCCGCAGCCGGCGGCGTGCTCTACCGCAAGGCAATGGCTGAGGGATCGAATAAAGTCATTCCGACCGAATGGCTGGGCAGCGACTTGTCCGCCTACTACAAGGCGGGCTTCCGGCCGTCGCCGTGAGAGGACTTACGATGGACTTCGACCGTATCCGCAAACTTGTTTGGGTTGCCGCAGCGATGGCGGCTATCGTGGCGCCGGCGCACGCCCAGGATGTCGCCAATTTTTATCGCGGCAAGCAAATCACGCTCGTCATCGGCTATGGTCCTGGCGGCGGCTATGACATCTATGCGCGCATGCTCGGGCGCTACATGGGCGCGCATATTCCGGGCCATCCGACGATCGTGCCGCAGAACATGCCGGGCGCCGGCAGCCGCAGCGCCGCGAATTGGCTTTACCGGGTGGCGCCGCAGGACGGCAGCGTGATCGCCACGTTGGGGCAGGCCACGCCGACCGACCAGGCGCTCAGCCAGCCGGGCGTGCAGTTCGACGCGCGCAAGTTCAACTGGATCGGCAACTTGAGCGTCGTCAACAACATTCTATACGTGTCGGCGGCGAGCGGCGTGTCGACGTTCGCGGAGGCCAAGACCAAGTCGCTGGCGATCGGCGCCACCGGCGCGAGCTCGCCTTCGGTGCTTTATCCGCAGGTCTCCAACAACCTGCTCGGCAGCAAGTTTCGCATCATCGCCGGTTATCCGGGCGGCGGCGACATCAACATCGCGGTCGAGCGTCATGAGCTGGACGGACGCGGTAGCGATTCCTGGGCCTCGATCAAGGCGACACACGCCGACTGGCTGCGCGACCACACCATCAACATTTTGTTTCAGATCGGGCCCCGCCGCGAGACTGACCTGCCGAACGTGCCGCTGTGGAGTGAGCTAGCGGCAAATGACGATCAGCGCCAGATTCTCACACTGCTGTCCGGCGACGTCGCGGTCGGCCGGCCGATCCTGACCGCGCCCAACGTTCCGGCGGAGCGCGTCAAGGCGCTGCGGCAGGCGTTCGACGACACCGTGCGCGACCCGCAATTCATCGAGGCGGCCAAGCAGGCGCACATGGACATGGCGCCGATGGGTGGCGAGGAACTGCAAAAGACGGTCGCTGAAATCGTGTCAGCGCCGCCGCGCCTCGTCGCCATGGTGAAGGACGCGATCGCGATCAAGGACGTCAAGAAAAAGGAGAAGTAGCGCCGAGGGTTGGCTGACGTGCCGGAGGGCCTCCCGAACCCTGTTCTGTACATGTTGTCACATCAACGGCCACGCTTGACGCGCCGCGCTTTATTCCTGTTAAGGTGCAGGGAGCTATCCCCGGTTTCGCATCGGGACGGCCGGCATAATTTGCTGTTACGGAGACTCGATGGGCGCCCTTTTGAGGTTTGCGTGCTTCATCGATAGACTCAATCGATGGATCGGCCGCGGCGTCGCTTGGTTGATCCTCGTAGCGGTCGTCGTGTCCGCCACCAACGCCACGGTGCGAAAGGTGTTCGACGTCTCGTCGAACGCTTGGCTCGAATTGCAATGGGTGCTGTTTTCCGCCGTCTTTCTGTTATGCGCGGCATGGACGCTTCAGGACAACGAGCACGTCCGCATCGACATTGTGAACAGCCTCCTGCCGAAGCGGCTGCACAACATCATCGAACTCATCGGCCACGCTTTTTTCCTGCTGCCGTTCGCTCTTATCCTCGTCGTGACAGGCGTTCCTTTCTTCATTCTCTCGTTTGAGATCAACGAACAGTCCGGCAATGCCGGCGGGCTGCCGCAGTGGCCGGCAAAGGCGCTGATTATGATCGGCTTTGCAATGCTGCTGGTGCAGGCCATCTCCGAGCTAATCAAACGCATCGCGATCATGCGCGGCCTCATACCCGACCCGCATGCCACCCAGACCCATGCCTTGGAAGCCGAGGTCGAACACATCGTCGGGGCGATGGAAGGCCCCGAAAGTCAGCGGCCGTCCTAGGGGCAAAAATGGAAGCTGTGATCATTCACAACCTCGCGCCGATCATGTTCGGCAGCTTGGTCGTCGTACTGCTGCTCGGCTATCCGGCGGCATTCTCACTGGCTTTCGTCGGACTGTTCTTCGCTTTCGTCGGCATCGCACTCGGTCAATTTCAACCGGATTTTCTGCAAGCGCTGCCAGACCGCGTTTACGGCGTAATGAGTAACGATACGCTGCTGGCCATCCCGTTCTTCACGTTCATGGGACTGGTGCTCGAACGCTCCGGCATGGCCGAGGATCTGCTGGACACCATCGGCCAGTTGTTCGGCACGCTGCGCGGCGGCCTCGCCTACGCGGTGGTGTTCGTCGGCGCGCTGCTTGCTGCAACCACCGGCGTTGTCGCCGCCTCCGTCATTTCGATGGGGTTGATCTCGCTGCCGATCATGCTGCGCTACGGCTACGACCGCCGCGTCGCCAGCGGCATCATTGCCGCCTCGGGTTCGCTGGCGCAGATCATCCCGCCCTCGCTGGTGCTGATCGTCATGGCCGACCAGCTCGGTAAGTCGGTCGGCGACATGTACGAAGGCGCGTTCATACCGGGCCTCATGTTGGCCGGGTTTTATGCCCTGTATGTTTTCATTGTCTCCATCGTATTTCCGAAGGCGATGCCCGGCCTGCCGGCCGATGCCATCGGCTTCCGCGAGCCCGACAATAGTCGCGGGTTATGGTCGCTGCTCGTTCTGGCGATCGCGAGCGCCCTGTTCGGCTGGTACATGATGCACGGTTCGACGACGCAAGGAGCCGACTATGTCGTGTTGACCATGTTCTTTGGTATCCTGTTTGCGTTTGGCGTAGCGATCGTGAACTGGATCGTCGAGCGGCTGACCGGATTCCGTTTCCTGTCGCGGATGGCGCAGCAGACGACGTTCGTCATGGTGCCGCCGCTGTTTTTGATCTTCCTTGTGCTTGGCACCATATTTATCGGCGTCGCCACGCCGACCGAAGGCGGCGCCATGGGAGCAAGCGGCGCGCTCATTCTCGGCGCACTCAAGCGGCGGCTGTCCTGGAGCCTTATCCGTCAGGCGACGGAAGCAACGGCCAAACTTGCGTCGTTCGTCGTTTTCATTCTCATCGGCTCGCGGGTGTTCTCGTTGACCTTCTACGGCGTGAGCGGCCACATCTGGGTTGAAAACCTGCTCACATCGCTACCCGGCGGTCAGATCGGCTTCCTGCTTTTCGTCAACGCATTCGTATTCTTTCTCGCTTTCTTCCTCGATTTTTTCGAAATCGCTTTCATCGTGATCCCGCTGCTCGGTCCGGCAGCGGACCATATCGGCATCGACCTGATCTGGTTCGGCGTCATTCTCGGGGTCAATATACAAACCTCATTTCTCCACCCGCCGTTCGGCTTTGCGCTGTTCTATTTGCGCTCCGTCGCGCCGCGCGAATCCTACATCGACCGGGTCACGAAGAAAATGACCGCACCGGTGGCCACCAGCCAAATCTACTGGGGGGCGATACCCTTCGTTCTGATCCAGGTCATCGCGGTGCTGGCTGTCATCCTTTTCCCGTCCACCGTCATGCATTACAAGGCCGGCCTGTCGCATGTCGATCCCAGCAAGGTGCATATCGATCTGCCGCCGGTCGATCTGCCGCCGCTCGACTTGCACTGATACCACGCATCTCCCGCCGCCCGCCGACAAGAAAATCCCGGCGCCAAACGAGCGCCGGGAGCAAAAATACGGCGGCGGCGAATCCGATCAGGTCTTCGGCCGGGTGCGGATCATGAAATTCTCGAAGGTGTATTCCGCGACCTGCCACCACAGATTTTCGTCGTTGCGGAACGCATAGATCGAATCCCAGACCTTCTTGTAGTCCGCGTTAGCCTTGGATGTTTCGGCGTTGACCGCCTCCGACGCCTTGAGACAGGCCTCCATGATCGGGATGCTAAAGGGGCGCAGGAGCGCGCCATTGCCGACCAGGCGCTTGAGCGCCAGCGGATTGCGCGCATCGTATTGCGCCTGCACGTCGGCGTTGACGTAGCCGGCGGCCGCGGTGAGCAGCGCCTGATAGGTTTTCGGCAGGCCCTGCCATTTGGCGCTATTGATGAAGAAATGGATCGCCGTGCCGCCTTCCCACCAACCCGGATAATAGTAGTACTTGGCGACCTTGTAGAATCCGAGCTTCTCGTCGTCGTACGGACCGACCCATTCGACCGCGTCGATCGTGCCCTTCTCCAGCGCCGGATAGATGTCACCGCCCGGAATCTGTTGCGGGATGACACCGAGCCTAGACATTGTCTTGCCGGCCCAGCCGCCGATCCGCATCTTTAGGCCTTTCAGATCGTCAACGGTCTTGATCTCCTTGCGGAACCAGCCGCCCATCTGCGTGCCTGTATTGCCGCCGAGCATGCCGTAAATATTGAACTTCTTGCCGAATTCATTAAGCAGGTCGAGGCCGCCGTGATCGAGGTACCAGGCGTTCTGCTGCCGCGAATTCAGGCTGAACGGCGACGAACAAAACAGCGCGAAGGTCGGATCCTTGCCGAAAAAATAGTAGGCCGCAGTGTGGCACATTTCGACCGTCTGATTGCCGACCGCATCGACCGCGCTGAATGGCGGAACGATTTCGCCGCCGGCAAACACCTGGATCTGGAATTTGTTGTCGGTCGCTTCGGCGACGTATTTCGCCAATGTCACCGGGCCGCCGAACAGCACGTCCAGCGACTTCGGCCAGCTCGTGGTGCATCGCCATTTGATTTCCGGCATCGATTGAGCGATGGCCGGCCTGGCTACGGCGGCGGCGCCTGCAAGTCCAACGCCTGCAGTTTTTAGGAACTGACGTCGCTTCATGGCAGTACCCTCCCTGTTCCCTTTGCTCCGGCAGATACCAACTTTGCAGTGGCTCAGTTGGCAATCTTAAGGTCCTGGGACCCGCGCGGGAAGCGCAAATCGGCGGACCGAGTGCCGCAACCCCCGTGTCAGCAAAAGGCGCAGATCGCCAACGGCGCCCGAGCGAGCGGCTCCGCTCAGCGCCGGCCCTTGTCCTCCTCCAACAGCGCCAGCTTGGCGGCCAACCATCGGGTCGTCGGCGCCTGAATCAGGATCGTCAAAAGAATGGCCATGAATGTCACCGACGCGATGATTTCCGCTCCGGGCACTTTCCTCCCGAGCAGGAGCCCGGCAAGGGCCGCCGGGATCACCCCCGTCTCCCGGGTCCAGCACATGAAAAGCATCTCGTTCCGGCTCCATCGCGCCCGGCGGTCAGGTAATGCGCACAAGAAAACGGTGATCGGACGCGCGACCAACATAAAGACAATGACGACCGCCAGGCCAGGCAGTAGATATTCACCTATCGAAGCAAAATCGATTTGGGCGCCGAGCAGTATAAAAATAAATAGCCGCATGATGAACGCGGTAGTCTCCACGAACTGATCCAGCCTTAGCGCCTCGTCCCGTTGCATCGCGAAGCCGAACGATTCCTTGTTTCCCAATACGACGCCGAAGACGAACACCGCCATGAATCCGCTTGCTTGCAGACTGTCGGCAGATAAATAGGCGCCGATCACTGCCACGATCGTCACGATGGGGGCATACTCCATCAGAAACGACCAACGTTCGTGCGCAATGAGCAGGGCAGCCAAATAACCCAGGATCGCGCCGGCGGCGATGCCGATCAGGCTTTGCTTGAACAGATCGAACAGCGAGGCCACAATTGAGAATTGACCGTTACCCACGGCAATCGACAGTACGCCGAGAGTGAGGATCGCCCCGGTCGCGTCATTGAACGCCGATTCGCTCATGACCATTTGGGCGACACGGTCGCGAACGCGAATCTGACGGAAGATTGGAACCAGCGTCGCGGGATCGGTGGCCGCGATACTGGCGCCAAGCAAAAGCGCCACGATCCACGGCACGCCAAGCAAGAAATGCGCAGCGGCGCCGGTGATCGCGGCCGTGAGCACGACACCCAGAGTGGCGATTACCACAATGGTGATCCAGACCTGTCTCATCACGCTGAAGCGCAGCGATGCGCCTCCGTCGAAAAGGATGTAGCTGGCGCCGAACAGAAGCAGAATTTGGTAAAGGGCAGAGCCGGATTTGATATCGATCAATCCAAGGAGTCGCGGCCCGATTAACATGCCGACGATAAGAAAGAGCGAAATATCAGGAATCCGCAGCTTCCGCGCCAACAGACCGGTTACAGTGCCAATGCCAAGGATAAGTCCGGCGGACATCAGGGTGTGTTTTGCGACGTCGACCGAGTTCAAGGTCGTCACCCCTCCTGCAGAATCTCTACTTCGCGAGCGCCTAGGCTGCCGTCCGCGTAGCCGCTAGCACTGCGGCGGTGCGTCAGACGGCCGCTCGTTCCGGCGCGATGTTCCGCTGCATGAAGTCCACGAAGGTGCGCGCGATCTCTTCCTCGTACGGGCCCCATTCCGGGAACGGAATCAGCGGCACTTCCTGGTCGGTGATCGGCAACTGATGAACCTGGCTGCCCGGAATGAGTTTGTGCGCGACGGCGGCGCTGGCGCTGGAATGGGTCTGATCGTTGCCCGGAATGATCATGACCGGGACCTTGATGGAGCGCAGCTCCTGCTCGGTAACGCCCATCACGGGGTGTTTGCCGCCGGCCTCGAACACCTCTTTCCAGCGTGTGAACACCTTGATGAATTTTTCGACCGGCAGATTGGCCAGATAATCGCGACCGCGCGGATTCTCCTTGAAGCGCTCTTTCCACGCCTCCATGGCGCAGACCGCCGCCATCCCGCCCTGTTTGGCGGCGGTGAGGAACTGGCCGTAATAGTTTTCCGGCAGGCGGCCCGCGGCGAACGCGCCGCCGGTGACGCGCAGCAGCAATAGGCCGCGCACGGCTTGCGGATATTTCAGATAGAACCGGATCGACGTGCGCGCGCCGGCAGACGAACCGCAGAAGAACGCCGGCAGCGCGTCGTTCTGGCGCATCAACTCATGCATGTCGGTAAGCCACGGCGCTTCTTCGCCCTCGTCGCCGTCGATCCAGAGATCGGACGCGCCGGTGTTGCGGCGATCGTGCAGCATAACGCGAAAGCCGCTTTTCGCGATCTTCTGCGCCATCGGAACGAATTCGTCATAGCCACGCCGGCCGCCAGTGGTCGCCATGACCCACGGGCCGCGATCGCCGATGACCTGCCAATTGATGTTGACGCCGTTGATTTTAGTGAGTGGCATTGGACGCTCCCTACCCCTTATGGCTGCCGACCTGGATTGCTTCGCGGCGTCGGTTGGAGCGGGCGATGGGAATCGAACCCACGACACTCAGCTTGGGAAGCTGATGTTCTACCACTGAACTACGCCCGCATACCGTGCCATTAACCCGAAGACACAATAACGCGAATCCCCTGCCCTATCCAGGCTTCCTCGCACCAGCTGGCGCACCCCCGGCTTGAAGCTTTGTGCTGCGTAGTTCTATAGTGTTTATCATCGGCCCAGGTGACTCCGGAGATGCGCATGAGCGACCTCATCACCGTCCACGATCCTCGCGGATATCCGCCGAAGGTCACTGGAAAGCGTCTGGCAGCGCGGCTGCCAAGCCTCGACGGAAAAATTGTCTACCTCGTCGATTGCCTGTTCGATAATTCCGCGGTCTTCATGGAGCAGTTGCGCGACTGGTTCGCGACGCATCTGCCGGCGGTCGAGACGCGCATCATCAAGCCGCGCGAGAGCTGGGTCGACGATCCCGAGATGCGGGCGAAGATCGGCGCCGACGGCCACGCGGCCATTCTCGGTGTCGGGCTTTGAAGTTCCTGTAGCCCGACGGTCGTCGGGTTGACCTCACTGCTGGAAGCTGAAAACGGCGTGCCGACCATCGCGGTCCACACGCACGTGTTTCACCGCGTCGCCAAATCCACCGCGCGGCTGCGGGGCATTCCCAACTTGCGTCAGGCATTCGTGCCGCAGCCGGTTGTGGGACGAACGCCCGCAGAATTGCGCGCCTACATCGAAGGCGACGATGCCATTTCCCACCGCAGATTCATGGAAGAGGTGATCGAAGGTCTGACAAGACCGCTCGACGACGCCGATCTCAGCGGCGCGACGTTCGAGCGAACCACGCCGCGGCTGGTTCCTCCCGACACGCGGGAGAATCTCGAAAAGCTGTTCCTCGACAATCGATGGACAGATTTCATGCCCATCGTTCTGCCGACGCAAGAACGCGTCGCGGCGATGCTAAGGGGAACGAGCCAACCGCCCGATAAAGTCGTCGGGCGAATGCGGGCCGGCAATTTCCGCGAGAGCTGGGAATACACCGTCGAGAAGGTGGCCGTGAACGCCGTGATGGCAGGGGCGCGGCCGGAGTATTTCCCGGCCATTCTGGCACTTGCGGCATCAAATCAGACCTCAAGGCAGGGCAGCACCACCTCGCAGACGTGTTTTAGCGTGGTCAACGGCCCCATCCGCAATGAACTTGGCATGAACGCCGGTATCGGGGCGATGGGCCCATACAATCACGCCAATACGGCGATCGGCCGCGCCTACAGCCTGCTCTCGCAAAACGGCCAGGGCGGCTCGGTGCCGGGCGAAACCTATATGGGTGCGCTCGGCAACCCCCTGGCCTACAGCCTGTGCTTTCCCGAGAACGAGGAGCGCAGCCCATGGGTACCGCTGCACGTCCAAAAGGGATTCAAACCAACGGACAGCACGGTCAGCGTTTTCGTTGGTAATCGCGGAATCCAGGAGGGCTTCGGGCCGCGCGACACCTGGGAAGCGAAATTCCGCCGCTGCCTCGCCGCCACGTCGCACATCCCGCCTTGCGTTATTGTCGATCCGATCGTCGCGCGCCTGTTCGCCGCGCGCGGCATCAATTCGAAGGATGATCTGATCAATTGGTGCGCGCGGAATGCCCGCGTCACCGCGCGCGACTATTGGGACGATCAGTGGATTCAGACGCTGGTTCGGCCGCGCGCGGTCGCAGGCGTCGAGCCATACGCGACACGGCTTAAGGCCGCGCCGGACGACATCATCGAGATGTATGACGCGAGCCAAATCAACGCCGTGGTCGTCGGCGGTGAAACGCAGGGCGCCTGGAAGATCTTCAGCGCCCATTATGTGACGACGGTGTCGGTCGACGCGTGGCGTTGAGTGGATGGGCTGAGATTTTCTTGCCACCGCGCGCGCCTCTCTCGAATAAGCCAAGCTCACCTCCGATCGATCGTGCGCTACGCGCACCACAGCTCCTCGCCGCGGGTGTCGGCGCGCTGCTCGTTCTGCTCACGGTGGTGCCGCTCGCCCTGTTGCTTGTCGGCAGCTTTCGCCCCGACGGACTTCCGCTCGCGCCGGGCTGGACGTTTGCGCATTACATTGATGTTTGGGGCTCGTCGTACGATTGGGGGGTTGTCGTCAACACCCTCATCTTCGCCGGCGGCAGCACCTGCTTGGCCGTCGGCATCGCCACCGCGTTGAGCTGGCTGTTCGAGCGGACAGACCTTCCGGCCCGCGGCCTGTTTGGCGCATTGATTCTCATGCCAATGGCGACACCGCCGCTGTTGCTGGCGATCGGGTGGGCTCTGGTACTCGCCCCACGCATCGGACTCGTCAGCGTCGCCTTGCAACCACTCATCGGCCCCATCGACCGCTGGTTCGACATTTACAGCATGCCCGGCGCCATCTTTGTGCAAACGCTGGCCTATGTGCCGACGTCCGTTCTCATGCTGTCGCCGGCGATCCGCTCGCTGGATCCGGCGCTGGAAGAAGCCGCCATGGTGGCCGGCGCGAACCGCTGGCAAGTCATATGGCGCGTGGGCGTGCCGCTTTTGCGGCCCGCCCTCCTGTCCGCCGTCACCATTCTGATGATCGTCGGCATGCTGGCGTTCGACGTCCCCGCGGTGATCGCAATTCCCGGACACGTGAATCTGATGAGCATCGAGATTTTTCGACTGATGACCCCGCCATCGAGCTTTCCGGATTATGGCGCGGCCGCCGCGATGAACACGGTCCTGTTTGTATTTCTGATCGCCGGCCTTGTGTTCTATCGCCGGACTATCCGGCACGCTGCCCGTTTCGCGACCGTCAGCGGCAAGGGGTACAGGCCCGCGCGCGTTCGGCTTGGCGCGTTGCGTGGTTTGGCGGCGGCGCTGGTTTTTCTTTATTTCGTGCTTGCAATCCTGCTGCCGTTCGTTGCCTTGCTGTGGGCGAGTCTCATTCCATATTTCGCCGGCTTCAGCTTGCACATGCTGCAGCGGGCGTCATTTTCCGCCTATGCAAATCTTTTCGCCAGCCCGAGGTTGCGTGAAGCGGTCGTCAATTCAGGTCTTATCGCCGTCGCAGCGTCTGCCAGTCTCATCGTGCTCTCATTTCTCTCGGCTTGGATCGTACTTCGCTCCAAACTGCGCCGCGCCTGGATCATCGATTTTCTGTGCATGATTCCGCTGGGCCTGCCTCCGCTCATGATCGGGATTGCGCTCGTTGTCGTGGCGTTCAGTGCGCGCTTTCTTGCGCTCTATGGCACCATCTGGGTCATCGCACTCGGGCACGTCATTGTGTTCCTGCCGATCGCCTCGCGGATGATGCAAGCCGGCCTGATCCAGATCGGCGGCGAGATCGAGGAAGCCGCCGGCATGGCTGGGGCGACGCTGTTCCAGACGTTCCGGCGGATCACGATGCCGCTGTTATCGGCAACCACGGTGGCGTTGACCATTTGGGTTCTGGTGCATTCGATTCGAGAGTTTTCAATCGCCGTCATGCTGCAATCGGGACGAAACAGCGTGTTGTCGACGATTTTGTACAGCTACTGGGACACGGGGAGCCCGGAGCGCGCCGCGGCGCTGGCCGTATTGCTGATGATCGCGCTGCTTGCGCTGGTGGCCATATTGTCGCTCACCCGGCGGCGTTTGGAGATTTGAGGTAATGTGCCGTGGACATCGATATGGGCTGAACGCCTGAAAATGCACGGGAGGAGTCTTTGTCAGTAACAGCCTACAACCGGCGACATTTCCTGCACACGCTGGCCGCGGCCTCGGCCTTGAGCGGGACCATGACGAATGCCCGCGCCAACGGCCCAGGTCGCGAAGAGGTCATCGAAGGAGCCAAGTCTGAAAGTGGATTGATCTGGTACGATCATTACGACGCTGACGCTGCACGATCCATCCTGACGAATTTTCAGCGCGCTTATCCGTTCGTCAAGAAAGTCGAGTTTGTCGATGTTCCGTCGGCCCAGAAAACCGCGAAGGTCGTGCAGGAGAGCATGGCGGGGGGACCAACCGCCGACGTGCTGCTTCACGGCGCGTCGGTCACCCAATCGCTGTACCAGCGCGGGTTTTTGCTCGAATCGGACTGGGCGGCCTTGGGCGTCGCCACCTCGCCGGTGCTGACGCCCGCCGCCTACATGATCGTCGCGACGACGGCGCCCTACGCGGCCTTGTGCAACACCAACGTGGTGAAGGGCGCCGATATTCCGCAGACCTGGAACGATATGGCCGATGCGAAATGGAAGGGCCGCACCGGACACTGGATGCGAGCTGCATTTTTTGTCGACATCATTCCGGCAATCGGCGAAAGCGCCTCACGCGACCTCGTCAAGCGGCTGGCGGCGCTGCGGCCGCGCATGTTCGACGGACAGTTTCCGCTCGCCGAAGCGGTCGGTTCGGGCGAGATCGCACTTGCGATCACGGCCTACGATTCGGCAGTGCGCATGGTGGAGAAGTCCGCGCCCGTCAAACTCGTCCTGATCGATCCGACACCGGTTCCCTTGATCGTGGGCTCGGTTTTGAAATACGGCAAGAATCCAAATACGGCGCGGTTATTCCTGGCTTGGCTCGGACGGCCGGAAGGCGCGATCATGTTCGAGAAATACACCAAGCGAGGCAATTATTTTGTCAACGGCACGGAAATCTCGAAAGTCCTGAAGGGCCATAAGCTTTCGTATTACACGGCGGCGGAGTCGATCGCCCAGGCGAGCAAGTTGAACGCGCTCGAAACTGAATTTTCCCGCACACTGACCGGCCGGTAATTCGCCTTTGCGCAATGGCGTTCGGCGCCGCCGCTCATCGGTGCCGACGCGATCGTGTTGCAAGGCAGTCTGCCGGATTCGGAGCGCCTTTTGCAGCCCCGACCGGCTGGAAGAGCGGTCAGGCGCAGACCGCATGGGCGGCTCGACAGCGATGGCAAATGGCTTACAGTCATCGAAGCATGCATGTCGCCAGGCCAAGTCCGGAGAGAAAAGCAAAATGAGCGAGGCGCAGTTCAGGCTGACCAGCCTGGCTCATGGCGGTGGTTGTGGGTGCAAGCTTGCGCCATCGGTTCTGCAAGAACTTCTCGCCAACCAAGCTGGTGCGATGCCGTTCGCAAAACTTCTGGTTGGGACCGAGACCGGCGATGACGCCGCGGTGTGGCAGCTCGACGCGAACACGTGCGTCGTCGCCACAACGGATTTCTTCATGCCGATCGTCGATGACCCGGTCGACTTCGGTCGCATCGCCGCGACGAACGCCATTTCTGATGTCTATGCGATGGGTGCGAACCCGATCATGGCGCTCGCCATCCTTGGTATGCCGCTTGGCAAACTGTCGACGGATGTCGTCCATGATATTCTTCGCGGCGGCAGCGCCGCCTGCGCGGCGGCCGGCATCCCTGTTGCCGGCGGCCACTCGATCGATTGTCCCGAACCTATCTATGGCTTGGCGGTTATCGGCGTCTGTGCGCCCGGGCAGGTCCGGCGCAACAGCGGAGCGCAGCCCGGCGACGCGATCATCCTGACCAAGCCGATCGGGGTCGGCATCTACTCGGCCGCCATCAAGAAAGACGCTCTCAGCCAGGGTGGCTACGAGGAGATGATCGCCACAACGACCCAGTTGAACAAAGTCGGCGTGGAGCTTGGGCGCGACGCAAACGTTCACGCTGTCACCGACGTCACAGGCTTTGGCCTGCTTGGTCACGGACTTGAAATGGCGCGCGGTTCGCGTTTGCGCCTCGTGGTCCGTTTTGACGACGTTCCGCTGTTGTCGCAAGCGGCGGTTCTGGCCGAAGAAGGACTGGTGACCGGCGCATCGCATCGCAACTGGGCAAGCTACGCGAGCGACGTCGAACTTTCGCCGAACGTGACCGAATGGCAGCGCCATCTTCTCACCGATCCGCAGACGTCGGGAGGACTACTGATTGCCGTCGCACGGCAGCACGGCGATGAACTGGTCAACGAGATTTGCGATGCCGGTTATGCATCCGCCCGGATCATCGGACATGCGGAAGACGGCGAGCCCGCGATCAGGATCGTCGGCTAAGCGGCCCTGCCATTTTTCTACAACGGTACAGAGCGCACTTGGAGCGAGGACTTTGGCGAAAGAATTCGATGTCGTTATTGTCGGCGGCGGCATAGCCGGATTGTCTGCAGGCATGGCATCCGCGCGCCTTGGCAGAAGCGCGCTGATCCTCACCGGTGACGTTCCGGGAGGGCATCTGTTGAGCATCGAAAAGGTTGAGGGCCTTCCCGGTCATCCGGAAGGAATTCCAGGTTACGACTTGTGCCCCATCATGCAGGATCAGGCGGCCGCCGCCGGTGCCGAACTGATGATGAGCGGCGTGACGCGACTCGATCCCACGGGTACCAAGTGGAACGTGACAAGCGATCAGGGCGATCTCGTTGCGGGCGCGGTTATCCTGGCCACTGGATCGGAATTCAGAAAGCTCGACGTGCCCGGCGAGGAACGGCTCATCGGAAACGGCGTCAGCCATTGCGCCACCTGCGACGCTCCTTTGCTGCGTGGTCGCATTGTTGCCGTTGTCGGCGGCGGCGACTCGGCGATGCAGGAGGGTCTGACGCTCGCCGAGTGCGTCTCAAACGTCATCTTGTTTCATCGCGGCGACGAACTGACGGGACAGAAATGCTACCGCGATCGTGTCGCGGCGCATCCGAAAATCGAAGTTCGCGGCAACAAGATCGTCAGCGAAATTATCGGCGAGACCGCCGTCACCGGCTTGCGCATCCAAGACGCCACGAGCGGCACTGTTTCGGAGGTCGAAATTGCCGCCGTATTTGCCTATGTGGGCCTGCGGCCCAATACGGCCTTTGTGGAGAACTTGATTGGCCTCGATTCGGCGGGCCGAATTCCAACCGATGACCTGACGCGGACCGAATTGCCGGGCCTGTTGGCTGCTGGAACAATACGGGCGCAGTCGCCCTGCCGGGCCGTGAGCGCCGCCGGGGATGGCGCAGCGGCGGCCATCGCGGCAGACCGTTTTTTGGCCGATGGGTCATGGTCCGGCCGCGAGATCAATCGAGATCGCGAAGCCTTGCGCGCAGTTGCCCACGGCTAGAAGAGCGCCGACATCCCGGCGCTCCTTCGGAGTGGAATGGAGAATCCAGTGTCGGCAGAGTCGAGGCCGCCAGCCGATCTGCGCAACCTACCCTCGGTCGATGCTGTGTTGCGGACCCGGGCCGCAGCGGTTGCCCTTGATCGCTTTGGACACCAAGCGCTTGTCAGCGCCATTCGCGCAACGCTTGCTGCCGCACGCGACGGCGGCAATGGCCAGGTCGATGTGGACAGCGCCGCGGCACTCGCGCTTGCGCATCTGCAACACGATCAGAGTCCGCGGCTCCGGCCGGTCTATAATCTGACAGGCACGATTCTGCACACGAACCTCGGCCGCGCCCTCATTGCCGACGCCGCAATTGAAGCCGCGGTGGCCGCGATGAAAAACGCGGTGGCGCTGGAGTTCGATCTTGAAAAGGGGCGGCGCGGCGACCGTGATGACATTATCCGGAGGCTGCTGTGCGAGTTGACGGGCGCCGAGGACGCCACCGTGGTCAACAACAACGCCGCGGCAGTGCTGATCGTGCTCAATACGCTCGCAAAGGGCCGCTCGTCGATCGTGTCGCGCGGCGAGCTCATCGAGATCGGCGGCGCCTTTCGCATGCCCGAGATCATGAGCCGGGCCGGAGCCAAGCTTGCCGAGGTCGGCACGACGAACCGGACGCATCTTAAGGATTATGCCGGCGCTATCGACGCCCGAACAGGGTTGATCCTCAAGGTCCACACGTCCAACTACCGCATCAAGGGCTTTACCGCTGAGGTCGCGGCGAGCGAACTGGCGGCGCTTGCCCGTGGGCATGGCGTGCCGCTGGTCAATGACCTCGGCTCCGGCACGCTGATCGATTTGTCCCGCTTCGGGCTGGCGCACGAGCCCACAGTAAGCGAAGCGATTTCAGACGGCGCGGACGTCGTAACATTTTCCGGCGATAAATTGCTGGGCGGTCCGCAGGCCGGCTTCATTGTCGGTCGCAAAGACTTGCTTGCGCGGATCAATCGCAATCCGATGAAGCGGGCGCTTCGCGTTGATAAGATCAGGCTCGCAGCCATCGAGGCGACGCTGAAGCTCTATCGCGACCCCGATCGGATTGCGGAACAGTTGCCGACCTACCGGCACTTGGCCAAGCCCCCTGACCAGATCGCTGCGCTGGGGCATCGTCTCCTTCCGGCGCTGCGCGCAAAACTCGGCGGGCGGTTCTCGCTCGATGTCATCGCATGTGCGAGTCAGATCGGCTCCGGCGCATTGCCTCTAGAGACGATTCCGAGTGCAGGCATCGGGATTCGGCCCACTGCACAGCGGAGGACGGGTCGCGCGCTTGGAGATCTGACCGACGCGTTTGCCCGTCTGCGCATTCCTGTCATCGGCCGTATCGAGAATCAGGCTTTCATTATCGATCTGCGCTGTCTCGATGACGAGGTCGGCTTTATCGCCAATCTCGCATCGCTCGAACTCCCGTCACCGACGCCTTCCGGCTCTGCGGCCTCGTCATGATCATCGGCACGGCGGGGCACATCGATCACGGCAAGACCGCGCTGGTTCGCGCACTGACCGGCGTCGATACCGATCGGCTGAAGGAGGAAAAGAAGCGGGGCATTTCCATCGATCTCGGCTTCGCCTACATGGCGGCAAGCGATGGCTCCGTTTTGAGCTTCGTGGATGTTCCCGGCCACGAGAAATTCATTCGCAACATGCTGGCCGGAGCGACCGGCATCGATTTCATTCTTCTGGTCGTAGCGGCCGATGACGGGATCATGCCGCAGACGATCGAGCACTTGGCCATCGCCGATCTGCTCGGCATCAAACGCGGCGTCGTCGCCTTGAGCAAGGTCGACGTGGTTTCTGCGCATCGCTGCGAGGAGGCTGCGCTGGATATCCGGAAGCACCTGAATGGCACCTCGCTCGCTGGGGCGGAGATACAGCCGGTTTCGGCAGTGACCGGCCGAGGCATCGACGCGCTGCGCGAGAAACTGGTCGACGCTGCCCGCCATTTTACAGCCCACGCCACCGACGGCCGTTTTCGGCTTTCCGTCGATCGAAGCTTCACGCTGTCGGGCGCCGGCACGGTCGTCACCGGCACCGTATTATCGGGATCGGTCGACGTCGGTGCGCAGGTGCGCCTCAGCCCGTCCGGTCTTTCGGCACGCGTGCGATCCATTCACGCGCAAAACCAACCTTCAAAGCGCGGTCAAGCCGGGGAGCGTTGCGCACTCAATCTCACCGGCGATGGGATCACCAAGAGTGCAATTCGGCGCGGCGATGTGGTGCTTGAGGCCGAGTTGCACGCGCCGACGGATCGCATCGATGCGCAATGTCGTGTTCTCGCCAGCGAAGCGAAGGCCGTCGCGCACTGGACACCGGTGCGGCTCTACCATGCTGCCGATGAAATCGAGGCGCGTATCGTTCCGCTGGGAGAGGAGCCAATCCGGCCTGGCGATGCCGCTTATATCCAGTTGGTCCTGAGTGAGCCGACAGCCGCTGCGGCCGGCGACCGCTATGTGCTTCGCGATACGTCGGGCTCGCGTACGATCGGCGGCGGTCGCTTTCTCGATTTGCGCGCCCCGGCAAGGAGGCGCCGCACACCCGAGCGCCTTGCGCAACTCCACGCGCTCGCATGCGAGGATACCGGGCAAGTGCTTGCGGGCTTGCTGGGGCAGCCGCCTCGCTATGTCGACCTTGCCGAGTTTGCGCGCGATCGCGCTTTGTCGATGGAAGCCGTTATCTTGCTCGTCCAGCAGCTTGGTACTGTTCGCGAGAGTGGATCGGCGACGACGTATGCATTCCTGGAAAAATCGTGGGTTCGCTTGAAACAGGATTTATTGACGGCACTTGGCGCTTTTCATGCCGCCAATCCCGATAAAGCTGGCATTGATCTGCAACGACTTCGCTTGCACCTGGAGCAGAGACTTCCCGCGGACGTGTTGTCCGCGGCGATCAATGAATTCGCGCGTAAGGGCGATCTCGCGCTCGAGGCCGGTGCAGTACGTTTGCTGGCTCATCGCGTCAGGCTCGCGGCGCAAGACGAACAGGTTTGGAGCAAGATCGCGCCGCTGATCGCCGATGCCGACCGTTTTCGACCGCCGAAGGGCCGCGATATCGCAGCGCTGATCAAGCTGCCTGAAACAGGCGTTCGCCGTGTCCTGAAATCGCTGAGCCGGCAGGGCGAAGTCGTTGAACTCGCTCCTGACCACTTCTTTCTGCGCAGTACCGTGGCGGAAATGATCGAAATCGTCGCCGAGCTCGCCAGCCAGGCGGCGAACGGGGAGTTCACAGCCGCCCAATTTCGCGATCGTATCAATACCGGGCGGAAAATTGCGATTCAGGTTCTCGAGTTTCTGGATCGGCACGGCGTGACGCTGAGGCGTGGGGATTTAAGGCGGATAGATCGCCGTCGCATCGGCTTGTTCGGCCGTGCTTCGCGCGGCGCGCCGCGGGCGGAGACGTCAGGAGGAGAAGCGCTCCCGGTGGAGCGTCCGGACTTCAAATCCGGGAAGGACCGTCAGCCGGCCCTTGGTGGGTTCGACTCCCACTCTCTTCCGCCAGATATCGACGTCTGAAAGAGCCAGCGGTCTTCATGCGTCTTCGGTGATCGCCGACGTTCGCTCTGGAGGAAAAAAGACATCGACCTCGTCGGCGGCGTCGTATTGGTCCGTGGCGCCACGCACCAGGATGACGACGTCGCCGACTTGGACCACGCATTCGGTGGCCTCGCCGAGAAAGGCGACTTGGACGATACGTCCGCGGAACCGGTTGACGGCTCCGTCGCCGGCACGGTCGTCAGGTCGCTTCAACACCACGTGCTCCGGGCGTATGAGCGCCGCGCCAGGCAAACGATCCGCGGCCGAATGCGATATCTTGCATAGAATTGGCCCGAGGGCGGTGGCGATCCGCGCATGCTGCTGATCGCGCTCCAGAAGCTTGCCACGAAGCAGATTGCTCCGGCCGATGAACGTGGCCACGAATGCATTGCACGGCTGATCATAAATCTGGCGGGGCAGTCCGATCTGCACGATCGCACCGTTGTGCATCACGGCAATCCGATCCGAGAGCGCCAATGCTTCGGATTGATCGTGGGTGACGTAGATCGCGGTAACGCCGACCTCCTTTTGCAGGCGGCGAAGCTCGGTGCGCATCTGTTCGCGCAGCAGGGCGTCAAGGTTGCTCAAGGGCTCGTCGAGCAGGAGCAGCCGCGGCTCGCCGACGAGAGCGCGCGCCAGCGCCAGCCGCTGCTGCTGGCCGCCGCTCAATTGCGCCGCCGAACGGCCGGCCAGCGCCGCAAGCCCCATGGTTTCGAGCGTACGCATGACGCGCCGTTGCACGTCGGTTTTGCTCCAGCGCCGGTCGCGGGCCATGCGCAGCGGAAACGCGGTGTTGTCGAACACGCTCATGTGCGGCCAGACCGCGTAGGATTGGAACACCATGCCGAGCCGGCGCTGATTGGCCGGTACGAAGACGCCCCGGTCGAAATCGAAGATGATCCGATCTTCCAACGTCACGCGGCCGTTGCTTGGCTCCTCGAGACCGGCGACCGACCGCAAGGTGGTGGTCTTGCCGCAGCCGGACGGGCCGAGCAGCGTATAGAACTCCCCGGTCGCGACCTCAAAGGCGATATTGCGGATGCCGCCGCTGTCTTCCGCCGCATAGAGCTTCGTGAGGTTTTCAACCTGCAGCACGTTCGTACTCCAACCGCTTAGCTGAGCGGCAACTGATATCGGCGCGCCAGGACCAGAAAGGCCACGCTGAAGACCGTCATGATCGCAGTCCACACGCAGCCGAGTGCGGCCAGCTCGCCGACCTGGCCGTTGTTCCAGAAGTCGAACAGCGTCACCGCCACGATTTGCGAATCCGGCCCCACTAGCAGCAGCATGAGCGAAACAGCACGGACCGCGATCAGAAAGACAAAGAGCCAGCATGAAATCATCGCGGGAACCAGCAGCGGCAGGACGATCTGGAAGAATGCCGTCCCCTGCCGCGCGCCGGCGATCGCGGCGGCCTCTTCGAGCTCGGGGTGAATTTGAATCACGCCAAGCTGCGCGTAACGCAGGCCGTACGGCATGTAAGCAACAGTTGACGCGATAATGAGCGAAAGCAGCGTGCCGTAAATATGAGTGCCGCCATGCACGAAAATTTGCAGAAAGGCGAGGCCGAGGACGATGGCGGGGAATACCAGGGGCAGCGCCGCCAGCGTATCCAGCACAGCGCCGCCACGCATACGCCGCGCGACACACCAGCCGGCGACGACGGACAGCGCCGTCACCACCGTCGCCGCGCACGCGCCGAGCAAAAGCGTATTGACGATTGAAGCCTGGAACGACCGCGAATGCAGTACCTGCGCGAAGTTGGCGACACCGAGCTTGGGCAGCGCCGCGATGCTGAACGGCTGATAATACGGCAGCAGCGCGGCCCACAGGATCGTCGCCAGCGGGAGCACGATAACGACAAGCGGTATGGCCACGATCAGCGCGCCCGCGGCGTAGCGCCAGCGGCCGAGGCGCACCACGCGCGGCCGGAAACCTTTTCCAGTCACGGTTTGATAGCGCCAAGTCCGCGCCGCCACGCGATTGTAGATGTGCAGCAGGACCGCCATGACGATAAGCAGCAGCACACCGAACGCGGAGGCGCTACCGGTGTCGGGCGGAATGTTAAGCGTCAGCGTCTGATAGATCGTGCTGGTCAAGACGCGCCTCGAACCGGGCAATCCCACAAGCGCCGGAACTTCAAATGCCTCGGACGCCTTGATGAACGCAAGGAGGCCGAACGCCAACAGCGCGGGACGCACCATGCCGATCGTGATGTGACGGAGCGTCGAAAACACGCCGGCGCCGCTGATGCTGGCGGCCTCTTCGAAGGACGCATCGGAGTTGCGGAAGACGGGGGACAGCAGCAGGAAGGCCAGCGGCGACCACAGCATTCCCTCGATGAAGATCATCCCACCGAGCGAATAGACATTGATATAGGGGCCGGCGCCACCCAACAGATGCTGCAGGATGGCGTTGACCGGGCCTGCTTTGCTCAGCAGCAGCAGCCAAGCGACAATATAGAGCACATAAGGAATACCGAGCGATATGATCGCCGCCACATAAAGGATCTGCCGAAATTTTGCGTCGGTGCGCTCCGCGAGCCAGGCTTGCACTCCGCCGACCGTCAACGCGACCAGTGCGGCGCCCAACGGATAGAGCATGCTGTTGATCAGCGTCGTTGCCAACGCTCGGTCGTTGAAAACCGTCGCGAAGTTCGCGGCCGTGAGGGCGCCGAATGCGCCGCTGGAGTCCAGCTGATGCAGGCTCGAATAGATCAGGAAGATGAACGGGGGAATGATTCCGGCGGAAAACAGCGCGATCAGCCCGATCACTTTCAGCGGGACCCGGCGAAGAGCGAAGACACGGCGGCTCCCCGGCCTAACACCCATCGTGATCCTTGTTGCCGAGCTCGCCACCGTCATGTCGCAGCGCCGGTCACGTCATCGCGCCGGTCATTTCGCAAACAGCTCCGTGTAAATCTGGCGTGAACGGGCCAGATCTGCATTCATTTTCACCGGAGAAATAAAATTCTCGTGCAGGCCGATCTTGCGCGGCACAATCTTGTTCAAGTCCGCGGAAGCGGGCACATCCGGCCGCGCCGGAAAATAATCGGCCCCCTGCAGCTTCTGCTGTCCATCCTTAGACAACAGATAATCGATGAACAGCATGGCCGCATAGGGGTGCGGCGGCGCCTTCGGCAGCATGACCGAGCTGACCGCCGTAATCACCGGATCGAGCGGCAGGGGCGCCACAGGCGCGCCCTTACGCGCGCTGATGATCGGATGATGCAGGAAAGCATCGAGGCACATCGCATATTCACCCGCCATGACGCGGTCAACGATGACACGATTCGCGGACGGCACCATTGCGATATCCTGCTTCGCCAATTTCTGCAGATAGGCGTAGGCCTTGTCTTCGCCCATGAAATTGCGCACGCCGGTAATAAACAGCAGGCTGCCCATGGTGGTGCCGGACCACACCATCTTGCCCTTCCACTTCGGGTCCAGGAAATCCTGGAAGCTTTTGGGCAGGTCCGCGGGCTTGACCAAGTTGGTGTTATAGCAGGCGCCGAGATAGCTCACGCGCGTCGGCGCCCAGTAGTTCTGCGGATCGCGCAGGTTTTCCGGGTAGGCGGCAATTTGCGGCGACCAGAACGGCTGGTCGATGTTGGCGGCGCGCATCGGCACTTCCAACCCGGTGCTTTCGACGACATCAGCGACCATGTTGCCGGAATGCGATTCCGCCATAAGCTTCTGCAATTGCTGTGGCGGGTCATCGCGCACATACTTTGCCTTGACGAAGGGATATTTCGCCTCGAAGCCATCAATGAGGGGACGGAGCGCCTGATCGACGATCATCGACGAATAGACCGTAACCACGCCCTCCTTGCGGGCACCGTCGAGCGCGCGCTGCTCGCGGTCTGCTCCGCGATACAAGGCAGGATTATCGCCCGCCGGGGCTTGAGCCGCGGCCTGACCGGCGCCAAGTGCGGCGATTGCGCCAAAGATTACCAAATGGGCCCGGAGCGATACGATGATCCTCATGCTACTTCCTCCCTCGATCCCGACGCGGCGTCTCGTTGGCAAACGACAGTCCATTCTTATTGAAGTTGGAAGCGCCGGCTCCACTTTTTTCCAATTAAGCCGTACGTCATTTCAGCGCAGGAACGCGTCGTTATCCGCTCCCAGATCCGGCGCGGCAGTTTCAATCCGCGGCGGCGTCGCACTGAGCCCTACCGGGTTGCCCACGACTGAAACCGTGCCGCGACTGCGATGCGGCAGGCTCTTGCGCATGTCGAGTGCGATGACCTGTGGATCGGCGAAGACCTCATCGAGTGTATTGAGCGGCCCGCTCGGCACATCCTGTGCGCCGAGCAGCGTGAGCCACTCGGCGCGGGGCCGCGACTGAAATGTCGCTGCGAGCTCGGCAAACAGCGCATCGTAATTCTTGACCCGCAGGTCCCGGTTACGGAACCGTTCATCCGTGGCGAGGGTCTCGCGGTTCATCGCCGTCAGCAGGCCGCGCCAGAATTTCTCCGGCGACGACAGGTGAACGGCGAACGGCAGGCCGTCCCCCGCGGTGAATGTGAAAACTTGCGCGCGCCGGCATCGGCTCTGACGCGACGGTACGTTGCCATCTTCGAAGAACGTCGCGGCATTCTCGCCAAGAAACGACAGCGTCGCCTGCAGCAGCGACGTTTCGACTTTCTGACCACGCCCCGTGGCGGTCCGCGCCATCAGTGCGGCGAGCACGCCATACGCCGCGAACGCGCCCGCCAGGTGATCCGAAAAGGAGACGCCCGCCGGTTGCGGCGCGTTGCGGTCGGTCAGCACGCTTAAGAGCCCTGAGACCGCCTGCCCGATGGTGTCGTAGCCCGGGCGTTCGCGATAGGGGCCTTGCGAACCGAAGCCCGTGATCGAGCAATAGACGAGACGCGGGTTGTCGGCGGCCAGCGCCTCATAGCCGAGGCCGAATCGCTCCATGGCGCCGGCGCGCATGTTTTCGAT
>DASZWK010000449.1:0-1804 GCA_035546235.1 Xanthobacteraceae bacterium | reverse complement strand
CGGCACAGCTCGTCGGGCTGGGCGACGGTCGCCGACAGCCCGATCGATGTGAGTTGCGGCGACAGGCAAAAAAGCCGCGCTAGACCGAGCGACAGAAGATCGCCGCGCTTCGAGGTGACGAGTGCATGCAGCTCGTCGAGGATGATGCGTTTGAGCGAGCCGAACAGGTACGGCGCGTCGGCGGACGCCAATAGCAGCGCGAGCTGCTCGGGCGTTGTCAGCAGGATTTGCGGCGGATCGCGGCGCTGGCGCTGGCGCTTCGAGGTCGGCGTGTCGCCGGTGCGCGTCTCGATCCGGATCGGCAGCCGCATCTCGGCGACCGGCGCTTCCAGGTTGCGCGCGATATCGACAGCAAGCGCCTTGAGCGGCGAAATGTATAGCGTGTGCAGCCCGCCCTCGCGCCGCACGTCGCGGCCGGTGGAGAGGAGCCGGCGTTTCTCCGCTGCTCCATCTTCGCCGCCACGCGCAGGGAAGGCCATTGAGGTTCCACTGAGCTCAACCAGACTCGGCAGAAAACCCGCGAGGGTCTTGCCGCCGCCGGTCGGTGCAATCAGGAGGACCGATCTGCCGGCCCTTGCCTTGTCCAACAGGTCGAGCTGGTGGGCGCGCGGCGCCCAGCCGCGGCTGGCGAACCAGCGCGTGAACTGTTCCGGCAGGACTGCGGAGCGTTCGAGGATGGTCACGCACGAGAACTAGCGGGCGGGCTCGGCGCGGTCGAGACCTGCGCGACCACGATCAGGCTATCGACCGGTACACCCTTCTCGCTGCGCACCGAGGCTTGCGCGAGCGACGCGACCGCCAGACCCGCGTTGCGCAGTGTGGCGCGCAGATAGGTCTCGCCGTGCGCGTAACGGAGCGTCGGCAGGAGTTTGACGCCGTCGCCCGCATGGGTCTCGACCGTGAAGGCGAACGCCCCGTCCGGGGCGAGGACGCGCGCGACATCGGCGATAATCGGCGCAAGCTCGTTCACATAGACGAACACGTCAGCCGCAATGATGAGATGATATTTCGCGGCATTGGCCGCTTCATCGGCGAGTGCGGCGGCGACGTCGGCGGTGATGAAACGGTCATAGAGCCCCTTGGCGGCTGCGCGGTCGATCATGGCCGGCGACAGATCGACACCGACGAGCCAGTCGGCAAATGGCCGAAACACCGCTCCGGCAAGTCCGGTGCCGCAGCCGAGATCGAGCACGGAACCAAACCGAAGCGGCCGTTCGGTCGTGCGCGCCACGGCTTCGACGGCGTCGCGCAGCAGCGCCGGTCCACGATAGGCGAGGTGCTCGGTGAGAGAGACGTCGTAGCGCGCAGCATATTGGTCGAACAGCCGGCGCACATAGGTCGGCGTCATCGCCGGTGTGGCGTCGCCCGCTCCGAGCCGAGCGAGCTGCAACCGCGCGCCATGGTAATCCTCCCGGTCGGCTGCGCGGACTTTTTCGAAGGCCGCAGTCGCAGCTTCGCGGTCGCCGAGCCGGTCGCGAATGGCGCCCAGTGCAAACCAGGCGGTGGCAAAGCCCGGCGCCAGTTCCAGCGCCTGCACCAGGATATCGGCGGCGCCGGAAAAGTCGCCGCGCGCCGCATGGTCGAGCGCCCATTTGTAGCGCCGGTCGGCGATGGCGTCGCCGGAGGAAACGAACAGTGGGCCGGTGTCGGACATGACGGTCATTCCCGGGCGCGCGGAGCGCGAGCCCGGAATCCATAACCACCGCCCTTCAAAATATTGCAACTGTGGTTATGGATTCCAGACAGCGGCTTCCGGAATGACGAGCAGAGTTTATCTAATAGCGATGCGTCCTGAAGATATCCT
>DASZWK010000448.1:0-7257 GCA_035546235.1 Xanthobacteraceae bacterium | reverse complement strand
GTCGTTTCGGTGAGCTGGGACGAGGCTCAGAAATATCTGACTTGGCTTTCCAGAGAAACCGGCAAGCAATATCGCTTGCTTTCCGAGGCGGAATACGAGTACGCGGCCCGCGCCGGAAAAGAAACGGCGTATCCTTGGGGCAACGCCGTCAAGCTCGACGGCAAGGCCATGGCCGATTGCTCCGACTGCGCCAGCTCATGGGACGACCGGCAGACGGCGCCGGTTGGCCAATTCGCCGCAAACGGTTTCGGTCTTTACGACATGGTCGGAAATGTCTGGGAATGGGTGGAGGATTGCTATCATCCGCGCTACGAAATCGGCGCCTCACCAAGCAAGGTGGAGGCGCCAGCCAACGGATCGCCATGGACGGACAGCCAATGCTCGGAGCGCGTTGTCCGCGGCGGTTCGTGGGACTACGACCCGCAATATCTGCGCTCCGCGGTCCGCGACAGGAATTCTTCTTTCTTCCAGGGCAGCGATTTGGGGTTCCGCGTCGCGCGGACGCTTGCTGGACCCTGAGTGCCGAAAGCGGGCATCAATAACGGCTCGCTACCGCCTTGGTAAGGCCGTCGGCCATATCCGCGATGGCTTCATTGACGCTTCTGCGTCCCTGCAAGGCGGCGTACGCATTCTTCTGAATGACGCGACTGACCGCATGATAATTTGGTGAAGACGGTCTGCTCACCGCGTCGAGCAAAATCTCCTTGAGCACCGGCAGGAAAGGCAGTCGCTGTCGAAGCTCGTTATCGTCGTAGAGCTTGATTACAACCGGATCGTTGATCTGGCGCTGCACCGCCTCGGACTGCATGAATTCCATCCAATCCCGCGCGGTGGCTTTGTGCTTGGAAAACTTCGACAGCACGAAATTCTTGCCGCCCAGAATGGACTTTCCGATCCCGCCAGGACCGGGCAAGGGCGCGACTCCGACCTTGCCGGCAATAACGGACCCAGGCCCTGGCGCATTGATCAGGTTATAAATATTGGGCCAATTGCGCAGCAACAGCAGTCGACCCTCCTGAAAGGCCCGGCGGCTCTCCTCTTCCCCATAAGTCAGAGCCGCCGAAGGTATCCAACCTTGACGAAGACCCTCTGCGAGGAAGCCCAGCCCCGTGCGCGCTTCCGTCGAATCCACGGTTACATCGACGCCATCATTCGCGATCAGGCTGCCGCCGGCGGACGCGATGGCTTCAGCGACATTGACCGTGAGGCCCTCATATTCCGCCAGCTGGCCGGCATAGCAATCGATGCCGCTTGGTTTGGCCACCGTGCGGCACAAAGCTTTCAATTCCGACCAGGTCTTCGGCGCTGAGCTGATGAGGTCGCTTCGATAGAATAATATCCCGGCCATCGTTCCGTATGGCGCAGCAAACAGCTTTCCGTGGAAACGCGCCGTTCTCGCAGCAGCCGGCACGATGCTGGAATTGGCAAATCTTTGCTCGTCAAGCGGCTCGATCCAGCCCTGCGCTGCAAATTCAGCGACCCACGCTACATCGACAAGAGCGACATCGTATGCCGAGCTGCCGATCTGAAAGCTTTGGGCGATCGTGATCCGCTGCTTGTCGGCCGACTGCGACAGCTCGCGCATCGTCACCGTTTCGTCCGGATGGCCCCGATTCCACGCCTGCACCGCGGCTCCCAGCCTGCCGCTAGGGTCCTTGCCTGCCGCCAACGTGATCGGCCCGCGCATAGTGTTCGGGCCGCCCGACAAGGGATCGGAGTAACAGGTATCGACGCCGGCGGCGATGGCCAGCAGGCTCAGCAAAACCCGCGTGAAATGCGACCAGCTTCCCATGTTCAAATTCGCTATCGCGATCGTGCTGCCGCGCGGCGATCGGTCCCGGCAAGAAGGCGATTGTAAACTCGCACGTAATCTTCCGCCATGCGACGAACCGTAAATCGTTTTTCGAAAACGCTGCGGATCGTAGATCGATCCAGCGTGCCGAGCCGTTGTGCCGCCCGGACTGCACTGTCCTCGTCGTCAACAATAAAGCCGGTGACGCCCTCGTCAACAACCTCCGGGACCGAGCCTCTGCGCATTGCCAAAACCGGAGTGCCGCACGCCATCGCCTCGATCATTGCCAAGCCAAAGGGCTCTCGCCACTGAATTGCGAAGATCAGACCGGCTGCATCGCCGAGAAATTGGCCTTTCTGTCCATCACTGATTTCACCGATATACTCCACGCCGGGCCGCGACAGCATTGGTTTGATTGTGTTTCTGAAATACTCCTCATCGATGCGGTCAACCTTGGCGGCGATCTTGAGCTTCATTCCTGCCTTGGCGGCGATGCGGATGGCGTGATCGATGCCCTTTTGAGGAGCGATCCGCCCGAGAAAGGCCAGATAGCCACCCGCTCCGCGACCGGGCGACAACAGGTTTTCCGGCATGCCGTGATAGATCGTATCTATGAAGTTTAAATGGGGGATGGGTTCGCGCTGTGAGTTTGAAACGGAGACGAGCGCCACCTCGGGAAAAGTATCGTAAACCCGCGGCAGCTCGGGACGTTCCTGGGTCATGTGCAATGTCGTCAAATATGGAACGCCGATCCGGCGCAGTACCGGATAGCTCAGATAATCGTTGTGCTGATGAATGATATCGAACTCGTGAGCACGCAGCGCGATTTTCTCGAGCATCACCACGTGAGGCGCGATGAGGTCCTTGATTGACGGATCGAGCCTCAGCGCCGTCGGCCAGACGGCATCCAGCCGGGCGGTCGTAATACTGTCCCCGCTTGCAAACAGCGTAACCTCATGTCCCATTGCCACAAGCTCATCGGTCAAGTAGCTGACAACGCGCTCCGTTCCGCCATAAAGTTTTGGCGGCACCGACTCAATGAGTGGCGAAACTTGAGCAATTCGCATGACTGGCGCTGTTAGTTGCGTTGTTCTGATATCCCAGATACCATCAGAAACCTGGGGCACGTGATGGTCGGAAGGCTTTATTT
This sequence comes from Xanthobacteraceae bacterium, assembly GCA_035546235.1. Lineage (GTDB taxonomy): Bacteria > Pseudomonadota > Alphaproteobacteria > Rhizobiales > Xanthobacteraceae > BOG-931. Next base: position 4,315 of record DASZWK010000448.1, on the reverse strand, counting down.
ATTTCTTTGGCCAACATTTTGCGGCTGACAAATGTAGCGAGCTAAAGGAACCGCAAATTGGTGTCAAGGCTCGGCGTTGCCGGGTGCGTTCGAGTCGCACAAAGAAAACACGACCAAGCTGGGGACAGATCATTCTTAACGACGCTATGTCACGAGGGCTGGGAGATGTGGCCCGCAACTTGAGTTGCTTGTGTCGCGGCGTCTGCTTGCGGCGCGGCTCCTCTGTAACACCTCATGCGCACGGATAGTGAGCGGGACATGTTGCAAGAGGCAACCGCACAAGTAGAGCAATCCGACAGCCATCGCCTCGCTGCTCAGATCAAAAACCTGTTGAACGCCCCTTGGGGGTACATGGATGCAACCAGTAAGATTGCAGCTCATCAGGAACGTTTGTCACTCTTTCTCAGCGGCGCCGAAGACGACATCACCCCGGCCAATCTCGAAATCTGGCCATCATTGACCTGCACGGCTCGCTGCCATTCGTGTCCGTATATCCGAAACGGCGCAAGGCGGATCGCCGACAAGACCATTGACCACGATTATCTGATGCCCATTGAGCTGTGGCAGAGACTTGCAGGCGAATTCAGCGCGGCCGGCGGTCTCAGTGTTACCTTTACGGGCGGCGGCGAGCCAACCGTAAATCATGATCTGGTACGATTTGCTGCGATCGCGCGTCAATTTGGGCTGGAGTGGGGGTTATACACCAACGGCGCAAGCCTGACCCCCGCGATGATCGACGAACTGTTGTCTCACGATCCGACCTTTATTCGCGTCTCGATCAACAGCGGAAGTCCTGCCGCGCACCATGCGCTATACCGGCTTGGTGCGGACGCCTACGGTTACATCCAGACGATGGTCTCGCATATGCTCCGGCGGACGCGCTCCGGCGGTCCGAGCATCGGCCTCGGATACATCATGACGCATGCCGCGCCATCTGAGTTGACCGGAATTCGAGATTTTTGCGTCGATCTTGCAGCATCGTCGGGGCGGCCCGTCGACTATATCGCGATCCGACCGGCTCTGACCTATTACGACCGTTCGGGAATTCCCGTTCCGGTTCAGCCGCGAGCCCCTGACTTCGGCGATATTCCAAACCGTTCCCGTGAAATGCTGGCCGAGACTTGCGAGAGAATTGGCACGAAGTTGCAGATCAGCGACCGCGCATTTGAAGCCTTGGCAAATGCGCGCGAGATCTCCGTCTGTTCCGCCACTCAATGGGCGACAAGCAGCACGGAGCGAGGCGATCTCTATTTGTTGAGCGAGGCCAATGGCGGCACAAACAGAGAGCTCAAGCAGCTATGTTATGGCACGCTTGCCGATAGGATGAGCTTTGGCGACTTGTGGCGGAGCCCGCACCGTCGCAGACTATCACAAGAATTCTCGCGTGGAGTACGACGTCCTCCAGCCTGGCATAAACTGGCCGAGTTGAGTCTGGCGTTGGACTCTATTCGACGTTCCGTCGGTATTCTCAATCCTGTTACCGCTCGCCAAGTGAGCGCATTGCTTTCCACCAATCCTAAGCCGCCTCATTGGAAGTTTATTTAGAGCACAGGCGACGAGTGAACCGGTCTGCCGTTGCAAGCCGCAGTCGGCCTTGATTTCAATTGCTTTATGCCTTGCAAATGCTGGCAGAGATCACCGCAGAAATGGCTATTTTCGACCGATGCAGCCAGCTTTGCCTGCGGGTCGAGGCCTTCTCCGCGCTTGGCGGTTGAGGCGAGCAGCCCGCATTGAGCGAAAACGAAATCCAGGGTTACAACGTCGGCAGCGCAGGAGGAACGACAATGGAGCTGGGACTGAAGGGCAAGGTCGCGCTGGTCACTGGATCGAGCCGCGGCATCGGCCGCGGCACCGCGCTGGCGCTGGCGGCCGAGGGCTGCGACGTGATGCTGACGGGGCGCGACGCCAAGGCGCTCGAGGAGGTCGCTGCGGAAATCCGCGGCATGGGCCGGCGTACAGCGGTCGCCGTACTGGATCTGCGCGCGGCGGACGGGCCGCAGATGCTGATCGCGGCGGTCAAGCGCGAGTTCGGCGGGCTCGATATTCTGTTCAACAATGCCGGCACCACCAGGCGCGGCGATTTCTTCGCGCTGACCGACGCCGATTGGGAGGAAGGTTACGCGCTCAAATTCTTCGCCCACGTGCGGCTCACCCGCCTCGCCTGGCCACTCCTCAAGGAGCGGCGCGGCGCGCTGATCGCGATGGGCGGCACCAGCGGGCGAAAGCCCCACGCCGATTTTACCATCGGCTCTTCGGTCAACGCCGCAGTCGCGGCCTTCACCAAGTGCATGGCCGATCGCGGCAAGGCCGACGGCGTGCGGGTCAACTGCATCCATCCGAGCCTGGTCGAAACCGAGCGGCAATGGCGGCGCATTCGCACCGAGATCGAGCGCACAGGATTGTCGGAAGAAAAAATCCGCGAAGAATTCTGCCGCGAGACCGGCATCATCCGGTATGGCAAGGTCGAGGACGTGGCCGACCTCGTTACCTTCATCGTGTCGTCGCGGGCCTCCTGGCTGCACGGCACGACCATCGACATCGACGGCGGCGAAATTCCGGTGTTGTGATTGAGTCATTCCGGGGCGCGCGCAGCGCGAGCCCGGAATCCATAATCACGAAGAGAGAGGATCTGGCAGGTGAGCGAACGAACTTCTGCGGCGGTGGGTATGGATTCCGGGCTCCTCGCTCCGCTCGGCCCCGGAATGACGAAACGCCCCGAAATGACACGCCCATGAACATGCTCTTCACCCCCGCGCGCATCGGACCGGTCGAAATCAAGAACCGTATCGTCATGCCGCCGATGACGACGCGGACGTCGGACGCGGAAGGTTTCGTCACCGACGACAGCATCGCCTACTACATGGCGCGGGTGCGCGGCGGCACCGGTCTCATCACTGTCGAGATGGCATCGCCGGAAAAATGCGGCCGGCATCGCCGCCACGAAATCGGCATCTACGACGATCGCTTCCTGCCCGGTCTCACGCGCCTCGTCGGTGAAATTCATCGCGGCGGCGCCAAGGCGTCGATCCAGCTCGGCCATGGCGGCGGCCACACCCGCACCGATATCTGTGGCGAGACGCCGATCGCGCCATCGGCGATCCCGCACCCGGTCTACGAAATCACGTTCGAAACCATCGTGCCGGAGGCGATGACCAAGGCGCGCATCGCCGAGACGATCGCGGCGCACGTCGCAGCCGGACTGCGGGCCAAGGCGGCCGGCTTCGATTGCGTCGAAATCCACGCCGCGCACGGTTATCTGATCTCGCAATTTCATGCGCCGTTCGAAAATCGCCGCACCGACGAGTATGGCGGCTCTCTCGAAAACCGCGCCCGCTTCGGCCTGGAGATTTTGCGCGCCGTGAAGGCGGTGCTGCCGGATGTGGGCGTCATCTACCGGCTCTCGGTCGAAGACTTTTTTCCCGGCGGTCTCACCTTCGAGGAAGGCCGCCAGATCGCAGTCTGGGCCGCGCTTGGCGGCGCGGACGCGCTGCACATTACCGCCGGACACTATCGCTCGTTGCCATCGGCACAAGTCGTACTGCCGCCGATGAGCATGCCGGACGGGCCGTTTCTCGATTATGCCGCCGAAGTGAAAAAGCAGGTCAATGTGCCGGTGATTGCCGTCGGCCGGCTCGGCGATCCGAAGCTTGCGGAGAGTGCGGTCGCAGGCGGCAAGGCCGATTTCATCGCGCTCGGCCGTACGCTGGTCGCCGATCCGCAATGGGCCGGGAAGGTCGAGCGCGGCGAGCCGGTGCGCCGCTGCCTCGCCTGCAATACCTGCATCAACGAAATGCGCGGCGGCGCGCGCATCGGCTGCGTGGTCAATGGCGCAGCCGGCCGCGAGACAGTGTTCGCCGGCGCGAGACCGCCGCACGGCGAGCGCATCGCGGTGATCGGCGCGGGTCCGGCGGGCCTGACCTACGCGTCGCTCGTCGCCGATGACAACACCGTGACGGTGTTCGAGAGGGATACAGTTGCGGGCGGGTCGTTCCGCTACGCCGGCAAGGCGCCGCTGTTTCAGGAAGTGATCGCGAACGAGGCAAGCTTCCAGCGCTACATTGCCGACATGGTCGCTGCCTGCGAGCTGAAAAAGGTCGCGTTTCGCTTCTCAACCGATGTGCGGGCTTCGCCGGAACAACTGGCCGGATTCGACCGCATCGTCATTGCATCCGGCGCCGCCTACCGCTTCGGCCTCGGTCCGCTCGTCACCCGGGCGCTCGACCGCGGCATCTCGCGCCTGCCCGGCGTCGCACGGCTGTTCACGTCCGACAAGTTGCGCAACTGGTTTTACTACCGCGCGCGGCGCGGCAGCGGC
>DASZWK010000447.1:0-4029 GCA_035546235.1 Xanthobacteraceae bacterium | reverse complement strand
GGCGCAGCGTGTGGTAACTGCAAACGTGGGCACAATCCGAGGCGCGATTTCTTCTACGCCTCTAGCGCTGGACAATCTTACGCGCTGCGCGCGTCTTGGATCGCCTGCCACACCCTGGCCGGCGTCGCCGGCATTTCGATGTGGCGCACGCCCAAGTCCCACAGCGCATCGACAACGGCGTTGATGACCACGGCGAGCGCCGGCACGGTGCCGCCTTCGCCGGCCGGGCGGATGCCGAGCGGGTGCGTGGTCGAGGGCACTTCTGAGAGTTCGGTGGTGTAGGGCAGGAGATCCGAGGCGCGCGGCATGGCGTAATCCATGAACGAGCCGGCAAGCATCTGGCCGCTCTCGGGGTCGTAGTGCGCGTGCTCCATCAGCGCCTGGCCGACGCCCTGGGCGATGCCGCCGTGGACCTGGCCATGGATGATGAGCGGATTGATCGCGCGGCCGACATCATCGACCGCCGCATAGTTGACGAGCTTGACGGCGCCGGTCTCCGGATCGACTTCGACCTCGACCACCTGACAACCATAAGGAAAGCTCGCCTCGGCGACGGTCTTGTCGCATTCGGCCGCGAGCGGACCCTGAAGATCGGGCGGCAGATCGCGTCGCTCGGCCGCGGCGCGCGCCACGTCGAACAGGCCGATCGAATGGTTGGTACCTTTCACGGTAAAGCGGCCGCCCTTGAACTCGATGTCGGCAACGCTCGTCTCCAGAAGATGCTCGGCGATCTTCGTCGCCTTCTCGATCACGTCGTCTGAGGATTTCTTGATCACGATGGAGCCGAGCCGCATGCCGCGGCCGGAATGGGCGCCGCCGCCGACAGTGACACGGTCGGTGTCGCCGGCAATCACGCGCACGGCCTCGATCGGCACGCCGAGCCATTCGGTCACGAGCTGCGCGCAGCTGGTCTCATGTCCCTGGCCCTGCGAGGTGACGCCGATGACGAGCTCGACGATCCCCTCGGGCTTGACGAGAATCTCCGCCTTCTCGCGCGGCACGCCGGTGGAAATATCGACGTAATTGGCGACGCCGATGCCGCGGCACTTGCCGCGCTTTTTCGCCTCGGCGCGGCGGCGCTTGAAGCCGTCCCAGTCGCCGAGCTTGAGCGCCGTGGTCATGGCGGCGCCGTAATCGCCGCTGTCGTACTCCATGCCGAACGGATTCTTGTACGGCAGCTCCTTGGGCTTGACGAGATTGCGCCGGCGCAGCGCCACGCGGTCGATGCCGCACTCGTGCGCGGCGAGATCGATCAGCCGTTCCATCACGAAGATCACTTCGGGCCGGCCGGCGCTGCGATAGGGACGCGTCGGCGAGGTGTTCGAGAGCGTGGCGCGGGCGCGGAAATGCGCCGCCGGCATGCGATAGATGCTCGACATCATCTGCACGCCCTTTTGCACCATCGAATAGTTGGTGGTGTGGCCGCCGAGATTGCCGAGATTGGAGCCGCGCATGGCGAGAAAATTGCCCTTGGCGTCGAGCGCGAGTTCCGCCTCGACCGCGAGATCGCGCGCCTGGTAATCGGACAGAAACGACTCGTGGCGCTCGATGATCCATTTCACCGGCCGCCCGATTTTCTTTGCTGCCCATGCCACCAGCGCAAACTCGGCGTAGATCATGCCGCGCGTGCCGAAATTGCCGCCGACGTCGCCCATCAGCACGTGCACCTTGTCGGAGGTCACCCCGAGAATCGTGGCGAGGTCGTCTTTCAGACGCACCGCGCCGCCGTTGCCGGCGTAAAGCGTGTAGCGGCCAGTCGCCGGATCGAAGGCAGCGAGCGCGGCGCGCGGCTCCATTGGCGCGCCGGTGACGCGGCGCACCCAGGTTTCGAAGCGCGTGATGTGGGCGGCGCGGGCAAATGCCGCGTCGGTCGCCGCGGCGTTGCCGAGCCCGGCGTCGAAGCAGACATTGGAGCGTGCCGTCTCGTGGACGCGCGGCGCATCCTGGCGCGCCGCCCGACGCGTTTCGACCACCGCCGGCAGCACGTCGTAGTCGATCTCGATGGCCTCGGCGCCGTTCTTGGCGGCGTTGACCGTTTCGGCGACGACCATCGCCACGGCTTCGCCGGCAAAGCGGGCCTTGTCGGTCGGCAGCGGAAAATGCGGCGCGGTGAACACCTCGGGCGGGTTGAGCTGAATCTCAGCCGGATGTTGCGACCACACCTTGTGCGGAATGGGACGAAGACCGTCGGCGACGAAATCGGCGCCGGTGAGCACGGCGAGCACGCCGGGGATTTTCAGCGCGGCATCCTTGGCGATGGAGCGGATGCGCGCATGGGCGTGCGGCGAGCGCAACATGACCGCATAGGCCTGCCCGGGCAGATTTTCGTCGGCCGCGTAGCGGCCGCCACCGCGCACCAGCCTTAAATCTTCGCGGCGGCGCACCGGCTGGCCAATGCCGGAACCATTCGCAGGCAAGTCCATGAATTCCTCACTGCGCCGTTCGGATCGCAAGATTTGTAGCAACGGCGCGCGCCGATGGGGAGTGCCGATTGGCCGCGCCGCCGAGCTTCGGTGAGCGTGCGCAGCCATAACGTGCGCTGCCGTGAAGGAGGTCGGCTAGGCGAAAACGCTTGTGTCTGGTAGCCTCGTGACACGCATTTGGGGAGATAAATGGCATCAAGCTGCAGGATCGCGATTGTCGGTGGCGGGCTCGCTGGGTTGGCGGCGGCGCAATCCCTCAAGGCTTTCGGGATCGAGACGGAGGTGTTCGAGCAGGCTCCGGCGCTCGGTGAGATCGGCGCCGCGGTCAATATCAGCCCGCAGGCCGTCAAGGCGCTCCAGGCGATCGGGCTCAGCAATGAGATCGCCGCCGTGGGCACCGCATCGCCCGGCATCTACACCCGCAACATGCAGACCGGCGAATTTCTGGAATTCCATGATCGTCACAAGGCCGGACAGAAATTCGGCGCGCCGTATTTTACGTTTCACCGCGCCGACCTGCTTGATGCGCTCGCGACCGGGCTCGATCGCAGCACCATTCATCTTGGACACCGCCTGGTGGGTCTGGAGGAGCAAAGCGACGGGGTCGTGCTGGCGTTCGCCAATGGCGCGCGCGTCGAAGCCGAATACGTCATCGGCGCCGACGGCGTGCGCTCGGTTATCCGCCAGACTTTGTACGGCGCCGACAATCCGACCTATACGGGCCAAATGGTGTGGCGTGCGCTGCTCGACAGCGCCAATGTGCCGTTCGAAGCCATCGAGCCGACCGGCCATGTCCAGTGGGTCGGTCCGGGCTGCCATCTGCTCGCCTATTACATCCGCGGCACCAAGATGGTGAACATCGTCACCCAGGAAGACACCGACAAATGGGTCGAGGAAAGCTGGTCGACGCGCGGTGATCCGGCCGAGATGCGGCTGAGCTTCCCCAATCCCGAGCCGCGGCTCAAGCTGCTGCTGAGCGTGGTGACGGAGTGCTCGAAATGGGGCCTGTTCACCCGGCCGCTGACGCGCAACTGGGGCCGCGGCCGCATTCAGCTGATCGGCGACGCCGCGCACGCCATGCTGCCCAATGCCGGGCAGGGCGCCGGCCAGGCTTTCGAGGATTCCTACATTCTCGGCCGCTGGCTCGAAGCCTGCCGCGATCCGATCGAGGCCTTTGCCAATTTCCGCCGCATCCGCATCCCGCGCGTACACGGCGTGCAGCGGCTGGCGCTCGCCAACGCGCGCTTCAAGCACATGCGCGACAGCGCCGTGCAGAAGGAATCGATCGCCTCAGGCAAGACCAGCGTCCACGGCAACGCCGACTGGGTCTATGGCTACGACCCGATTGGCGCCTGGGACAAAGAGCCGACCGTCCCGACCGCCTACGCGGCGTGATGCAAAGTCAGTGATCGCCCTCGATTTTGACGCCCGCGTCCTTCACGATCCGCTTCCAGCGCGGAATATCCATGCGCAGGAACACGGCGAATTCTTCCGGCGTGTCGCCGAGCGGGTCGATGCCGATCGCTGAAATCTTCGCCGCGAATTCCCGGTCTTTGAGCGTGCGCTCGATTTCCGCGTTCAGCTTTTGCACGACGGCCTTGGGCGT
>DASZWK010000446.1:0-9405 GCA_035546235.1 Xanthobacteraceae bacterium | reverse complement strand
TTTTTCCGTAGCCGACGAACAGCACACGCCGCCGTACGATGACAAACGCGTGCATCTGCTCTTGCGCAACCGGTCGGACAATGGCGAAACCGCCGCCGCCGGCTGGGTGTACGAGCCGGGCAAAGGCCGGCTCTGCCACCTCGCCAACGGCCACACGCGCGAATCGCTCGCCCACCCGATGTACCAGCGGCTCATGCAGAATGCGGTGCGATGGCTGCTAGAGAAGCGCTGATCGCGGAGCGATGAGTGATGAACTGAAAATGCGACGACCATGTATTCGCAATATCTTCAGTTCATCACTCAGCGTTCGTCACTTAGCGCTTATTTCATCAGATCAATCCACCGGCGCTCGCGATACGACTGTAAAACAGCATCGGCCACGCGCTGGGCGCGCAGCCCGTCGTGGAAGCTTGGCACCGCCGGGCGCTTTTCGACGATCGCCGAGACGAATTCCCACGCCAGGTCATAGCGGAACACCGTGGCGGGCTTGCCTTCTTTGGGGTCGCGTGGGCTGCCGGCCGGCTTCAAGAACTCGGCCGGCACTTCGACCGGCGCCAGGTCGTGGCCGGTCGAGCCCACGAGAATCACGTTCGGCTCGTGCAGGCGGTACACGGCCGAGCCCTCGCTGCCGTTGATTTCGGCCCATTCGTGGCCAAATCCGTCACGGTGGTACCCCTTGGCCAGCGTCGTCCCTTCCCACACGCCGACCGCACCGCTGGCGAACTCGCCGATGAACGCCGACCAATCGTCGACGTCCGACGGTGGGCAGGCGCGGCCGTCAGGCGTCTGCGTGCGCGGGGCGAAGCGCGCGACCGCGCCCGAGATGCTGCGCAGCGGCCCGAGCAGGTCTTGCGCGAAGTCGATGCGGTGAATGGTCATGTCAAAGAGATCGCCCGCCCCGGCCTTGTCCTGGTACTGCCGCCATCCCCAACTGGTCTCGGGCCAGTCGAGAAACCTCTGCGAGCGGAAGTGGCGCGGCTCGCCCAGCTTCCCACGCTCGACGAGATGCTTCAGATAGCGCATCGAGGGAGCGAAGCGATAGGTGAAGGCCGTCATGTGGACCACGCCCGCCTGATCGGCGGCGTCGGCCATCTCCTGCACCTCGCCGGCGTTCAGGCCCAGCGGCTTTTCGCACATGATGTGCTTGCCGCCGCGGGCCGCGGCGATCGAGATGTCCTTGTGCGTGAAATTGGGCGTGGCGATCAGCACCCCGTCGATGTCGTCGTCGGCGCAGATCTCGCGATAGTCGGTCGTGACGCGGTCGATGCCCCATTCGCCACGGCGCTTGTCGAGCAGCTTGGGATCGGCGTCGCAAGCGGCGACCAACTGGGCCCGCGGATCGAGCCGGATGCCCGGCACGTGGTGGTAATCGCTGACGGCGCCCGCGCCGATGATGGCCAGGCGGACGGGTGAGTTTGTATGGGTCATGAACAATTCGTTAGGAAGATTCGTGCGAGTTCCCAAAATACACGGCACGCAACGGGCCGCAGGGAACCGGCAAGTTAAAGGCTGCCCCGCCATTCGACAAGCGGCATGCAATCGACCACTGCCCTCTGCCGGCTGCCCTCCGCCTACTGATTGCGCGCTACTGACAACTTCCTCGTGAAAATCTTCTTGCGTTTTACGACAGAAGTCATACAATCCGGTTTACGACACACGTCATACGACGGCCTGTCATGTCGCAAATCGGCGCTCGCGAACGGAGTGATTCATGAGCAAAAAACGCAAGCTGCCGCGCTTGTCGGCGGGCGAGATGGAGATCGTGCAGATGCTCTGGCGCACCGGCGGCGTCACGCTCTCCGAAGCCCACGGCGCGCTCGATCGACCCATCGGCTACACCACGATGCAGACGCGGCTGAATCGCCTGGTCGAAAAGGGGGTGGTCAGCCGCACGACCGACCGGCCCGCGCGCTATGCGGCCGTCGTGGCGCCAGAGGATGTCAGCGCGCGCCATCTCGATTTGCTGCTGGAGCGCGTCAGCGACGGCAGCGTGGTTCCCCTGGTCGCGCACCTGGTGCGCGACCGCATGCTCTCGGCCGAAGAGATCGCCGAGCTCAAGCAGTTGATTGCCGAAGCGGAACAGAGCGGCCAGCGCCCGGCTCCACGCGCTGGCAAGACCGGCACCACCACGCCCAGGCGGGAGGCCACATCATGACCACCAACGAAGAGCTGCTGTTCTATCTTGTGCGCACCACGCTCGCGCTCGCCGTGGCGGTCTTGCTGACCGGCTCGCTGTTGCGTCTGACTCGGGTCACCTCGCCGGTCGTGCATCGCGTAGGGTGCATCTTGGCCCTGGCCGTCGGCTGGTCGTTTTTGCAATGGCCCGTGCGCGTGCCATGGTACGAACCGCCGGCAGCAGCGGCGCCGGATGACATGGCATCGAGTGCCGCTGATCCCGAGCCGGTTTCTTTTGCCGCGTCAGGCGCGGGCCGATCCGGCTCGCTAATGGAAGTTGACGCACCACTCGCGCTCGTAGAGGAACCGCCGGCGACGATCGAGCTGCCGCATATCGACCTCTCGCAGCCGCTGGCGGTCGCCGAGCAGCCGGCAGAATCAACGAGCGAGACACCGCTCGCGGACACACCTCCGGTGATTTCTGCACCGATTGAGCTGGCGACGGAGTTGCCCGACCTTCAAGCGGCGGAACCGCCGATCGACTTGCCGATCGGGCCATCGATGCAGCTGCCGGACGAATCCGTGGCAAGCGTGCCGGTTGAAACCGACGTAAGCACGAGCGAGGCGCCGACACCGACCGCTGCTTGGGAGTTTCGCGATTTCGCGCCGTACGCGGGCGCGGCTTGGGGGGGCGGGATCGGGCTGCTCGTCCTCGCCTGGCTCGCCGGCTATGCACGCTTCGTGCGGCGCTTGCCCACCGGCCGCATGGCAAGCATCGAGTGGCTTGACGAGTGGCAGACACTGCTCACCGATCACGGTATCACACGCACTGTTCCTTTGCGCGTGACGGCCGACATGGGGCCCATGCTGTGCCGTCTGCCGCGCGGCTATGAACTGCTGGTGCCGGGGCCGCTATGGCAAGAATTGAACGCCACCGAGCGCGCCGCCATCTTGCGGCACGAGCTGGCGCACCTCGAGCGCGGTGATGTGTGGAAATCGCTGGCCGCGCGCGTCCTGGCCCTGCCGCACTGGTTCAATCCGTTTTCCTGGTGGGCCGTGCGCCGCTTCGACGAAGCGGCCGAATGGGCCTGCGATCGGGCCGCCTCGGCCGAACATGCCACGACCACTTACGCGAGGGCCTTGGTCCGCCTGGGCGAAGTCGCCGGCCGCCACGCTTCGTACAGTCCCGCCGCGCGGGGCAGACCGCTGGCCGCGCGCATTCGCCGCCTGCTCGCCGGGCGCTTGCGCGAAGACTCTTCCGCCAAGAAGGCGCTGTTGCTCGCCGCCTGCACCGGCTTTGCGCTGGCAGCGCTCGTGCGCGTGGAGTTGGTGGCGCGCGAAGCGACGCAACAGCCCAAGACAGCTTCATCAGACTCCGAATCGTTGGCCACGGCCGACGATGCGTCGCCGCGGGATGCCGTGCCGACGAACGTCGTTGAGAACGGCCAGCCGCCCAATGATGATGCCGTAATCGGCCCGGTTCTCGCAAACCAAGAGGCCCCGCCCGTGGTCCAGTCGGCGTCCGACCCGGCGCCGGCGGGCCGCGGCGATGGCGCGCCCGAAGGTGCGGAAGTGAAACGCACGCCGCGCAATCCGGAAGTCCTGCGTTCGACCATAGAGGGCTATAAAGCGGCGATGGCTTCCTACGAATCGGGCAGGGGTGCCAAGCTCACCAGCGTATGCGACTGGTCGTTACGCATGCTGTTGGCCGAAGACAGCCTGGAATTCGAGGTGCAGCGGAGCCGCAAGACCCCACGAGGGAACGTCTTCGTGACCGCGATCGAGCCGACGACGATCGAGGCCCGCGCGGCCGCGGCCCAGGCTCATTTGCAGCGCATGAAGGAGCTGCAGAAGAAGGTCGCGGACTTGCAGAAGGCGGGCGAGCGCGGCGGCGAGCCAGAGGACAAGGCGCTGATCGAGTACTATGTTGCCGACGCCGAGCGTCGGGTGAGTTGGATCGCGGAGGAGCAGGCCGCGGCGAAGATCCGGCATGCCGCCGGCGGAGAATCGCAGCAGCCGCTGTCTGCCGCAAAACCCGACCAGCCCGCGCCCGCCCCCGCTACGCCGCGCTATCCCGAAGTGATCGCCGCAGCGCGCGCCGGGTTCGAGGCGGCACTGCAAGAGTTCGATCGAGACATGATTACGCTCGATTGCGTCTGCGCCTGGAGCGTGCGGTGGTTGCACGCCGAAGCTTCGAGCGAACTCGTCGTCGAGAACGCGGCCGACGCCGAGATTCCCGGCGGACCGGGCGAACCAAACTTGCGTCATCCCAACAACGAGGAAAGAATCGCCTTCGTTCGCGCGCATCTGGCGCGCATGAAAGAGCTGCAAGCGCGCATCCTGGCGCTTTACAAGGTCGGTGCCCGCGGCGGCGAGGTCGAGAAGAAGGCCATGATGGACTACTTCGTGGCCGAGGCCGAGCGCGATCTCAAGCGTTTGCAAAGTCATCAAGCCCGGCAGCAGCGCGCCAAGGCGGCTTTGGCGAGCGTCAAACGCGAAGGTGCCACCGAGGCACAATCGTCCGGCGCCGTGAAACAGGACTTGCGATTCTTTGTGGGCGATACAAAGCCAACGACGATGCCGCGCAAACCAGGGGAGCCGCCCCCGGATTCTGGGCGCGACCGGCTGCGCTACGACAACCGGTCCTTTACCGATTGGCTGGCGCAGGTCGACACGGAGCTGAGCCTCGGACGACGCAAGGAAAGCATCGCGGCGCTCACGGCCTTTGGACAGCGCGGGTTCGGGCCCGAGGTGGCGAAGAAGCTGATCGAATTGCTGCGCGACGAGGACCTGCGCGAGTATGCGATCCGCGGCTTGGGCCGATTGGGCCCGACCGCCAGTGAGGCAATTCCCGCCCTGGAAGAGGCGGCCAAGGAGGATCGCTACCGGCAAGATGCGCTCGAGGCCCTGGCGCTCGTCCGCGGCGAAAAGATCGATGTTTCGCGGCCGGCCGAAAATGCGGAAGCGCGGGCCGAAAGGCAGCGCCGCGAAGCCAAGCTGCGCGAACTGCTAACGCAAAAGAGCGATGAGCTCGCTCGTGATATGCAGGACATTCAGCGTTTGCACAAAAGCCTGGGCATCACCCAATCGGCCGACGCGCCGGCGCAGGTTCAGATGCTCGAGCAACAGTTGGTGACGGTCAACAAATCGTTCCTCGACCACACCGCGCAACTGGAGAACCTGGACGTCGAGATCGACAAATACAAACGCGGTCTCGCGCTGCTCAACGATCCGACAGCTCGCGAGGCGCATGCCGAAGAGGAGATGCGAAAGGATGAGAAGCTGAGAAAGCTCGAAGAGCAGAGGAATGATCTTGAGCTAGCCGTCGGCGAGGCAAAGAACCAGATCAAATCCAACGACAACCCAACGCTCAAGCGACTGCAGAAGAGCATGGGAGTCGTCGAGGAGAACATCGAGATCCGCCGCGACGAGCTGCGGATGCGATTCGCCGACAGCAATGGAGCTACAAAACTCAAGGAACATGAGGGAAAGCTCAGAGCCACCGAGGAACAGCGCGATGCGGTCTCGCAGCAGCTTAAAGATATGGACCAAAAGCGCGCCGAGCTCACCGCGAAGTTGAAGGTCGTGACCCGTGACGCGGCGGAGTTGGACCTGAAAGAGCACAAGGTGAAGCTGCTCCATCAGTTGATCGAGGAGCTGAAGCGCGATCTGCAGAAACTACCCGCCCAAAAGCAATCTTCTCAGGCGGGCGCGGCAAAGCCCGATACGACCGCGGCGGCCCCGCCCGCGCAGCCGTCGCCTGCGAAACCGGACTCACAAGACGCGCCGGCAAACCCCGAGGCAAAGCTGCGCGAGCAACTGGCCGCGAAGAACGGCGAGCTCGCACGCGCCATGCAGGAACTCGACATCATGGCCGCGCAGTTGGAAAAGCTCCAGCGCGCGTCGGCGGCATTGAACGAAAAGATTCTCGAGCACACACAGCTGTTGAACCGCCTGGATCAAGAGATCGAGCAATACGAAGTCGAGAATAAGCAGAAGCCGATTCGGGCCTCGGTCTGGCTCTTGGGCCAGTCGGAACTAGCCAAGGACGAGAAACTGCAGAAGCTGGTCGAGCAAAAGCAGGAGATCGAACGGGCCATCGGTTCGGCCAAGGAACAGGGTAACACAGGCGATGATGCGACGGTTGACCGGCTTAAGGAGAGCCTGGCAAGCACCGAAGAGAAAATCACTGTCCGCCAGGAGGAGATCATTCAGCGCGCCTCCGAATCCGATCCATTCGGCGACGTCAGAAAAGAGGCGCTGCTCAAATCCGCTCGGGAGCGGCGTGAAAATATTGCCGCTTCGCTGGAGCAGTGGAAGAAAGAGCGCGAGCAATTGGCCGAACAGCTGCTACCCCTGACTGACGACTCGGGCAAGTTCGCCGCGCAGCGACGCGCGGTGCAAGAGCTGCAACAGGTCGTCGACGAGCTGAATCGCGACTTGCAGCAGGCGACGGAAGCGGCTTCGCAGGTCGAGCGGCTCGAACCGGCTGTCGTGTCACGTGACGGCCGCGCGGTGGCCTATGTCAAGATACTGCGCGATCCGGAAACCATGACGACCCGGCCGCGGGAGCGCCAGGGCGATTCGCATGATTTTCTCACGCGTCGCAACACAACACTGGAAATGATGCGCAGCAAGGCGCTGCTTACGCGGGTGACGCGCCAGCAGAAGATCGCCGAATTACCGATCGTGCAGAAGCAGGCCGACCCGGCGCGCTGGTTGCGGGATAACCTGCAGTTGCACTATCCGAACGACGCCGAGCTTTTGGAAATCGCCCTGCAGGGCGGCGATCTTGAGCAGCTCAAGCAGATCGTCAACGCGATCGTGGACGTCTATTTCGAGGAAGTGGTCGAAAAGGCCGTCAAAGAACGTGCGAACAAGGAAGCCAAGCTGAAGGAATTGCACGGCGTGAAAACCGCGGAAATGGAGCGACAGCGAGAACGCCTGCAATCGTTAGAGAAGTTGACCACGCAACACGACGCCGATCTGAAAAAGATCGCCGCCGAAAAGGCATCCCCGCCTCGCATTGAACGCGTGCCGGAACCGCCACCGGTCGCCACTATCGCGCCGCAACCCGCGCCGCAGCCGGCCGCACCTATTGCGCCTGCGGCGCCGGCCCAACCAGCGGCC
The DNA here is from genome assembly GCA_035546235.1 of Xanthobacteraceae bacterium. Classification (GTDB taxonomy): domain Bacteria; phylum Pseudomonadota; class Alphaproteobacteria; order Rhizobiales; family Xanthobacteraceae; genus BOG-931. The sequence goes on along the minus strand of DASZWK010000446.1, from coordinate 2,160 downwards.
ACTCCGGAGATCGCACCCAAGGCAGCCGCGCAGCCCGTACTGGAAAACGCGCCGCCGGACGAAGCCAAGCTGCGGCAAGAGTTGATGGCGAAGAACGACGAACTGATTCGGGCAATGCACGATGTAGTAGCGCTGCAACGCAGGCTCGGCATCGTCGATACGGACGCAAACGGCGGTCAGCAAGAGGTTCTGCAACGCCGGCTGGGCACCCTCAACAATCAGTTACGCAGTCTCAATTCCGCATGCCTGACGCTCGACACGGACATCGGCCGCTTGAATGAGGAACTGAAGGTGATCGAGAGCGAGCAGGGGAAGAAGGAGCGCGCCGAGCGGATATTGCAGTCGGACGGAATTCTGTCGTTCTACAAAAACGAACTCGCGATGCGGACGGAACTGAATAAGCGCAAGGCGTCGATCGATGACAAAGGTCTCGACACCTTGGACACAGACAAACGAATCAAAAGCCGCCGCGAAGAATTGCTGGCCGCCTCCGCCGCGCGCGACGCGGCCAAGGCCAAGGAAGTGCGCGGGAAGCTCGCCGTCAAACACCGCGAACGCGATCGCGTGAAGGAACAGTTGGCGGCGCTGGAGCGCGAAATCGCCGACTTCTTCGCGCGCCTCGAATCCGTAAGCCAGGGGCACGTCGAACTGGCGCAGACGCGGCAGCGCGTCAAGGCGCTGCAAACAATCGTCGATGAGCTGAATACGCGGCTCTACAAGGTTTCGGTCGCCAAGCAGGCGGCAGCAGAACAGCAAGCCGCGGCAGAGGCCGTGAACGATCCGCAAAAGGCCGCCGCCGCTCGACAGAAGAAGAAGGACAAACTGCAGGACTTGCTCCGCCAAAAGAGCGAAGAACTCGAACGCGACATGGCCGATGCCGACCGACTGCGCAAGGTGCTCGGCGTGGCCAGTCCCTCCGAGGTCGGCAAGCAGACATCCGCTTATCAGGAGTCGAGGGCCCGCCTCGACGGCGACATCTTCGATGCCACCGCGCAAATCGCGCGAATGGAAGGTGAACTCGATAAGCTGCGACTGGAGATTGAACTAGCGGGCGATCCCGCAGTGCAGAAGGGCCGACCTTGGGAGGCGATGCAATACGACCTGGAGCTCAAGTCACTCGAGCAGCAATTGCAGGACTTGGGCGCGGCCACGGCGGCCGTGGCCCAAATGCCCGATTCGGAGCACCGCGTCGTCGAAAATCTGCGGATGGCGTCCCGGCTGGAAAATTTGATCAACAGGCGCCGCTCGGAGTTCGTGGCCCGCTATGCGGACGGCGAAGCCGCGGCGACTCTTGGCGAATTGCGGGCGAAGCTCGTGGCCACGGAAAAACAGCGCGACTCCGCCCGGCAGTACCTGGGCACGCTGAAAAAAATGCGCGAGGAGGGAACTCAGCAGCTTCAGGTCTCGCGCCGCGATGCGGCCGAGCTGGAGAACAAAGAACAGAAGATCAAGGGGCTGACGCATTTGATCGATGAGCTAACGGCCGATTTGCAAAAGCTCGACGCCGCCGGGCCGGCCGCGGCCGCTGCCCCATGAATCGCTGCTTGCCGTAAGAGCTTGTCCACACATCCGCAGATTGCGCAGATGTCACAGATGAGGAATCGCTGGCGTCGATCATGAGCACTGCATGGATCTCGTGCTTGTCGCGGGCAGCTTCCGGCTCGATAAATCTGCGGAATCCGTGAACTCTGCGGATTGTATTTCTTGACCCGCTCGTTGGATCCCAGTGATCGTGCCGGGCCGCGATAGCCCTCCCTTGATCGGCCGCATTTGCGGTTAAACCCAAGGCTTTCTGGCGGTTAGCACCAGGACCAGGAAGCCCGGGTTTTCAAGAATGCCGGGCCAGGGGGTATAATTCCTTGTCCCTTTCCGGGGTGAGCGCTTGCCCGTTCGAGAATTCCTGCCATGGCCAGCGTGTTAGAAACGTCTCCTGTATCTTCGCCCGCCTTGCCGGGACCTGATCAGCGTCCGTTGGCGGACCTGGTGATCTACGACGGCAACTGTCGGATCTGCACGGCGCAAATTCGCTTCATCGAGCGCTGGTTCGCCGCCGGTCGGCTGGCGTACTTGTCGCTGCACGATTCGCGCGTGGCGGTGCGCTATCCCGATTTGTCGTACGACGATCTGATGCGCGAGATGTGGATCATCGATCGCCGCGGC
>DASZWK010000445.1:0-3901 GCA_035546235.1 Xanthobacteraceae bacterium | reverse complement strand
TTAGGGCTCGCGGCCGGTGGAGCGGATTGGACATTCGCTCCCCACCCAGCGGCAACCTTGCGAAGCGAATGTCAAATCCAAAGCTCCACCAGAACTTATATTTGCTAGTGGTCCTTTGATTCTAACATTCGCATGAGAGCCTGCCGAACCGGGAAGCGAATGTTAGAATCGGACCACTAGGGTGCCAGCGGGTTGGAAAATCCGGCGACGAGTTTCACGAGCTCGGCTTGGCGCGCGGTTCCGGTCTTCTGGTAAGCTCGGCCGAGATGCGTTTTGACCGTTGTCTCAGCAATTCCGAGGGCAACGGCGACTTCGGGAACTCCGCCGACTTCGACCACGGCAAGCAGCACGCGAAGCTCCATGGGAGTCAGTCTGAAGGTCCTGGCGATCACTTCCGGCGGCGACGGCGCGTCAAGCGCCGCCCGGCGTACGAACAGAGCGGCGGCCGCCGAATAGCTCGTACCGGCCCGGCGCCGCGCGCCCGATGTCAGCGGCAGCACGTGGGCGACATAGCGTTCACCGTCGAGCGCGGCGAGCGGCACCGCTACGGCTTTCGTGCCGATCGCACCATCGCCGTCACTGGACATCGCAAACGCATCCGCGAATGTCCGGTCCGCGCTGGGATCGTTTGCCGCCAGACGTCCGTTCTCGGCATGCAGTACACCGGCCGCCTTGAGCAGCGCGTGCCCCGCCGCATTCGCGTGAACGATGCGACCGTCGGCATCGACCAGGAACATTCCGGCGCCGATGCCGTCGAGCGTGTCGGCAAGCGTGGCAGCCTCCGCTGTCTTGAGATCGATCAAGTTGCCGATGAGCAGCGCGCGGCGGAAGTGCGGCACGAGCAGGCGGATGCGCCGGCGCGCTTCGTCATCGAACAGACCGTCGCGCTCGTGGCGGAACACTCCGAGAAACGCCATGCTGGTCGCTGTCTTGTCGAGCAAGGCCAGCGCGGCGTCGGCAAGCTGCTGCGGACGCGCCCACTCTTTGTAGAACCGCGTCTCTCTGAATTCGTCATAGGGAATCACATCGGACGTGCAGACGGGTTCTCCAATTTGGGCAAAGAACTGTCCGGTCGTGCAGGGGTCTAGCTTAATGTATTTTTCGAAATAGAGCTGGCGATAGTGTGGATCGATCTCGTTGTCTTCAAAATAGGTATCGCCGCGCTTGGCGACCGCGTCCTTCCAGGCGAGCGACGCGGCCTGACCGCCGACAAACCGCTTGGTTCTGCCCAGCACATCCCGCCACAGCGTAGGATCGAGCGCCGCATCGTAGATGTCGCCGGTCAGCGCACTTAATTCTATCGTCTCGTCCATCAGTTTGGGCTCTCACGGCTTACGTTTTGCTCCAACACGTGAATTGGTACCCGGCGACCAGGAACCCGCCGATCAGCTTCTTTAGACGCTCGATCCCGGCGATCGGTTCTATTGTTTCCTGGAAATCTCGATCTCACATGCTTTATCCAATCGGACCACAGCTAGGGACGTTTAGTGAATGCAGAGTGAAGCGGGTTGCCGAAACAGCCACGTATTTTTTCAAGCCCAAGGCCGCAATAGTCAGCCGACCAGCGAATTCGAGTACCCGGCGACCAGCTTGACGAGATCGGCCTGCCGCGCGGTCGCGGTTTTCTCGTAGATTCGTCCGAGGTGCGTCTTCACCGTGGTCTCGGCGCTGCCCAGCGCCTCCGCGACTTCGGGCACGCCGCCGATTTCGACGACGGCAAGCAGCACGCGCAGCTCGGTTGGCGTGAGCTTGTAGGACTTGGCGATCACTTCGGGCGGCGATGGCGTATCAAGGACCGCTTTGTGGATGAACAAGGCAGCGGCTGCGCTGTAACTCCGGCTGACCTCGCGGCGCGCACCCGACGTCAAAGGCAGCACATGCGCGACGTACCGCTCGGCGTTGCGCGACACGAGGAGAACAGCGACGCCCTTGATGCCGACTGCGTCGTCGCCCTCAGCGGCCGCCGCAAACGTGGCGTGCAGCGCTGTGTCGGTGTCCGGGTCGTCCGACGTCAGCCTGCGCCCGGCTGCACGCAGCACTATCCCCTCGGCCAAAAGCGCGTGGCCGCTGGCATTGGCGTGGACGATGTTGCCTTGCGCGTCGACCAGCAGCAGGCTGTCCTTGAAGCCGTCAAACGTGTCGGCGAAGCTTGCCGCTTCGGCGGTTTTGAGGGTGATGACTCGGCCGATCAGCGCTGCGCGCCGCAGGTGCGGGGTAAGCAGGCGCATGCGCTGGCGCATCTCGCCGTCGATCGGGCCGTTGCGCTCGTGCCGGAACACGCAGAACATCGCCGCGCTGGTCGCGGTCTTGTCGAGCGCAACGTTCAAAACGTCGATGAAGCCCTGCGGCTTGCCCCATTCGCGATAGGCGCGGGTTTCAAGAAATTCATCGTAAGGAATAATGTCGCCGACCGAGACGGGCTCTTCGACCGTTGCGAAATAATGACCGACGGTGAGCGGGTCGAGCTTGATGTATTTCTCGAAATACAGGTGCTTGTAGTGGTCTTCGATGCCCGCGTAATAGGCGACATCGCCTGTCTTGCTCGCCGCATCCTTGGAAAACAGAGCCGCGGCCGGTCCGCCGATGAACTCCGCGCATCGTGCCAGCACGTCGGGCCAGAGCCCGGCGTCGAGAGCCGCATCGTATATGACGCCGATGAGTGCAGAGAGCCGCTCCGCCTCGCGCACAGCCGCATCCAAAGTTCCAGCGCCCCAACGTCAAGACTATTGCCCCGATTGCGGCTCTGCAACCATGGCTGGCCGCCGCCGAATTAATGGTGCCGCACTCGCATGCGCTGTCCGATCACCACGACGGCGACGACGGCCGCGGCATAAGCCAGCGTCGTCAGCCGGATCGGCTCGCCGTTCACCGGCACGGCGAGGAGCACGATCACGAACGGCTGCAGCAGCATGAGTTGCCCGACACGGGCCACGCCGATCATCGCCATCGCCGCATTGAAGACGAAAAACGCGAAGAACTGGCTGATGAAGCTCACATAGGCGAGGCCCGCCCAGGCCGCGGGCGGCGCAGCTGCCAGATCATGCGGCCATAGGGCGAACGTCGCGAGCGCCGACACCGGCAGGAAAGCCGTGACCTGCCACGACACCACCTCCCAGCCCGGCATCTTGATGCTCAGACGACCCGACAATGCATAGCCGAATGCGCCCGCCAACACGGTGATAAGCAGATAGATGTCGCCGATCGCAAAAGTGCGCGCCTCGCGCCGGCTCAGCACGAAGGCGATGACAATCGCCGCACCGGCAACGCCGGCGAGCCAGAAGCCTGCGCTCGGGCGTTCGCGCGCAACGATGGCTGCCGCGCCCGCGGTTGCGAGCGGCATGATCCCGAGCACCACACCGCCATGCGCGGCGGGCACGCTCACCATCGCAAGCGCGGTGAACACCGGAAAGCCGACGATGGTGCAGAAGCCGCCAAGCACGATCGTGCCCCACTCGGCGCGTGGCGGCAGCGGCCGGCGCAGCACCAGCAGCAGGATGACCCCGGCACAGCCGGCAAGCACTGCCCGCGCCGCCGTAAGAAACAGCGGATCGATCGTGGCGACGGCGAGCCGGGTGGCCGGCAAGGTGCCGGCAAACAGGCAGACACCGGCCAGGCCAAGCGCCAGTCCGAGTTTCTTGTTATGTGCGATCATTATTCTCGGCGAGTGGTGGCGCGCGCTGGCGCTTTTACCGGCGCTCGGCGCGGCGCTGGTCATCCGGTTTGGCGAGGATCAGCGACCAGAACACCTTGTATTTGGATTTCGGCGCGTAAACCGCGGCGATGCCCATTTTGGTCACAGCCGGATTGAGCATGTTGGAGCGGTGCGCCGCCGACGCGCGCCAGCCGGAAAAAGCTTCAGCCAGCGTATCGTAGCCGGCAGCGATGTTCTCGACCGCGACGG
>DASZWK010000444.1:0-5058 GCA_035546235.1 Xanthobacteraceae bacterium | reverse complement strand
ACAGCTTCGTCTTCTCAACCTTCTTGATGTAGACGTTCTGCACCACATTGCGCATATCGTCGAAGCTGAGCGGGCCGCGCGGAGCATCGACATGGAGTGCCGCCATCTTGGCGATGAATGCCTCGGCGCCGGGCCACTTGCCGCCGATTTGCTTCATCACGTCATCGATCATCATCGCTGTCGTGTAGTTGCTCTCCGAAAAATATGACGGAACCTTGCCATATTTGGCGCGGTAGCTCTTGACGAAGGCCTCATTGGCCGGCGTCTGCAGCGCGGCGCTATATTGCTCCGCCGAGACGTCGCCGATCACCTCGTCGCCCATAAAGGGCAGCGCGGCTTCGTCATAACTGACGCTGCCGCCGAGAATCGGCTTGGTGTAGCCGGAAGCGCGCAGCTGCTTGGGGAACTGCAGCGACATCGGTCCGACCATCAGCGAAAACACCGCGTCGGCGTCGGCCTTGATGGTCGGGATATAAGGCCCGAAATCCTTTGTCCCGATCGGCGGCCAGATCTTCTGAATGATCTTGCCGCCGCAGCTCTCAAATGCCTTCTGGAAGCCACCGACCGACTCGTAGCCGAACGCATAGTCGGCGGCGATGGCAGCGACCTTCTTGTATCCCTGTTCGCAGGCCCATTGTCCGAACGGATGCATGGGCTGCGAACTGGTCCAGCTTGAGCGAATGAAATACGGATATTTGCCGATCTGCCGCTGGGTGAGATCGTCGGCCGCCTGCACCGAGGAGATATAGGCGGTCTTCAGCTCGGTCGAGACCGGCGCCAGCGCGTAACCCTCGGTGGCGAGCACGCCGCCGACGATCATCTGCACATGGTCCTGCAGGATCAGCTTGCGCGCCTTGGTGACGGCGAGGTCGGGCTTGCCCTGGCTGTCTTCGATGATGGGCACGACCTTGATGCCCGCAAAGGTGCTCTTGGTCTGGTCGAGATACATCTTGAAGCCGTTGGTCATGTCGGCGCCAACCTGAGCGAAGATGCCCGTCACCGGCGCGATGATGCCGATTTTAAGTTCCTGCTGGGCCGACGCCGGCACCGGCCGCAACGCCAACGCGACGCCGGCCGCAAGCAGCAGAAGGCTTGCCCGCTTCAGCAAATTCAGTGTCATGGTCTTCCTCCCTTTGATCTCGGCGTTTGTCAGCGCGATGTTTGATTGTCCTATCCGGTTTCGGTCGCGGCGCTGCGAACGGCGGATGCGGCCGCCAAGGTGTCGGTAGCAGCCACCGAACGCGCCGCACGCCACTGTCGCAAGCGCTCCGGAACGCTCATCAGGCCGCCCGGCAGATACAAGATCACCAGCACATAGATGCCGCCGAGCACGTACTGCCACCAGTGCACCAGCGTGCTGAGATATTCGCGCACGAAGAAGACGATCGCGGCGCCGATCACGCCCCCGACCAGCGTCCCTGCCCCGCCGAGCACCACCATCAAGAGCGCATCGACCGAGGTGGTCAGCACCACATCGTCAGTGCTGACGATGCCCGCCGTGTGCGCCCACAGCACGCCCGACAGGCCGCCGAATGCGCCGGCAATGATGAAGGCGATGTATTTGTGCAGCCAGGTATTGTAGCCGAGAATCTTCATGCGCAGTTCGCGCTCGCGGATGCCGACCAGGCTGCGGCCGAACGGCGAACGCACGAAGACGTACATGACGAGGAGCGAGGCGGCGAAGATCGCAAACACGAGATAGAAGAACGTCACCTCGTTGGCGAGATCGATGCCAAAGAAACGCGGGCGCTGCGACAGGTTGATGCCGTTATCGCCGCCGGTGAGCGAATTCCAGCGATAGGCAAGGCCCCAGACGCATTGCCCGAGCGCCAGCGTGATCATCAAAAAATAAACGCCGCTCGCGCGCATCGCAAAAAGGCCGAAAAACGCAGCGAGCACGGCCCCGCACAGCATGGCCAGCACAATCACGAGCCAGAAGTCGTCACCCAAGCCGAAATGATACCGTGTCGCCAGGATCGCGGTGAGATACGCGCCGATACCCAAATAGGCGGCCTGTCCCATCGACGCGAGCCCGGTAAAGCCGAGCAGAATATCGACACTCATCACCAGAATGGAAAATGCGAGCGCGCGCGTCGTCAGCAGAATAACGAAAGAGCCGGTATGCGGCACCACGACCGCGACGGCGGCGAGCACTGCGACGACGGCCACCACCTTGCTCTGCACGCTCGTCATATCCGATCATTCCCGCCCGAACAGGCCGGTCGGCCTTACCGCCAGGATCAGCGCCATCGGCGCGTAGAGCGTAAAGTACGACACTTCAGGGAACAGCGCCTTGCCGAAATTGTCGGCGAGCCCGACGATGAGCGCGCCGATCGCGGCACCGCCGAGGCTGCCCATGCCGCCGATGATGACAACCGCGAAGGCGATCGGCAGCATCTCGAAATCGAGGCCGGGATAGACGCCGAGGAACGCGCCGCCGATCACGCCGCCGAGCGCAGCCAAAAACGCGCCGAGGCCGAAAATTAATGTCGAGATCAGTGACGTGTTGATGCCGACGCCGCGCGCCATCTCCGCGTCATCAACGGTAGCGCGAATGGTGGCGCCGAGCCGCGTCTTCTCCATCACGAGCCACAGCGAAAGCCCGATGACGACGGCGACAACAATCATGAAGATGCGATAGACCGGCAGATGCAGTCCATCGACGGCGATGCTGCGCGACAATGCAGCCGGCGGATTGATGTCAAACGGATTGCCGCTCCAGATATCGAGCGCGGCCTGCTGAAATAAAAACGCAAAGCCGACGGTCAGCAGCACCTGCCGCAGCGGGTCGAACCCCAGCGGCCGCAGGAACACGCGCTCCATCACGAGCCCGAGTACCGCGATGCTGACCGCCGCGACTGGAATGGCGAGCGCCCACGAGCCGGTCGTCCAAATCACCGTCAGCGCCACATAACCGCCGAGCAGAAAATAGGAGCCGTGCGCCAGATTGACGATGCGCATGACACCGAAAATCAGGGACAGTCCGCTGCCCACCAGGAACAGAAGCGCGCCGTAGGAAATGCCGTTGAAGGCCTGGATCAGCCAGAACTGCGCGCCCAAGATTTCCCCCATCTCCGGCGGCCCCTGTGGGCAGCTTACCCCAGGTCAGGTCTAGGCGGATAGACGAAGTCGGCCTCCGGAACCGGTGCCGGTGTCGCACATGAGGCGATTGGACATGCTTCACCGCGTGCGCGGCACGAAACATTATTTGGCGGTGACACCGGCCTGCTTGAGGATGGCTGACCATTTCGCCTGCTCGGCCGCGATGTCGGCTGCATAGGCTTGCGGCGTACCGGGCAGTGTTTGCGCCCCGTCGACGCTGAGTCGCTTCTGCACATCGGCGTCGCCGAGCGCGCTGTTGAGCGAGGCGTTGAGCTTGGCGATCACCGGCGGCGGCGTGCCGGCCGGTGCGACAATGCCGTAGTGCAGCTCCGCCGCATAGCCGGAGAGCCCAGTCTCGGCGACTGTCGGCAAGTCCGGAAACAGCGGCGATCGCTTGGCGCCGGTAACGGCGAGCGCACGAAGCTTCTGCTCGCGCACCAGGCCGACGACGCTTGCCGTAGGGCAGAACATCAGATCGACGTGTTCGCCAAGGAGATCGGTGACCGCGGGCGCGACGCCCTTATAGGGAATGGCGGTGATCTTCACGCCGGCCATGGCGGCAAACAGTTCCGCGGCAAGATGCGTGCTGGTGCCGGTCCCGGTCGATGCGAAGTTCAGTTTTCCGGGCTCTTTCTTTGCCAGCGCGACCAGCTCGGCCATGGAATGCACCGGCAGCGACGGCCGGACCAGAACCAGGTTTGCGCTCGTTGCAATCAGCCCAATCGGCGCGAAATCCTTTTTCGGATCGTAACCCGCGTCCGGATAGAGCGATGGATTGATGGCGAGCGCGCTGGTCGCGATCAAAATCGTGTAGCCGTCAGCGTTGGCCTTGGCGACATAACGCGTGCCGATCGTAGAGCCGGCGCCGCCGCGGTTCTCGACCACGATCGGCTTGCCGAGCGCCGTACTCATCTTCGCCGCGACCAGCCGCGCGATCACATCGTTGCCGCCGCCGGCCTCATAAGGAACGACCAGCGTAATCGGCCGCTCAGGATATTCGGCTGCGCCGGCTGGTCGCGCGCGGCCGGATATTGCAACAAGAGCTGCAACGGCGGCCGCAGCCACCACGGCTCGCTTCGTCCAGAAATGCGTCATCCAACCTTCCGTCCCGCGATCACGCCATTACATTTTTGGGATGCCGGCCTTGTCGATAATGTCCTTAAACATGCTGATTTCCTTGGTGACGCGCGCCCACGCGGCGGCGGCGCCTTTCGGCCGCACCAGGAAACCCTGCTGATACAGTTTGTCCTTCATCGCCGGGGTGGACAGCACCTTCAGTGTTTCGTCCTCAAGCCACTTGACGCGGTCGGGCGGCGTCTTTGCCGGCGCCAGCAAGACGGTGTCGGTGGCGAACACGAAATCCTTGTAACCGGCCTCTTCCATCGTCGGCACATCCGGCAGGCCGGGCCATCTCACGTCGCCGGTGACCGCAAGACACCGGCACGTTCCGGCCTTGATGTGCGGTGCCGCCGGCGGCAGCGAACCCGCGCTCATCTGCACCGTACCGGCGAGCAGAGCCGCGAATGCGTCACCGCCGCCCTTGAACACCACGTCGGCTAATCGCGGCAGGTTTTCGCGGATTTTCAGCACCGCGAGTTGAATCTGCGGCGTCGTGCCGATCGGCGGCGTCGAGCAGTTGTATTTATCCGGATTGGCGCGGGCCAGCGCGACGAAATCATGGATGGTCTTGGCCGGCAGCTCGGACTTGACGACGAACGTGTTGGGCGAGGTGGCGAGCTCGCTGACGCCCACAAAATCCTTGTAGGGATCATATGGCAGATGCTTGTAGAGCCCGTAATTGACCGAATACGCGTTGGTCGCGAGCAGGAAGGTGTAGCCATCGGGCTCGGCGTGCGCAGCGTATTCCATGCCGATATTGCCGCCGGCGCCGCCGCGATTGTCGACGATGAACGTCTTGCCGGTCGATTGCTGCAGCGCCGCAGTGACGATGCGAGC
>DASZWK010000443.1:0-20999 GCA_035546235.1 Xanthobacteraceae bacterium | reverse complement strand
GAGCTTGCCGTCGCTGATACATGAAGGCTTTGTGCTGCTTTATTAGATCGGCTGCTGCGATCTCTGCGGCCTTCAAGTCGGAGGTGCCGAGTGATCGTTCAACGAGCTCTTGTCCGGGCGGTTGTAGCCGGACGTAGTAATTTCCGCCTCGCTTACGCTGGTACAAATAACGCATTGGGCGACTCTAGAATCGATTTTACAGGCACCATTTACAGACATCAATTTAGGGACACAATTACAGGCAGTCAATAGGGCCGAAAATGGCCAATTTTATTGGAGTTTTCTGGTGCTGCCGGTCAGGATTGAACTGACGACCTCTCCCTTACCAAGGGAGTGCTCTACCACTGAGCTACGGCAGCGGTGGGAAAATCCCGATTCACGTGCGGGAAATCGCGGCGTTTCCTGCCATATGGGGGGTGGGAGCGCAAGCGCGGGCGGCCGGCGATGAGCCCCGTTTGATCCGTAGGGCCGCTGAGCCTAGACCGTCATCCTGAGGTGCGAGCGAAGCGAGCCTCGAAGGATGAGCGGCCCGGGCCGTCGCCCTTCGAGGGCCGCTTCGCGGCCACCTCAGGGTGACGGACCTGGACCATGCGCAAAGGCGGCAAGGCGGAAAAATGGGCGGCGCGGAACGAGCGGCTGTCGGCGGCCTTGCGCGAAAACCTCAGGCGCCGCAAAGCGCAAGCGCGTGGCCGCGCCGCGGCCGAACCGGACGGGCAGGGGAAGACGCCGGACGGGGCGAACGCCGAAGCGGACGATCCCGACTTTCGCCGCAATCCGGGCAGCGATTAGGGCCGGCTAGGGCTTCGCCATCGATCGCTAACCGTGCGCGGCGTTGCGCTTTGCGCGCCGGCCGTGTCCGGATCATAGATAGCTGGCTTTCGTTTGGCCGAATTGATTTAGGACGAGCTGATTTAAATCCTGGGACGGGCCGCAGGGGGTGAGCATGGATCGTATTCGCATCGTGGGCGGCCGGCGGCTTGATGGCACCATTCCGATTTCGGGAGCCAAGAACGCCGCGCTGCCGCTGATGATCGCGAGCCTGCTCACCGAGCAAACGCTCATCCTCGACAACGTGCCGCGGCTCGCCGACGTGATCCTGTTGCAGCGCATTCTCGGCAATCACGGCGTCGACGTGATGGTGGGCGGCAAGCGGCCGGGCGAGACCGCCGATCACGGCCAGACGCTGCACATTTCCGCGGCCAACATCATCGACACCACCGCGCCCTACGAACTCGTATCGAAAATGCGCGCCAGCTTCTGGGTGCTGGCGCCGCTCCTCGCGCGCATGGGCGAGGCGCGGGTGTCGATGCCGGGCGGCTGCGCCATCGGTACGCGGCCGGTCGATCTGTTGATCTTCGCGATGCAGCAGCTCGGCGCCAAGATCGACATCGACGGCGGCTACGTCGTGGCGAGCGCGCCGCACGGGCTCAAGGGCGGCGAGATCGTGTTTCCCAAGGTCACGGTCGGCGGCACCCACACGGCAATCATGGCGGCGGCGCTGGCGAACGGCACCACCGTCATCGACAACGCCGCGCGCGAGCCCGAAATCGCCGACGTCGCCGATTGTCTCAACAAGATGGGCGCGCGCATTTCCGGCGCCGGTACCAGGCGCATCACGATCGAAGGCGTCACCAAGCTCAACGGCGCGCGCCATGCGGTGCTGCCGGATCGCATCGAGACCGGGACCTACGCCATGGCGGTGGCGATGGCGGGCGGCGACATCGTTTTGCAGAACACGCGCGCCGACCTGCTGCAGGCCGCGCTCGACGTGCTGGCAACCACCGGCGTCGTTGTGACGCCGACCAACCAGGGCATCCGCATCGCGCGCAACGGCGCGGGGCTCGCGCCCGTGGACGTGACCACGGCACCGTTCCCGGGATTCCCCACCGACCTGCAGGCGCAGCTCATGGCGCTGATGACGCGGGCGCAAGGTACCTCGCGCATCGTCGAAACCATTTTCGAAAACCGCTTCATGCACGTGCAGGAGCTGGCGCGGCTCGGCGCCCGCATTTCGCTCGACGGCGAGCGGGCGACCATCGAGGGCGTCGAACGGCTCACGGGCGCTCCGGTGATGGCGACCGATCTGCGCGCCTCGGTCTCGCTGGTGATCGCCGCGCTCGCGGCCGAAGGCGAAACCATCGTCAACCGCGTCTACCACCTCGATCGCGGCTTCGAGCGCATCGAGGAAAAGCTCGGCCGTTGCGGCGCGGCAATCGAGCGGCTGTCAGGATAAGAAGCGGTGGTTTATTCGGCCGCGATGCGCTGAACGTGCCATTGCGCCATCAGCGCGCGCAACGACGCAGGCTTGATCGGCTTGTTGATGAGATGCGCGGCTTCGCGCGCGGCCTCTTCGCGCACGTGTGCCGAGCGGTCGGCCGTGATCACGATGGCGGGGATATGATGCTTCAGCCGCCGCCGCAATTCGGCGATCACCATGACACCATTGCCGCCGTCGAGGTGATAGTCGACCAGAAGACCATCCGGCGTCGTGCCGCTCGCCGCCACCGCGGCGATGGCGCCGGCAAGATCGGTCGCCTCCAGCACGCGGCAGCCCCAGCCGCCGAGCAGCGTTGCCATGCCGTCGAGAATGGCGCGGTCGTTGTCGATGCACAGCACCACCGTGCCGGCGAGCCGCCCGGCATCGAACCGCGCCTCGGCGCGCGCGGCCGGCTGGCCGGCCGCGGCCGTCGATGCGGCGCACGGCAGCTCGACCGAGAAGCGCGAGCCGTGGTCCGGCGCCGATTGCAGTGACACCTCGCAGTCGAGCACGCGCGCGATACGCTCGACGATCGACAAGCCAAGGCCGACGCCGCGCGCGACGCGCGCACCTTGATCGAGCCGGTGAAACTCTCTGAACACCGCGCGGCGCTTGCCGTGCGGAATACCGATGCCGGTGTCGCACACATCGATGCGCAGATGCGCGCCACGGCGCCGGCAGCCGACCAGCACGCGCCCCGCGGGTGTGTACTTGATGGCGTTGGAGACGAGGTTCTGTAAGAGACGGCCCAACAGCCGGCGATCCGAGCGGACATAGAGCGCGCACGGCATGACATGAAGTATGAGGCCCTTGGCGGTCGCGAGTGGAGCAAATTCCACTTCCAGCCGCTGCAGCAATTCGCCGATGCAGAATTGCGAATACTCGGGCTTCATCGCGCCGGTATCGAGTCGGGAAATATCCAGGAGCGCGCCGAAGATTTCCTCTACCGCCTCGAGCGAGGCATCGATGTTGCCGATCAGATCGCCGTCATCGCTGCCGCGCTGGCGTTCGCTCAGGCTGGTGACGTAGAGCCGGGCGGCGTTGAGCGGTTGCAGAATGTCGTGGCTGGCGGCGGCGATAAAGCGCGTCTTGGAGACGTTGGCCTCGTCGGCTTCGGCCTTGGCGCGATGCAGTTCGGCATTGAGCCGTGTCAGCTCGGTTGTGCGCTCGCGGACGCGGCGCTCCAGCGAGGCGTTGGCGCGCTCCAGCGCCTCGGCGGCCTGCACGCTCGGCGTGATATTGGTAAACGTGGTGACGAGGCCGCCGTCCGGCATGCGGTTGGTGCGCACCTCGATCACCAAAGCTTCGTTGGCGAGGCGTTCGAGGAAGGGCGCATCGTCGGCCGTATATTTGGCGATGCGCTCGGCCACGAACCTGTCGAGATCGGCGCCGGCATACTCGCTGCGCCGTGCAACGTTGTGGAGAATTTCGCCCAGCGTGACGCCGAGCGCCGTCAGTTCATGCGGCAGGTCGAAGATTTCGCCGAACTGACGGTTCCAGCAGACGAGGGTGAGCTCCTTGTCGAACACCGCGATGCCTTGACGGACGTGATCGAGCGCGGTCTGGAGAATTTCGCGGTTGTAGTGGATCGCCGCACTGGCGTCGTCGAGCAGCTTGAGCGCCGCCTTGGTGGAGAGCGTGCGCTTGCGGATCAGGAGCGAGAGCACGAGGCGGGACGAGGCGGCACCGATCGCCGAGGCCAACAGATACTCGCTGTATTGCAGAAGCTGGATGTCGGCTTCGGATTGCGGATCGAGGCCAATGCGGCGCGCGGCGGCGAAATTCGCAAACGATGCGCGGGTCCGCTCCTCGCCGAGATAGCGCGCCACGGTCGCGATCAATTCGCCGATGGTGATCGAGGCGCGGCGCAAGCGGAAGCTCGGCGCCCGCGGCACCAGCATCGGCCCGAGCGCCGAGGGCACGAACAGATCGGCCTGGACGCGCTCGATCGCCTTGGGGGCGCGGCTCAGCGAGCAGCCGATATAGCAGGCGATGTTGCAGGCAAGGCTGAGCAGCACGCCATGCACCAGCGGCGGCAGGTCGATGCCGAACAGGGCCTGTGGCCGCAGGAAAGCCAATCCCCAGGGGCCTTGAGTCAAGATCGCGGCGCCGCTCGCGCCCGGATCGAAGATGCTGGGCAACAGCAGCGTGTAGCCCCAGATCAGGACGCCCGCGGTCATGCCGGCGATGGCGCCGCGCGCGGTGCCGCGCCGCCAGAGCAGGCCGCCGAACAGGGCCGGCGCCAGTTGCGCGATGGCGGCGAACGACAGGAGCCCGATGGACGCAAGCTGCGCGTCGCCGGCCGAGCGGTAATACGCGTAGGCCAGGAACAGAATCATGAAGATCGCGATGCGCCGCGTGATGAGCAGCCTTGCGCCGGCGTTGCTCGCTTCGCCGATGCGCGCGGTGCGGCGCTGGAGGAGAAGCGGCACCACGATATCGTTCGACACCATGATGGCAAGCGCCACCGATTCCACGATCACCATGGCGGTCGCCGCCGACAGGCCGCCGACGAACGCGATGACTGTCATGAGCGTGGAATGCGCGGCGAGCGGTACCGCCAGCACGAACATGTCGCCGTGAAACAGGCTCGAGGGAAGACCCAGTAGGCCCGCAACGGCGATCGGCAGCACAAACAGATTGATCAGGACGAGGTAGAGCGGAAACAGCCACGCCGCGCGGCGGATTTCAGCCTCGCTGCGGTTCTCTACCACGCTGACGTGAAATTGCCGCGGCAGCAGCACGATGGCAAACAGCGACAGCACCGCCATCGCGCAGAAATTGGCGAACGGGGGCGCCTGGGTGATCACCTTGGCGATCTCCGGCTTCGCCAGGGCGCGGCTGAACAGCGCCAGCGGACCCGGATAAAGCACGAAGGTGACGAACACGCCGACGGCCAGAAAGGCAGCGAGCTTGACAATCGATTCCGTGGCGATCGCCAGCATCAGTCCGTCCTGATGTTCGGTGGCGTCGGTATGGCGCGTACCGAACAACACAGCGAACGCCGCCATGAACAGTGCGATCAAGAGGGCGCTGTCGCCGAGCATCGGCTGCAGGGCGCCATCGGGCGCGGCCGCCGTCATGATGGTGCCGACCGAGGTCGATACCGCTTTGAGCTGCAGCGCGATGTAGGGGATCATGCCGATGATGGCGATCAGCGCCACGGTCGCCGCCACCGCCTGGCTCTTGCCGTAGCGCGCCGCAATCAAATCCGCGATCGAAGTGATGTTCTGTTTCTTGGCGAGCCGCACGATGCGGGCGATCAGCGGATAGCCGAGGCCGACCATCAGCATCGGCCCAATGTAGATTGCGAGAAAATCGTAGCCGCCGCGCGACGCCAGTCCGACGGAGCCGAAGAAGGTCCACGACGTGCAGTAGATCGCGAGCGAGAGCGGATAGATCCACAGCCGCGAGGCGGCGTCGCGCCCGGCTGCCCGCATGCGGTCGCCGTAGCTCGCTACCAGGAACAAAAACCCGATATAGGCGAGCGCAATAAGGACGACGACCCATCCTTGCAGCACGACGTTTCCCACCGCGATTTGTGAGGGCCGGTTCAGGCCCGTGTTGTTTGGGGTTAGGTCACCACAGATCGCCGGAACTGTCTATCCGGCGGCCGTTCTGCCCGCATTTAAGCTACGGCGTCATTTGACGGCGCGCGCGGCTGCGGGCATTCATCATGAATCGATGGTCCTCGCCCTCCCGCCACGGCGCACTCTGTTTGAGGTTGCCGAGACGCTTGCCATTGCGCTCGCCGGCGGAGTGGCGTTTGCATGGCTTAAGCTTCCGGCGGGCCTCGTATCCGGCTCCGTTCTCGCGGTGGCGACGGCGGCGCTGCTCGGCCGTCCGATGCGGATGCCGCTCGAGATGGCGCGTGTCTGCTACGTCATCGTCGGCATCCTGCTTGGCACGGTGGTGACGCCGGAGACGCTGCGCGGTGTGACCACCTGGCCGCTCAGCATCGTGCTGTTGATGGTCGGCTCGCTCACGATGATGCTGGCAACGTCGAGCTACCTGCGCATCGTGCACCGTTGGGATCCGCTGTCGGCGCTGATGGGCGCGAGCCCCGGCTCGATGGCGCAGGTCATTGCGCTGTCAACCGAGCTCGGCGGCGACCTGCGCGCCATCGCCATCGTGCAGACCGTGCGCGTTCTCCTGCTGGTCGTCGGCCTGCCGAACGGGCTGGCGCTGTTCGGCCTGGTGGTGCCGGCGGTCGCCACGGTGCGGGGACCTGCGGACTTTTCGGTGCTCGGCCAGATGCTGTTGCTCGCCGCGGTCGCGACAGCTTTCGCGGTGCTGTTCTACCGGCTGCGGTTTCCGGGCGGGCTATTGTTCGGCGCCATGGCGGGCTCCGGCCTGTTGCACGGCATGGCCGTCATTCACGCGGCGCTGCCGTGGTGGCTCGGCTCGAGCGCAGTGATCGTGCTGGGCGGTCTCGTCGGTTCGCGCTTTACCAACACGACGTTTCGCATGTTGCTCGGCTTTCTCGGCGCCGCGTTCGGCTCATTCGCGGTGGCGATGACGGTCGCAACGTCGTTCGTGCTGCTGGTGCTGCATTTCTATTCGTTCCAGGTCGCCAACGTGGCGATCGCGTTCGCGCCCGGCGCACAGGATACGATGATGGTGCTGGCGCTCGCGCTGCATCTCGACCCGGTCTATGTCGGCGCGCACCATCTGGCGCGTTTTCTGGTCGTCACATTTGCGCTGGCGGCCGGCGCGCGCCGTTTCAGACCACAAAAGCCCGCGGGATGATATCTGCCGTGCGGATCAGCGCCCGGGCAGGCGTTCGGCCTGGCGGGTCAGCCGCTTGTGGACGTGGACCATCAACGCCATCGCAAACAGCGGCGTCGCCAGGTTGACGATGGGAATCGATACGAACACGGCGATCAACAAGCCGCCAATGTAGACCGTCGTGGCGTTGCGCTTGCGCAACGCTTTCGCTTCACTCGGCGAGTGAAAGCGCATGGCGGCAAGTTCGAAATAAATGCGGCCGAGGAGCCATGCGGTGGCGAGAAAGTAGATCACCGCACCCAAGCCTACGAACAACAAGAGCACGACCGCGCAGAGATAGACCACGATGGCAAGGAGTGCCGTTTTGCTGCCCTCGATCACCGCAAGCCACAGTGGCAGCGCCTTGCCGGGCGGATCGGCGGGGTAGTGCTCGTGCTCGACGATGTCGGCGATCTGATCGGCAAAGAAGCTTGCCACAAACGAAGTCACCGCCGGCATCAGCATGACGCCGCCGACCACGATGCCGAAGCCCGCCGCGATCGAGAGCACCCAGGCGAGCGCCTCGACCGGCAGATTGGCATGCGGCCCGAGCGCGGTTTGCCCCCAGCTGCTGCCGGCGCCGACCAGCCAGACGATCGCCCGGTCGAGCGCAATCGACACCGCAATAATGAGCGCCAGGGCGAGCCCGATCGATTTCCACAACACCGCCCGCAGCGGCGGCGAAAATATCTGCGTCAGCGCATCGATCGCGGCTTGGAACATCGGGGCCTCTCGCTCTCCCCGGTGTAGGCATCGAAGCAGGCTAATGCTAGTCATCCAGACTGGTCGCAGGGAGCATGGCGAGAATGGCGGGATCGGCTGGTAAAGTCGCGTTGATCACCGGCGTGACGGGTCAGGACGGCGCTTATCTCGCCGAATTGCTGCTCGCCAAGGGTTACACCGTCCACGGCATGAAGCGCCGCTCGTCGTCGTTCAACACCGCGCGGGTCGATCATCTTTATCACGATCCGCACGAAACCGGCGTCGCCTTCGCTCTCGAGTATGGCGACGTGACCGACGCCACCAATGTGATCCGTATCGTGCAGGAGACCCAGCCCGACGAGATCTATAATCTCGCCGCGCAATCGCACGTGATGGTGTCGTTTGAGACGCCCGAATACACGGCGAATGCCGACGGGCTCGGTGCGCTCCGTCTACTCGAGGCGATCCGCATCCTCGGACGCGAGCGCAAGACCCGGTTTTATCAGGCCTCGACCTCCGAAATGTTCGGGCTGGTGCAGGAGATCCCGCAGAAGGAGACGACGCCGTTTCGTCCGCGCTCGCCCTACGGGGCCGCGAAAGTCTATGCCCACTGGATCACGGTGAATTACCGCGAGGCTTACGGCATTCACGCCTCAACCGGCATCCTGTTCAACCACGAAAGTCCCATTCGCGGCGAGACGTTTGTCACCCGCAAGATCACGCGCGCGGTCGCGGCGATTAAGCTTGGGCTGCAAGAGAAGCTGTTTCTCGGCAATCTCGATGCGGCGCGCGATTGGGGCCATGCCCGCGACTATGTCGAGGGGATGTGGCGCATTCTTCAGCAGGCGAAGCCCGACGATTACGTGCTGGCGACCGGCGAGAGTCACACCGTGCGTGAATTCGTCGAGAAGGCTTTCACCCATATCGGCCGCCGCATCGTCTGGCGCGGCAGCGGCACGGATGAGAAGGGCGTCGATGCCGCCGATGGCCGCGTTCTGGTCGAAGTCGATCGGCGCTATTTCCGGCCAACCGAGGTCGATACGCTGCTTGGCGATGCCAGCAAGGCGCGCGCCAAGCTGGGCTGGCATCACAAGACCACGTTCGATGCGCTGGTGAAGGAAATGGTCGAGGCCGATCTGATTGCTGTCCGCGACGAACAGAAGCGCCGCCACCGCGACGAATGAAGCGCGCACTCCCGCACTCGCTGGCGTGTTCCCGCCGCCGTAGTGCCGCCGCATTCAACCAGTTCGCTTGACGCTCATGGGGAACTGGCGGGGTAGGATAGTGGCCGCGTCTTGCGCAGCCGGGATGGCATTCGTCACCGGCGAACCGGATGCAGCGGCACAGCAGCGGACTGTGGCGGCGATGTCGGCCGCGCAGGCGTTGCCGTGTGGCGGCGCCGAGATTGCGCGCGGCGGCGCCGGCATTGCGCTTGACGGTGGCAACTTTCAATTCGGCGACGGCCGCACCATACATCTTGCCGGCATCGAGGTGCCGATGTCGGCGGTCGCCAGAACCTTTGAGGGGCCCGGCGGTGCGGCCGCCAAGGCGGAGCTGTCGCGGATCACTGCCGGCGCGCAGGTCGTGCTGCGGCAGGCCGCGGTCAAAACCGATCGCTATGGGCGCGTCGTGGCTTACGCGGAGACCATGCGGGGCGAGGCTTGGCGCTCGGTCGAAGCGGACTTGACTGCGGCCGGCTTGGCACGCGTGGCTGACGATGTCGGCAGCCGGGCCTGCGCGGCCGTCCTGCTCGGCGCCGAAACTGCGGCGCGCAAAGCCAAGATTGGCCTCTGGGCCGATCCGTATTATGACCCACTGCGCGCCGACGATCCGGCCCGTATAGTGGCGGAACGGGGGCGCTTCGCGCTGGTTGAAGGCGACGTAGTGTCGGTTCACGAGAGTGGCGCCACGCTTTATTTGAATTTCGGCCGGCGCTGGTCGCGTGATTTTGCGGTTACGATCCGGAAGCGAAACAAAACCAGGTTTGCGGCGGCAGGTATCGACTTGAAGGCGCTTGCCGGGCGGCCGGTACAGGTCCGTGGCTGGATCGAAGCGCGTGCCGCCACTGGCGGAGGGGCCGCCTATTGGCGCGCGCCTTGGATCGAGGCCACATATCCGGCGCAGATCCAGTTGGCCGACCACGACTGAACGTGGGTGACGTTTGATGCGGTGCGGACGGGCAGGCATTGCGGGGTATGGGCTCGCCGGCGCCATTGCGGCGCTCGGCGCAATGCTGCTTGCAGGCTGCGCCGGCCAGTTGCCGGCCATGGCTCCCGAGCCGATGGTGCAGACTGCGGCGCCGCCCCCGCAGCAGCCCAATATGACGCCTGCGGAACTGCAGGAACATCAGCGGATTCTTGCCAGCTACGGCGGCGTCTACAGCGACCCGCGCCTGCAGGCGATGGTCGAACAGCTGGTCGAGCGCCTGGTGGCGGCGTCGGACCGGCCTGACCTGCACTACAAGGTCACCATGCTCAATTCCGAGACGGTCAACGCCTTCGCGCTGCCGACCGGACAACTCTACGTGACGCGCGGCCTGATATCGCTCGCCAACGATCAGTCCGAACTCGCATCCGTCATCGGGCACGAGATGGGACATGTGATCGCGCGCCACGCCGAGCTTCGCGAGAGAAAAATCCGTGACGAGGAACTGAACGAAAAGGTATTCACCAATCTGGTCAGCGACCCGCAGGCGAGCGCCATGGCGCTCGCGAGGTCCAAGCTGTCGCTGGCAAGCTTTTCGCAAAAGCAGGAACTGGACGCGGATGCGATCGGCATCCAGATTGCAGCGCGCGCCGGCTACGATCCATACGGCTCGGTGCGCTTTTTGGGCTCATTGGAGCGCAGCTCCGAGCTTAAGCCGCGTCCGAACGGCAGCATCAATCCGGCTGCGCCCGACTTTCTGTCGTCCCATCCGGCGACGCCCGAACGCATCGCGCACGCGGAGGCCGTCGCCCGTCAGTATCGGGCTCCCGCGGACGTGACCGCCGAGCAAAGCGTGCAGGCAAAAGATGCGTATCTTGCCGACGTCAGCGGCATGGTGTTCGGCGAGGATCCGAGCGAGGGCTTTGTGCGCGGCCGCCGCTTTCTGCACCCGCGCCTGGGATTCACTTTCACCGCGCCGGAGGGCTTCATCCTCGACAACACCGCGCAGGCCGTGCTCGGCGTCAAACGCGGTGGTGGCGCGGCGCTGCGGCTTGACGTGGTACACGTTCCGGCGGAGCAGACGCTTGCCACATACCTGAATTCCGGCTGGATCGAGAATATCGATCCGAAGAGCATTCACGACGTGACGATCAGCGGGTTCGACGGCGCGACGGCGACCGCAAAGGGCGACGACTGGGATTTCCGCCT
The DNA here is from genome assembly GCA_035546235.1 of Xanthobacteraceae bacterium. Taxonomy (GTDB): domain Bacteria; phylum Pseudomonadota; class Alphaproteobacteria; order Rhizobiales; family Xanthobacteraceae; genus BOG-931. Next base: position 9,919 of record DASZWK010000443.1, on the reverse strand, counting down.
TTACGTCATCCGTTTCGGCAGCGACGTTTACCGCTTCATCTTCGCCGCCAAGAGCTTCACCCCTCAGACCGATCGCGTGTTCCGCGCGTCGGTCGGCACATTCCGCCGAATGACTCTCGCCGAGATACAACATGCCCGGCCTTTGCGTCTTATGATTGTAACAGTCGGCCCCCACGACACGATCGAAAAGCTCGCCAGCCGCATGGCGGTGCCCGACCGCCAAGTCGAGCAATTCCGCGTGCTTAACGGCCTTAACCCCGGCGACACGCTGCGGCCCGGCAGCGAGGTCAAAATCGTTGTCGAGTAGGGGCTAACCCTATTTTTCGTCTGCTGGGGCCGGGAGTGGGGAAGGGCTTTTTTTGGCTGTTCCGCCAACCTGGTCCACGCTATCATGGTAATAAGGCCGAACCGGCCAACAGGGGGGAGCGTATGTCGAACGTGACACGGGCGATGCCCGCTGCCATATCGCTTACGGTCGTTGCCGTTGTCACCGCGATACTTTGGTACCTCAGGCTGACACCGTTCAACTTGCGCGATCCCGTATTCTTTTACGTGCTGCCGATTGTCGCGGTCGCCCTGGTCTACGGCCGCGGCCCGGCTTTACTCGCCGCGTGCGCGGCGTTTTTTTGCGCCGATTACTTCTTGTACGATCCGCTTTATTCGTTGGACATTTCGACCCGCGTCGAGGCCGGCGATCTCGCCTGCTTTACGGTATTGGCGCTCATAGGCGTCAAATGCGTCGGCGAGTTGTTTCGTCCGACCGTGAAGCCGCGAAAATCCCGAATCTGACACGGCGCGTATCAGCTATCAAAATTGGGACGCGAGCTGATTGAGACCCATACCGCGCGCCAGCGTGCGGACCTCGTCCTTTTGCTCGTCCGAGAAGCTCATGATGAGCGGGATCGCTGCTGATTTCAGATCCTGAACTTGCGGGCTGTCGGGATTGATCTCCCCACTCGCGCCGCGCGCCCGTGCTTCGCGCTCCCGCTGAATGCCGATGTTGCGCAGCGCGACGGCAACGGCCGGCCACATCTGCTCCTGATCGGGAGTGAGATTGAGGCGCCGTTTGATGCTCGCGAGCTGTGCGTCGTCAAACATGTGGCCCGGACGAGCCTGGCGCCGCACCGGCATCGGCTTGGTCGTGCTGGCGACCTCGCGTGGCTTTGGCAAAATCGGAGCCGCCGCGACGTGAGCCGGCGCCATCGAAGCCGTCGGCGAAAGGTCTGCAACTTGCACCGGCGCTTGGTCGTCGGCTGCCTGCTGGGCCTCGGCCGGTTCCGCAGCCTGGGCTGTGGCGGACTGGGCCGGAAGCATGGGCTCGGGTGCAAACAGTGCGCTGTTGGCGTTGTGGACGATGACCGTGGATTCGGACGCGAGCTGATAGGACGGCGCCGGGGCGGCGGAGCCCTGCTGCAATTCAGCCTGTTGCAAGTCGCTCGGGAAGCGGAGCGCTACGGCTTGCGCCGCGGTCGGCGCGCTGGAAGCCTGGCTGCCGTGTACCGCTGCGGCATTCCAACTGCCGAGCACGTATCCTACCACTGCCGCTACGAGAACTGATGCCCACCGGCCGCGCTTAATGGCCTTCTTACGTCGCATTCCGACGCCCCCTCACCCGTAATCCCCGTCTGCACTATGTCCTTTCAAATGAAGCTTAATTTATGACTAATCGGGGGATTTTTCCCGGCAATTGCCGCAAAGTCGGCCGGATTCACAGGAAGCGCGCTTGTTTCACCGGAAAAGCAAAAGGCCCGGAGGGAAATCCGGGCCTTTTTCGTCCAATTCGAACTTGGGCGCGAATATTTGGCTGCGATTAGGCAGCTTCCTCGGCGACCACGCCCTCTTCCTCGGCCTCGGGCTTGGGACCGCGGCGCGGACCCTTGGCAAGGGCTGCCTCGATCTCCTTGACCGCCTCGGTCTCGGTGATGCGCTGCACTGCCGCGATCTCGCGCGACAGCCGGTCGAGGGCCGCTTCGTAAAGCTGCCGCTCCGAATACGACTGCTCCGGCTGGTTTTCCGACCGGAACAGGTCGCGGACAACCTCGGCAATGGCAACGATATCGCCGGAATTGATCTTGGCCTCATATTCCTGCGCGCGACGCGACCACATGGTGCGCTTGATACGGGCGCGGCCCTTCAGCGTTTCGAGGGCTCGCTTGATGATCGGCGTTTCGGCAAGCTTGCGCATACCGACGGAGGTGACCTTCGAGGTCGGCACCCGCAGCGTCATCTTGTCCTTGACGAAATTGATGACGAACAGCTCGAGCCGCGCGCCGGCAACCTCCTGCTCTTCAATGGAGATGATCTGGCCAACGCCGTGAGCTGGATAAACGATGAACTCGTTCGTCTTGAAGCCTTGTCTTTGTGTAGTCTTCTTCACGTTCATTCCCAAAGTTGCTCCTTCCGGCTCCGGCTTGCGCCGCGCCGCGGGCTTTGCCACGCTGACCCGGTTACGGGTTGCCGCTCGCGTGGGCTGTGTTGGCCTCCGGCTCACGCGGGAGGAGGATTTTCCGGCCTTTCGATTCATGCCGGGTGCGCTCTTCTTGGTACGACGACGAGTTTTCTCTGCCACTGCTCTCGCGTGGGTCACACGCCTCTTTTGACGATTTCCTCGATAATTCCCCGAAAAAATTGACTTAAGACGGTCGTAAAGGCGATATCGGGGACGTTTTTCATTATGTGAATGTCTTATAGCACATTTTCAGCCAAAATCAAAGCCTTATGGCGCTGCAAAAGGAACGCAGCGAGGCGTTTCTTAACGATAGTTAACGCTCTCGTAGGCGATTATCTCAATCGCCGCCGCCCGGATTAGCTGAAAAGTGTTGTTCGAACTTGTTGGCCACGCCTTCCCAACTTTTGGCGTCGGCGGGCGGGTCCTTCTTGGCCGTGATGTTCGGCCAGACCTTGGCATATTCGGCGTTCAGCCCCAGCCATTTTTCCGTGCCCGGTTCGGTATCCGGCTTGATTGCCTCGACCGGACACTCCGGCTCGCAGACGCCACAATCGATGCACTCGTCAGGATGGATGACGAGCATGTTCTCGCCTTCATAGAAGCAATCCACCGGGCAGACTTCGACGCAGTCCATGTATTTGCATTTGATGCAATTGTCGTTGACGATATAGGTCATCTGCCCACTCTAAATTGGCTTTTAGCGAGCAGTGCTCCTAGCGCATGGGTTCCTGGCACGCAAGACTTTGACCAGGACTTGGACCAAGACTTGAACCCAGTCTCGCCGCCCACTCGCGCTTTGCAGCACTGTTTCAGGTCAAATCGTCATATAGGTCTTTGGCGCTCCCGGCGGGACCCCTGCGCTCGCGAAAACCTCGCACTTTCAGCACCCGGACGCTGCGATCAAGGGCGACGGTGATCACGTCGCCGCTATGGACCATGCGGCCCGGTGCGTCGATACGTACGCCATTGACCCGGACATAACCTGCCCCCGTTAAGGCGGCCGCCGCGGCGCGGGTGCGTACCAGTCGGGCGTGCCAGAGCCAGCGGTCGATCCGTTGGCGGGCGGGGTCTTCGTCCGGCACTCAGCGACGCTCCTTTGCTCAGCGGCGCTCTTTGGCCTCCGCCTCGAGCTGCGCCTTCAGGCCGGCAAGTTTGGCGAACGGCGAGTTCGGATCCGGGGCCTTGTCACGCTCCCGCCGCTCGAACCGCGCCGGCCGCTGCTGCGGACGCTCACGGTCGCGCGGCGGCCGATCCGGGCGATCACGGCGCTCGCCGTGGCGGTCCCCGTGCCGCGCCTCTTGGCGCTCGCCTTGGCGGTCTCCTTGGCGGTCTCCTTGGCGCTCGCCACCCTGATAGCGATGACGGTGGCGGCGGCCTGGCTTGCCTGGAGCCCCGTCAGTGGGCTGCTCGGCCGGTGCCCCCGTTTCCCCGCCGGCAGCGATGGCTGGCGCTTGGTCGGATGTGCGGCGGGCCTCATCAATGCGCCCCGGCTTGTCATGCTGCCTGTGCCGGTCGCGCGGGCGGCGGCGGCCTTCAGGCCGGCCTGTCCGCCAGACTTCGACCAGAGCCGGTTCCTCTGCCGGCTGCGCTCCTTCTATCGCGGCCGGCGCGGTCGCATCGCTGCCCTCGGACTGGGGCGCGGCTTCGGTATCGGCGAGTGCCGCTAGGACCGGTGTGGCCTCCGCTTCAGGAACGGCGCCGCCGTCGGGGTCATGGGCCTCAACGGTTGGCTCCGGCGGCGCCATTTGCGCTTCGGCGGGGTCGATCGGACGGTCGCTCTCGCCCGCGACAGGTTCGGCCATCTGCTCGGCGGGCGGCTTCTCCGATTGCGTCACTGGCTCCGACGGAACCGCTTCCAAATCGGCACCCGATGCCGGCGCGTCCTCGGCCAAGGCCGGTGCCTGCTCAGGCGCCGGCGAGGCCACCTCGGCAGACGCCGGCGGCTCGGCAGCTGGTTCAGGCGGCTTCGGCCGCTTTTCCATGCGGTAGCCGAGCGAGCGCAGCACCGAGGCAAAATCTTCGCCCGACGCACCGATCAGCGAGGTCATGCCGTTGACGACCGTAAAGCCGCCGCCCGGGAAAGCCGCGGCCGGCTTCTGTCCCGGAGCGCCTTCGCGCCAGGACAGCGCTGGGCGGATCAGATCGGCCAGCCGTTCCAGGATATCGACGCGGACGGCGCGCTCGCCGCACACCCGATAGCCGGCTGTCCGGTAAAGATTAGGATCGATTTCTTTGTTGACCGGCGTAGAGGTCCGTCCGCTGCCGGCCAGGTGCAGGAGATCGATCAGGCTTTTGGCCTCGTCGCCGCCGTGCGATAGCTCCCAGAGCTGCACGGCCAAGGCGCGCGGCGCGGGCTTCAGCAGAGCCGGAACGTAGATGTTATAGGCGCCGAAGCGTACGCCGTATTTGCGCAACGTTGCTCGCTCGGGCTGCTGCAGTCCCTTGACCTCTTCGGCCACTTTCGGCCGGTCCAGCACGCCGAGCGCCTCGACCAGTTGGAACGCGATGCCGCGCGCAATGCCGGTCACGTCGCTCGCGGCGGATAGTTCGAACAATGCCGCGAGCAACCGCTCAACGTGGGACTTGAGCCATTGATCGACCCGCGCCTGCACCGCGTCGCGCGACGCGCCGGTGAGATGCTCGTCGGCAATAAGGCGCGCGCGCGGATGAAGAGCGTCTTCGCCGGCAACGAGTTTGCCGACCGCGGCGCCGGTCCAGCGGATCGTGCCGTCGGCGGCGAGCACGAGTTGCGCGTCGGGCGCCCCGGAGAGCCGCGTGGCACGGGACTCGATCTCGCCGGCCAGCGCCTTCTGCGCGGCGTTCTGCAGCGCCTTGGTGTCTGAGCCACCCGACGAGGCATCCGGCAGGAACACAAAGCCGTCGAGACGGCCGATGACATGGCCTTCGACCAGGACCTCGCCGGTTTTGTTGATCTGCGGCTCGAGCGTGGCGTTCTCGCGCAGCCGCCGCATCAGCACGCTGGTGCGCCGATCGACGAAGCGCTCGGTCAGCCGTTCGTGCAGCGCATCGGACAGCTTGTCCTCGACGGCGCGGGTGACGCCTTGCCAGTGTTCGGGATCGGCAAGCCAGTCCGGACGATTGGCCGCGAAGGTCCAGGTCCGGATATGAGCGATGCGCGTCGACAGCGTATCGATATCGCCGTCGGTCCGGTCGGCCTGCGCGATCTGGCGCGCGAACCAGTCGGTTTCGATTTTGCCCTCGCGCATCAGGAAGCCGTACACCGTCACCACCAGCTCGGCATGATTGGCCGGAGCGATCTTGCGGTAATCCGGGATCTGACAGACCTCCCACAGCCGCTCGACGTCATCTCGCGTTCTGGTCGCGCCGCGCACCGCGTCTTCGCGCGCGGCGTGGTCGAGTACGAGAATATCTTCGGCCACCGGTGCGCGTGCGAGAGGTGCTTCCTTGGGGGCTTCCGCCAAGGTCGCCTGCAGGGCGCCGATCGAGGAGAAATCGAGATCGGTATTGCGCCACTGCACCTGCTTGACCGGCTCGAAGGTGTGCGACTCCAGCGCCTGGACGATTTCGGTTTCGAATGGCGGGCAGCGGCCCGTCGTGCCGAATGTACCGTCGCGGGTGGCACGGCCGGCGCGGCCGGCAATTTGTGCGAGTTCGGAAGGATTGAGCTTGCGGAACTGATAGCCGTCGAACTTGCGGTCGGACGCAAATGCGATGTGGTCGACATCGAGGTTGAGCCCCATGCCGATGGCATCCGTTGCCACCAGATAGTCGACCTCGCCGGCCTGGTAGAGATCGACCTGGGCGTTGCGCGTGCGCGGCGACAGCGAACCGAGCACGACTGCGGCACCGCCGCGCTGGCGGCGGATCAATTCGGCGATGGCGTAAACTTCTTCGGCCGAGAACGCCACGACGGCGGAACGGCGCGGCAGTCGGGTGAGTTTTTTCTCGCCCGCAAAGGTGAGTTGCGACAAGCGCGGACGGCTCACCATGCTGGCGCCGGGCAACAGCCGTTCGACGATCGGCCGCATGGTGGCGGCGCCGAGCACCAGCGTCTCCTCGCGGCCGCGCCGATGCAGCATGCGGTCGGTAAAGACGTGACCGCGCTCGAAATCGGCGGCGAGCTGGATTTCGTCGATGGCGACGAAGGCGACATCGAGGTCGCGCGGCATCGCCTCGACGGTCGCCACCCAGAAGCGCGGATTCGGCGGCTTGATCTTCTCTTCACCGGTGATGAGCGCCACCGCTTCGGCGCCGACCCGTTCGATCGCGCGGTTATAGACTTCGCGCGCCAACAGCCGCAGCGGCAGCCCGATGATCCCGGACGAGTGCGCCAGCATCCGCTCGATAGCGAGGTGGGTCTTTCCGGTGTTGGTCGGACCCAGCACAGCGGTGACGCCGGCGCCACGAGCACGCACGTCGCGATCGGCGGGAGGCGAAAATGAAATCGGCATTCAAAAACCCGGCATTCCGCGCCCCGGCCGGCCCGCGAACCACGCGGGCAGGGGAAGACGCATGTTTGTGTATCACAACGTGACGGTCGAAAGGCCTGTGCTTAAGGTGTGGAACGAGTCTGGAACGAATCGCGGCCGAATCGCTGACTCGCGGTATGTTCGATTTTGTTCACCGCGAGATATGGATGGACTGATGTTGTCGCGTACCACATCGGGTGTCAAAGGCCGATTCCAGCCATGCGCTGCAGGGCTGAAACGTTAACATGCCGCGCGAGCGACGATTCTCCTGGAGTCAAGTGGCTGTGTCCTGTGGATAATGGGGACGGCGCAGATAGGTTCGCGCAACCGCACACACTGAACCGCCGCACCGGTCTTACTGCGTCTTTGCCAGCGTGCGCGCCGGCTGCGCCACGGAGACGAATTGCCTGGCCTGCAGGACGCCAAGGCCCAACGGGGTCGGCATCGCAAAACGAAACGGCACCAGCACGCGCGTTCCGGCGATCGGAACCAGCCAGACTTCCGCATCGCGTAATGCGATCAGATATTTGATCGCGGCCCGATCGGGCACGTAACCGGAGATCGGCCTGAAATACAGCGCGCAAACGGCGGCGGCGCCCTGGTATCCCTTTTCCGCCTTGACGCTTTCGACGCGTTTGAATTCGCTTTGCAGATCGTAGCGGACGCGGCCGTCGAATACGGAAACCTTGCGATTGCAAGCGCCTGGACCGACCGGGTCGCCGGTGCCGTCGACGTGCGTCAGCGCCGACGTCATGGGGTCGACGACACCGCGGCGATCGGCTTCGCTCACCGGAATCCGATCAGGCATCGGGATCAGCGCCGGCTCGGCCGTGTAGTCGATCACATTGCCGTTCGACAGCACCATGCGAACTTCGTCGATATGGCGGCTGTCGATGACCGTCGCCGAATAGCTCGTCGGCACCGGGCGACCGCCCAAAACGGTGCCGCGCGCCGCGCCGGTGCCGCGCGCGCCGCTGAAGACTTTCAACAGCCCCGCCGTCGCACCGCTGGCCGCGGCCGTATAGGCGTTGTCGGTGATCTCGACCACCCAGTTGCCGTGCCCGACCGGCACGCCGGAAACCGTGGCGATATAGTCGGCATCGAGCCGTCCCTGCGCGGCCGCACTATGGCGCGCGTCGCCGATGAGCGCTCCCAGCAAAGTCATGACGCAAACCGCCGCGGTGGGCACGGCGGCGGTCACGGAGGGGGCGATCCAGTTCGGCAGCACAAACACGGGTTCTTGCGTCCTTGGGCCGACTAAGTCTTTGGGTCGGCTAAGTCCTTGGGCTGGCTACGTCCTTGGGCTGGCTAACCAGTGGAGCGGGTGAGGCCGCCGCCGGTCGATCCGATGACCTGAGGCGCGGGGCCAGCACAGGCCTAGCCTCCTGTCTTGTTGCAGAATAAGTCCTTTGTGTGGATTGGCCTGCCGCCGCGGGTGTCACCCAAGACAAAAACCCTATGTGTGACACGTGCTTGACGGTGACCGGCCGAGCACTCTATAGCCTGCGCAACCCCATTCCACCCGAGCGTTCGGCCGCGGGCCGGACGCGACGCTTTAAAGGATGACAGCCATGTCGTGGCGCTGCGAACTGACCGGCAAGACGCGCCAGATCGGGCACAAGGTGAGCCACTCCAACCGCAAGACCAAGCGGCGCTTCCTGCCCAATCTGCTCAATGTGACGCTAATGTCGGACTCTCTGGGCCGCTCGGTGCGTTTGCGGATTTCGGCCAATGCGCTCAAGACCGTCGATCACCGCGGCGGGCTCGACGCCTTTCTGCTCAAAGCCAAAGACGGCGAACTGTCGGCGCGCGTGCTCGATCTCAAGCGCGAAGTGGTCAAGAAGCGCGTCGCGGCGGCCTGACGCATTCCACTTATCCGCTCGGCTTTTTTCTCACGCCGAAGCGCTTCACCTACGGTGAGAGTTTTTCACCGCGGCCTGTGGGCGGTAGGCCGCTCTCTTGCAGCAGACGTTGTTAAGCATCTGTGTCGACGTCGTGTCGCACGGGGTGGTCGCCATGCGCGCGCGTCTTTGCCGTCCGCCAAAATTGCATGTCGTGGCGCGCCCTGCGACAAAATGGCTTGACAGCAAAATCGGTGCCAAATACCGGATGCTACAGAGAAATTTCAAGCCGAATCCCCAACAGGAAGCAGCACAGCCGGGATGAGCACGCTTGCCGTATCTGCGCCGAGCAGCGCCACCCGATCGTTCGCGGATGTCTGGCTCATCACGCTCGGCCATACGCTGACGCACTGGTATCCGGCGACGTTCTATCTGCTGCTGCCGCTGATCGGCAACGAGCTGCATCTCAGCTATGAGCAGATCGGCTCGATCCTGACCTGCCAGTTCATTTGCGGCGCGCTGTCCAACATTCCGGGCGGGATGATCGCGGACTCGGTGCCGCGCAAGGGCCTGCTCATGGCGCTGGCGTTGTGCTGGGTCGGCGCACCTTATCTGCTGATGGGCTTCACGCACTCGTACTGGACGCTGCTCGCCTGCGCCGGTCTTGTCGGCATCGGCAACAATTTCTGGCACCCGACCGCGATCCCGCTGTTGGCGCGCGCGTTTCCCGAGCGCAAGGGATTCGTCGTCTCGATCCACGGCATGGGCGGAAATGTCGGCGATGCGCTGGCGCCGCTTGCCGCCGGCGTGCTGCTCGCCAGCATGAGCTGGCGCAACGTCGTTGTCGTCAACATCGTTCCCGGCATCCTGATGGCGTGCGTCATCCTGGTGCTGGTCGGCGGCATGAATGTCGCAAGCGAGCACGCGGGCGGCGGCAAGGTTTCTGCGGGACTCGCCAAACGCCTGCATGATCTGCGCGAACTCCTGAGAAACCAGACGCTGGTCATGATTTCGCTCGGCTCTGCGTTCCGGGCCATGACGCAGAGCGCGCTGTTGACGTTTCTGCCGCTCTATCTGGCGCGGCAGATGGGCTATCCGCCGAAATGGATCGGCGTCTGCATGTTCTCCTTGCAGGCCGCCGGCTTCCTGATGACGCCGATCGCCGGACATTTCTCCGA
>DASZWK010000442.1:0-35747 GCA_035546235.1 Xanthobacteraceae bacterium | reverse complement strand
GAGTGCAACGGGGACGAACCCTTTGCTCGCGGGCACCGCATCCCGCTCCCGCCAGCCGGAGTCACCGTCTGACGTCCTTGCACGAAGAGCGAGAGGCCGGCGCTTTTAGTCGCCGTGTGCGCAGAGTCAAGCCGAATCATTTGGCGCGCGTTTCTATTTGATTCAACAATACTTTTCGCCGCGCTTTCGGCGAACGCGAAGGTGTATGCAAATTTGCGCGAGTCAAAAGTCCTTGATTCGCACATCGGGATCGCGCAGGCGCTCGGTTCCGTTTGTTTTCGCTATCGGTCGAGTCGCCGGCCGGCGCCTTTTCCTTGCGCCGAAGCGACATGCGCAACTGAGCGTCCGGCTGCCGCAAAGCGACAATATGCCACGTCGTTTCCGGCGCGCCGATGATGGCGAGCAGGGATTTCAATGGTAAGCCTGCTTCTTCCCAAAAGAGGTCAATCATGAACCTTGCGATACGACTTGCACTCGGCACATGTGGCATCCTTGTCAGCGCCTCAATGGCGGTTTTCGGAGCGCAAGCAGCCGAACCCACAGTCTTGACGATATTCGCCGCCGGCACGTTGGCGGTGCCGTTCAAGGAAGTCAGCGCCATCTTCGAGAAGCAGAATCCGAACGTCACCGTGCAAGCCCAATTCGGCGGCAGCGTCATGATGGCCAAGAAGATCACCGATTTGCATCAGGATGCCGATCTGTTGGCTGTCGCCGACTACAACGTCATCCCAAAATATATGTTCGGTCATCCGCCGCACGCCGCATGGTATGCGGGTTTTGCGCGCAACGCGATTACCTTCGTCTACACCGATAAGAGCAAATACGCGGGCGAGATCAACGCGCAGAACTGGTACAAAATACTGGCGCGCAAAGGCGTCGAGATCGGCCGTTCCAATCCGGATACCGATCCGTCCGGCTACCAGACCGTGCAGATGCTCAATCTCGCAGAGAAATTTTATGGCGATGCTGGACTGGAGCAGCGCGTCCTTGCCAATGCGCCGCTCACCAATATGCGCGACACGGAAACTTCGTTGATTTCCGCTCTCCAGCTTGGACAGATCGATTATCTGGCGATCTACCGCTCCGACGCCTTGCAGCACCATCTCAAGTTCATCGATCTCCCAGGCAAGATCAATCTCAGCGATCCGGCGCAAGCTGCCTATTATCAGCAGGGCATCGTCCACACCAAAAACGGCGATCTCGCCGGCAAGCCGATTGTCTATGCCGTGACCATGGTCAACGGCAGTACGAATGCCGGCGTGGCGGAGAAATACGTCGCTCTGCTTCTCGGACCGCAGGGCCAAGCGGTGATGAAAAATAACGGCTTCGGCGAATTCAACCCCGCCTTCGCCGTGCATGTCGAGGCGATGCCGGCCGGGCTGAAGAAGCTGGTTGAGCCGTGGCCGGCTTCGTAAGCGGGCAATAGACGGCTGACGATATTCCCATGCTGCAACGGCCTGCAAAACGCTGGGATCGCCGTGCGCCAAGCCAATCGCGCGGCCTTTATTTGCTGTGCTGGTTTCTCGGGACCATCCTTGTCGCATTTCTCGTTGTTCCGCTGATCGCGCTCGCGCTGTCGCAATCGGGACAGAGCCTGGCAAGCGTCGCCCGGATGGGCGATGTGCGCGACGCCATCGCGCTGAGCCTCGAAGGGGCGTTTCTGTCCGCTGCGATCGCCGCATTGATGGGCGTACCGCTGGCCTACGGATTGGCGCGCACGACGTTTCCCGGCAAAAGCGTGGTCGCCGCCTTGGTCGATCTGCCGCTTGCGGTCCCGCACACTGTTGCGGGCATCGCCCTTCTGATGGTGCTCGGCCGCCAGGGCGTGCTCGGCGCTCCCCTGCAGGCGCTGGTCGGTCTCAAATTCTGGGGCACGCTCGCCGGCATCGTCGCGGCGATGCTGTTTGTCTCGGCACCCTACACGGTGAACGCGGCGCGTATGGGTTTCGAGGCGGTCGATCCGCGCTTGGAGAAAATCGCACGCACACTTGGTCTCGGCCCGTGGCGAACCTTTGCACGCATCACGCTGCCGCTGGCACGACGCAGCATCATGACCGGCGTGACGCTGACTTACGCCCGCTCGATCAGCGAATTCGGCGCGGTCGTCATTCTCGCCTATTACCCGATGACGGCGCCGGTCAAAATCTACGAGTTGTTCCTTCGCTTCGGTCTCGACCAGGCAGCAGGCGCGTCGGTGCTTTTGCTGGCCGTATCGCTTGCCTTATTCCTAATCTTGCGCACGCTCTCGCGCGGTACGCCGCGGCGAGAGAACCGATGAGCACCGATGTCGCGCTCCAAGCGCTGACCCTGACGCTGGGCGCCTTTCGACTGCAAAGTCTCAATCTCACCGTTTCTCGCGGGCAAATTCTTGTCATCCTCGGCCCTAATGGCTCCGGAAAGTCGGTCACGCTGGAAATCATCGCGGGCTTTCATCGCCCCGACAGCGGTCGCGTCCTGATCGGCGGCCGAGATGTGACGGCGCTCGCGGCTGAGCAACGAAATGTGGGTTACGTCGTGCAAAATTTCGGGCTCTTTCCGCACCTTACCGTCGCACAGAATATTGCGATCGCTCGCCGTACCGACCGCAAGATCATCGAAACCGGCAAGGCCCTGTCGGTGCCTCGGGATGATAAGGGACTGCTTGCCTATTTTGACGTCGCCCATCTCGCTCACCGCTGGCCGGAAGATTTAAGCCCCGGCGAAAAGCAGCGGGTGGCTCTTGCCCGCGTGCTTGCAAGCGAACCAGATCTCTTCCTGTTCGATGAGCCCTTCGCGGCCCTCGACACGCAGACTCGCGATCAATTGCGCGGGGATTTGCTTTCGTTTTTGCGCACGCTCTCAATACCGGCAATCTTCGTCACGCACGATCATGCCGACGCCATGATGCTCGCCGATCGAATCGCGGTGTTGCGAGAGGGCGCCGTCGTGCAGGACGGGCCGGCGGCGGACATTTTCGGCAGGCCCGTGAGCAGTTTTGTGGCGGGCTTTCTCGGTGTCGAAAACATCCTTAAGGCGCAGGTCATCGAAACAACCGACACCCTGACCGTGCTTGCGATCGACGATCGAATGCTGCGCGCGTCGGGGCCGATGGTGGCCGCTGCTGGAGATCCGGTTTGCCTGGCAATCCGGGCCGAACACGTGACAATCGGTCCGCCTCAAGCGGAGCAGCCGCCGTCGTTCGCGGTCAATCGGTTCGAGGGTCTCGTCACGTCCGTGCGGAGCCTCAACCCGCTCGTGACGGTCGAAGTCGACTGCGGCTTTCCGCTCAAGGGCTATCTCCTGGCGCCGCAGGCGCATGCGATGAATATCGGAGCTGGAAAATTAGTTTCGGTAGAAATCGCGGCCGATGCAGTCCACGTCATGGCGAATTAGGAAATCGATCGGCCACAACGACCGGCGGAAAATTGGCCGAACAGCTCTCCCCCGCGGTCGAGATAACGACTGTCGCGGCTGGGAGAAAGGGCGTAATAAGCGGACCAGCAGACCATTGGAAAAGCGTGAGAAGATAAAATGACCAACGGCAAGAGCCTGCCATCCCGTTCGCTCGGTTCCTCGGGCATCGGCGTGTCCGCGATCGGGCTAGGTTGCATGTCGCTTTCGGGCACTTACGGCACGAGCAACGACGACGAGGGCATCGCACTCATCCATGAGGCGCTGGATCGGGGCATTACGTTGCTCGACACCTCGGATGCCTATGGGAACGGCCACAACGAAACGCTCGTCGGCAAGGCCATTGCCGGACGGCGCAGCGGCATCGTGCTGGCGACAAAATTCGGCAATCTCGGCGGCCGCGGCGGCAAGGTCGCCGACGGTCGCCCGGAATATGTGGTGCAGGCGTGCGAGGCGAGTCTGAAGCGTCTCGGCGTCGAAACGATCGACCTTTACTACCAGCACCGCATCGATCCGACGGTGCCGATCGAGGACACCGTTGGCGCCATGGGGCGTCTCATCGAGCAGGGCAAGGTCCGCGCGCTGGGTATCAGCGAAGCGCGGCCCGAGACTATCCGCCGCGCTCATGCGGTTCACCGGCTGGCCGCCGTGCAGAACGAATTCTCGTTGCTCTACCGGGCCGAAGCCGAAGAGACCTTGAAGACGACGCGCGAGCTCAACATCAGCTTCGTCGCCTACTCGCCGCTCGGGCGGGGATTGATGACCGGCGTCGTCGACGACCAGACAACCATGTCCGACGGCGACACGCGGCGGCGGCATCCGCGCTTTGCCACGCAGAATATTTCGCACAATCTGGCGCTCGTTCGCGGTCTAGAAGAGATCGCGCGGGAACGGCATTGCACGCTCGGCCAACTGGCGCTGGCGTGGCTCCTGGCGCGCGGCCCCGACATCGTGCCGATTCCCGGCACCAAGCGGAAGGAAAGACTCATCGAAAATATCGGCGCGCTCTCGGTCAGGCTGACCGAGGACGATCTCGCGCAACTGTCCGATTCGATTCCAGTGGGCGCCGCGGCCGGGCTGCGCTATCCGGAAAATCTGATGAAGAGTCTCTATCTCTGATCCTAAGAGCGGGCCAACCCGGGAGATGAACGTGGGACGCTTGCTGCCAATTGCATTGTTGGTGTTGGCGATGACTGTCGCGACGAATGCCCAGGCGGAATTTCTCACGACCAAGGGCGGCGAACTGTTCTGTCGGGATCGATCGAACTTTCCAGAGTACCTTGCGGTCATCCACAACAAACAGGCCAGTTATCATACCGTCGAAGGTTGCAGGCAGCCGGCGAAGGGCACGCGCTATGAGGTCGTCAAGGACAGCGTAGAGACCGGCATCGACAAGGTACACCTTTACGTCCGGTCCCGGCCGATCGAGGGCTATCTGCTGGTTCAGGGCAATTAGCGATCCCGAAGCCGGAATCCGGCCGGTTGCTTTCTGATTAGCACGTCGCCCTCGACTGGCTGGCCGCATTGCGGGCCGTCTTCGAGTCCTACCGTGGCATGCACTTGATTTTGCTCGCATAAGCGCTTCGGACGGCCCTTGCGGACTCCGGCGTTTCGCCACCCATTGCCGCTTCGCGACCGAGATCCGTGCGTGTCCTGTTGGCTGCGTGTACCAGACCGCGAGCGCCCGGGTATTAACCTCACAGGGCGCGAAGGGCCCAGTTTTGATTTCCCCGCGGCCAAAGCTGCCCTAATATTGGCGCACACCTTTCAGGGGGTTCATCGTGAGCCAAGTTTCACAGGCGCATATCGTCATTCGGCACCTGAGCGGGTCGAAGGCGAATCAGGTCGAGCAGATCCCGCTCAAGGATCTGCACGAAATCACGATTGGGCGCGACCCAACCTCGACAATAGCATTCGATCAGCGCCGGGATGACGTCGTCAGCCGCCGCCATGCGACGATCCGCGTCGAGGGCGGTGATAACCCGGTCATTCGGATTCGCGATCTCGGCAGCAGCAACGGCACGTTCCTCAACGGCCAGCCGCTCACCGGGGAAGTCGAAATGTCGCCCGAGGACGTCATCGAACTTGGCGATGGCGGTCCGAAGTTCAGCTTCGATGTGCAGCCGCGTCCCGCCAACTGGGCGTCGCGAACGCGCGTCATTGACGCCATGGACACGACCGTTACCCGCGCGATCGCCAATGTCGCCGGCGACCCATCGGCGACGCGCGAGTCCGTCGCCTTTGAAGACGCCAAGGACATGGATCCGGCGGGAGCGACCGGGGCAATCCCCGCCAAGGTCGGCGTCGGCAAGAACACCGTGCTGCACATGCTTTCGCAGCAGCGCAAATCGACAAGCCGCGCCTGGATGGGCTCGCTCGCCGCCCTGATCGCCGTGTTTGCTGTCGTCGGATATTGGTTCTACCGGCACACGCTTTCGGTTGCGGCGACGCAGATCACGGAACAGACCACGGAAATCCGCAAATCCGCCGATGACACCGTGAAGACGGCGCTCGGCAGCCTGGGAATGTCGCCGAAGGACGTCGGCGAGAAATATGCAAATACGGTGGTCTACATCGAAATGCGCTGGCGGCTGTTCGATCAAACAACCGGCAAGCCGGTGTATCAGAAAGTCGTCAAGACAAAAGACGGCTTGTTTCCCGCTTTCGTGAAGGTCGGCAATACGCTTTATCGCTGGCTCACGCTCGACGACGACAACCGGCGTAACCTGCCGATCGGGGAAAGCGCCTCGGCGTCGGGTTTCGTCGTCGGAAAAACCGGATTCATTCTCACCAACAAGCACGTGGCCGCCGGCTGGCTCACACCTTACAACGATCTCGGAGAACTCGCCGGCTATGAGAAGGCGGCGATCTACACCTTCGGTTCGAAGAAACATCAGGTGACGGTCGGCAAGCTCCTGAGCAGCAGCGACTTCGAGAGTCTCAAGAACTGGATACCCAACAATGGGGCCCCGGTGTTCTCCGACGACAATGCGACCTATCTCGGGGGAGACAACGACACCAAGCACTTCTTCTCCGGCCGCAACGAGGCGCTCGAGGTGCGCTTCCCGGGCACTCGCACCAGCATCCAGGCACAGCTGGTCCGCTCTTCGACCGATGCCGACGTTGCGGTCATCAAGATCGAGACTGCGGAGGGATTAAAGACGATCGAGATGGGCGGAGACGATCCGATCCAGGTCGGCGATCGTGTGGTGGCGATGGGCTATCCCGAAGTCTCGGCGAAGACCTTCTTCCGCATGACGACGATTCAAGGCGGCAATACCGAGAAGGTCGACGAACTCATTCCATTGCCGACCATGTCGGAAGGCATCGTCCAGCGGCTCGGTACCCACCTTCATGAACGCGGCGAAGCGACCATTTACGGCACCGCGGATGACGCCATCCAATTGAGCATCAACTCGACCGGCGAAGGCAACAGCGGCGGCCCGGTGTTCAATGCCAAGGGGCATGCCGTGGGCATCTTCACCTATCACAGGTCGGTCAACGGCGTGCGCGTCAGCTTCGCGGTGCCGATCCAGGATGGTATTAAGCTGTTGCAGCCGCAGCAGGCCGGGGCCAACTGACGGGAGCGGCCAAGCGTGTCACGAAGCGAACGAACGCCGCGCCGGCTGCATCCGCAAGGAGCCATGCGGACCGACAACGGCGCGGTGCGCCCGCACAACGAGGACCGCGTGTCTTTTGTTACACCGCAGCCCGGCGACCCGATGGAAGCCCGCGGCAGTCTCATGCTGGTGGCGGACGGAATGGGCGGTCACGCCGCCGGCGAAGTCGCCAGCGAAATCGCCGTCGAGACCGTGCGCCGCGTCTATTACGAGCTGACCGGTCCGATGCCGCACGTGCTCGGCTCGGCGTTCTTGGCCGCCCATCGCGCCATCGCGGACTGGGCCAAGAACAATCCCGAATGCAAGGGCATGGGGACGACATGCACGGCTGTCGCGATCTGCGACGGCGATGCATGGCTCGCCCATGTGGGCGACAGCCGCGCTTATCTCCTGCGGGACGGCGCCATGACGCAACTCAGCGAGGACCAGACCCTGGTCGCGCAGATGGTGCGCGAGGGCCAACTCAGTCCGGAAGAGGCCCGCAACAGCCCGGTCAGCAATGTCATTCTCCAGGCGCTCGGTCCGAATGCGGAGGTCGTGCCGGTTGTCTGGTCCGAGCCGTTGAAGCTCGCGGCCGACGATGTGGTGGTCCTGTGTACCGATGGGCTAACGGGTGTGGTGCCGGACCGGATCATTGCCCAGCACGCCGGAACCCTGCCACCCGACGAGGCTTGCGAGGCGCTGATCCATGCGGCTCATGCGGGCGGTGCGCCCGATAACGTGTCGGTCGGCGTGTTCAGGCTGATGGCAGCGACCGACCTGTCGACCGCCGATGAATCGCCAAACCCCGCCGGCACGACGCGGCGCGTCAAATATGTCAGCGATGAAGCGACCGATCGAAGTTCACGGCAAACACGCAAAGTGAATCTGTCTTAGCAAGGCCGGCACCATGTCCACACTGGCTGAACTTCCAGAAATCGTCGGTTTCTTCAGCTACTCGCGCGAGGATGACGAGGCTTACAAGGGGCGGCTCTCGGCGCTGCGTGAGGTCATTCAACAGGAATTGGGCGCGCAACTCGGACGCTCCAAGGCCACGTTCCGGCTGTGGCAGGACAAGGCGGCGATAGCGCCCGGGAAACTTTGGGAAACGGAAATCAACAACGCAGTGACTCAGTCGGCATTTTTCATTCCGATCGTTACGCCGCGGATGATCAACAGCCGTTACTGCCAATTCGAATTCGATGCCTTCCAGGCGCGTGAAAGAGCGATGGCGCGCACCGATTTGATATTTCCGATCCTCTACGTGCCGGTTGCGGCGCTGCAAGACGAAGCGCAGTGGCGGGATCATCCGGTGCTCTCCGTCATAGGCAAACGGCAATACGTCGACTGGCAACTGTTTCGTTATTCGGACGTCCAGTCGCCGGCCCAATTGGAGGCGGTCGCGCAGTTCTGCGCCACGATCGTCAGCGCACTGCGTGAGCCCATATTGTCGGCGGAGGAGCGGCGGCGTCAGCTTGCCAACAGCAAACCGCGGCAACGACCTTCGGGATCGTACCAGGCCGCCGAACGGCCATCCGGATCGTACCGCGCGCTGGACAAGAAACCTGACGGTCCGCCGGCCGGAGTGAACCGCACGCTGCCGGCGTCCGCATCCAACGCCGCGAAGGCGGCGCCGAAGCGTTCGGCCGGGGGGTTCGGCGCGGCGCTGACCAACATGGTGAAGGCGCCTCTGAGCGCGACAGAGCCGACGAAGATCATGGGCCTGCCGTTGCGAACGATCGTGCCCATCGCGGGCGGTGTGGCCTTGATTGCGAGCCTCGCCGTCGCGTTCGTGTTTTTGATGCCATCACAGGGGCCCGCCCGGAGCGTTGCCGCGCCGATCGAGAACAAGCTGCCGCCGTCCAGTCAGTCCGCCGAGGCCCAGCCGCCGCACAGCAGCAACGCAGATCCGTCGCTGGTGCTGTCGCCGTCGGACCTGTACGGCCGGCCGGATAAGAAGCAACAATCAGGTAAGCAATGAAGTTAAAGCTGGTCGCGCCGACACGTCTCGCCTGCCCTGGAACGTTGACCGAATTGGCCAAGGCAGAGCGCCGGCGGGGGACTTTCATCAAATCTTGCTGCCGTTGAACTGTCGCCGGCGGGACGCGGACGCGCCATGACAATGGTCGGTCAGTACGAGATCAAAGAGTTGCTCGGCGCCGGCGGCATCGGGCAGGTCCACGCCGCATTCGATACCGTTCTGGAGCGCGAAGTCGCCATCAAGTCGCTGCGTCCGGAACTGCTCAACGACAAGAGCTTTGTGGATCGGTTTCGCGGCGAAGCGACCAGTCTCGCCAAGCTGACCCACCCCAACATCACGACCCTCTACAATCTTTTGGCCGACGGCGGCAATCTGTACCTGATTATGGAGTGCGTGCGCGGCGAAACGCTGGAGGATTTGCTCAAGAAGCGCGGCGGCAGGCTTGGCACGAAGGAGAGCCTCGCCATCATCGCACAGGTGGCCGACGGGCTCAGCTATGCGCATTCGCTCGGCATCGTCCATCGCGACATCAAGCCCGCCAATCTGATGATCACCACGAGCGGCGCCGTGAAGATCATGGACTTCGGCATCGCGCGTGTGAGCGGTTCACAACGGCTGACCCGCGACGGCGGCGCGCTCGGCACCCTGGCCTACATGTCGCCCGAACAGGTGCGCGGCGAGGAGCCCGACGGCCGCAGCGATATCTACAGCCTGGCCATAACGCTGTATGAAATGCTCTCCGGCGCGGTGCCGTTCGAGGCCGACACCGACTACGCGCTCATGCAGGCGCACATCAAAACGCGGGCGCCCAAACTGAGCTCGCGGCTGCCGGGGATCGATGGCCGGATCGATGCCGCTTTGGCGCGCGGACTGGCGAAAAATCCCGACCAACGATTTGCCAAGGCATGGGAATTCAGCGACGCGCTCGGCGCCGACGCTTTGCGCACCGACGCGCCGAAGATCGTTTATGAAGGAACCCGGCTGATCAATGCGTCCGCTCCCGAGCCGGCGCCGGCACAGGCGCCGCAATCGGCGGCGGCACGCGCTTTGGCGAGTGTTGTTGACCGGCTGACCTTTGTCCGGCCCGATCTGCGGCTACCGATCGTGATCGGCGCGGGCGGCAGTGTCTTGCTCGCGCTCGCGATTGCGCTTGTCGCCATTCTGACGCCGATCGGTGGACCGCCTGCGTCCATTGCCACGGCTCGTCCCGCGACCCCATCGGGGCACGCAGCGAGCCCGCCGAGCGGCTCTCCAGTTCCCGCGAGCCCGGCGGCCGGAGGCGTAAAGGTTGGGGTGGCAACACCGGGGCCGGCCGCGCCGGCCGCGCCGGCAAATCTTCCCGTGGGGAAGCCGCCGGCATCCGCCGCACCGACCGCCTTGCCCGACATCATTCAGGCGGCCACGCGCGGCGATCCAGCGGCCGAGAACGCGCTTGGCGTCAAATACGCCCAGGGCGCCGACGGTCTGCCGCGCGACGATACGCTGGCGGTCGAATGGTACAGAAAGGCCGCGATCCAAAACTATGCGGGCGCGGAAACCAATCTGGGCGACATGTACCTTTCCGGACGCGGCGGGCTCGAGCGCAATGCTCTCGAGGCTTTGTCATGGTATCTGAAAGCCGCCAATCAGAACTGGCCCGACGCGCAATACCGGCTCGGATACATGTACGAGACCGGGCTGGGCACCGCCAAGGATTTGCAACGGGCAGTGTCTCTGTATCGCAGCGCCGCCGACGGCGGTTATCCAGACGCTCAAAATCTGCTCGGCGTCCTGTATGCGACGGGCGGCGACGGTCTTGCCCATGACGACAATCAGGCGGTCGACTGGTACCGCAAGGCCGCCGAACAAGGATTTGCCAAGAGCGAAAAGAACCTCGGCGACATGTATTTCTTCGGCCGCGGCGTCGGCCAGCAGGACTACGGGGCAGCAATCACCTGGTACAAGAAAGCCGCCGATCAGAACTTTGCCGAGGCGCAGTTCCGGCTCGGCTTCATGTACGAGAAAGGGCTCGGAACCCCGCAAAGCGATCAGCAGGCGATTGCATTCTACAAAAAGGCCGCCAGCAACGGCAGCGTCGACGCGCAACGCGCGCTCGACCGGCTCAGCGCCGCGGTGGGCTCCAGCAAGTAGCCAAAATCCTTATTGGTGCGATCAACGCGACGGCGTGAAAGCAGGCATGTCAGACGGCTTCGAAGACGAGGTCGGCGCGCCTGAGGCCGCGGCCTGCGGCTGTCCTTCGTTCGGCGCGGCATCGACCTGCTTGGCGGCGCTTGCCGGCTTGAGGTCAGCCTTGCTGTCGTTGCCGGCCGATTTGCTGTCCTTATCTTTGGATGCATCCTTTGCAGAATCTTTTGAATCGTCGTCATCGACGTCGTCGCCTTTCGAATGCCGCCGATGATGCCTCGACTCATGAACCCTGCCGTGGTGGCGGCGAGAAAATCCGCCGCCCATGGCACCGCGAATCATTCCCTCGAAGCCGAACTGGGCCGAAGCCTTGGGCGCTGTGAGCACGGCGGCACTCGATACCAGCGCCACAGCGGTCGCCGCTTTCAGCATGATCTTGAAATATCGGTGCATGGAATTCTCCCGTCCGCGCCCGTGCTTCGCGTGCTTTTGTAATTTTGCCCGAGGAATCAACATTTGGCAAACATCGGGCGCAATTCACGCCCGATCGCACCGCAAATCTAAGTCTTTGATAAATTTCGAAAATTGCCGTATCGGCCGAACGGCCCGGCGCGCCGCTTACCGTACCTAAATTTTTGCGATGGCGAACTGGCGGTAGCGAGGTGCGAAAGTCGCACGCCGATCAGGCGGCGTCGCTGCGCGGGGGCTCGACGATCTTGCAGTCCACGATCTTGAAGCGGCGCTCGAGTTCGACAACGTCGGCCTTGCGGCGCAGCTCGGTCCTGCTCGCGCCGATCTGAAAGCCCAGCCATAAGCAGGCGGCACAGGCGGCCAGGATAAAGATCACATCGCCCATGCCGACGCTCTTGCGCCGCGTTCCAACGACAGTCGAGACGGAACCGCCGCGATGGTCGCCAAAGTTTTAAGGCCGGTGCGAGAGTCTTAAATGTTGTGTGGTGCGCAGCTCACCAGTTGTGCGTCACCAGCCGCACGATAACCGGCAGCAGAATAACGACGAACAGCGTCGGGAAAATACACACCATCATCGGCACGGTGAGCTTGGCCGGCAGCGCGTATGCTTTCTCTTCGGCACGCGACAGGCGCTTGTGGCGCATATCGTCGGAATAGACCCGCAGCGCGTCGCCGATCGAGGAGCCGAGCTCGTCGGACTGCTGAATCAGCGTGGCGAACGAGCGCGCTTCATCGAGGCCGAGCCGGTCGCCGAGGTGCTCCAGCGCTTCGCTCATGGTGCGGCCGGCGCGGATTTCCAGATTGGCCATGTGAATATTGGCAGCGAGCGACGGATAGGAATCGCCGAGCTCGCGAGCGACGCGATCGAGCGAGGCTTCCATCGACAGGCCGGCGTCGGCGCAGACCACGAGCAGATCCATGAAATCGGGAAAGCCCGCCATATGCTCGAGACGCTTCCTCGCGATCAGCCGGTCCAGATAAAAGCTCGGCGCCAGATAGCCGAGCAGAGCGCCGATCAGCACATAAACCCAGAACAGCGACTTGCCTTCAAAGCCGAGCATCGGCATCGCGAAGAACACCGTCACGCCAAGCACGAGCGCCGCACCGATCCGGGCGAAAAAGAATACCGCGGTGGCGCGCGGATCGTAGATGCCGGCGCGCGTGAGCCGCTGGCGCAGGACTTTGACGTCCTTGGTGTCGGACGACGAATAGTGCTTGGCCGCGTAGTCCACGAGCTTTTGCGCGGCGCGCAGCCCCGAATAGCGCAGCGAGCGTGAGCCGCCCGGCTCGTCACTGGCGTCGATGCCAACGCGCGCGGCGCGGCGGCGAACCGCCTCGCGGCTGCGCAGCCCCACCATCGCGGCAAACGCGAGCGTTCCCACAGCCAAAAAAATCAACAGGCTGAGCATGGTCTGCGGGCTGAGTGCGCCGTTCATCAGGTTCATGGTCGGACCGTGTCTTTAACCGCAGGATGGATTGAGCAAAGCGAAGCCCATCGTCTCGAGTGAACCAAGGTGGGTTTCGCTCAGCCCACCCGATGGATCAAATCTTGAAGTTGACCATGCGGAACATGATCAGGTTGCCGATCACCATCCAGATGCTGGCGCCGCCGACCAGTTCCTTGGTCAGCGGGATATCCCACACCGAGCCGTAGAAGTCCGGCACCATCCAAAGAATGACGAAGAACATGCCGATCGGCAGCGCCGAGAGGATCATCGCCGAGGCGCGACCCTCGGCGGCGAGCGCACGAATCTTTCGTCGCATCTTGAAACGCTGGCGTATGACACCGGACAGGTTCTGCAGAATTTCGCCGAGGTTGCCGCCGGTCGAGCCCTGGATGGCGACCGCGGTGACAAACAGCGGCAGGTCGTCGGACCCGATGCGGGCATAGAGGTTGCGCATCGCCGTTTCCAGATCGGCGCCGTAGGTGATCTCGTCGGTGACAATGCCGAACTCGCTGCCGATCGGATCGCCCATTTCGCGCCCAACCATGTTGACGGCGACCGGCACCGGATGGCCGGCGCGCAAGCTGCGCGTGATGATGTCGAGCGCGTCGGGGAACTGCGCGGCGAATTTGCGCTGTCGCCGCGACCGCAGCCAGCGCAGCACCATGAACGGCAACACCGTGCCGCAGAACAGCGCGGCAATCGCCGCCTCAGCGATCGAGTGCCGGAACACCAGTGTGAGGGCGAAGGCCAGCACGCTGCCGATGGCGACGAAGACGCCGAGGCGGGTGAACCCGATGGTCAGCCCTGACTGCAGAATGAGCCGGTTGAGCGCGACGAGGCCGAGCCGATAGTTGCCGCCCGCGGTCAACCCGCGCTCGCGCCGCAGCTCGATCAAGACGCTCTCGCGGTTGGTGGTTTCCTTCGACAGCTGCAGCCGGCGGTTTATCGAGCTGCGATACGACGCCGTCGAGAAACCCAACAGATAGACCGCTTCGAAGGCGAGGCCGGCCGACACCGCCACGAACAGGTAGACCAGATAGATCGGGTTGGCGAACAGACTATCGAACATGGCGGTCTATAGCGGCTGCGACGGATCGAAATACGAGCCGGGGATTTTGATCCCCATCGCCACCAGGTCGGTCAGAAATCGCGGCCGCACGCCGGTAGCCTGGAAATGCCCCTGCACGCTGCCGTCGGGGGCGGTGCCGGTGCGCACAAATTTGAAGATTTCTTGCATCTGGATGATGTCGGACTCCAGTCCCGTGATCTCGGCGATGCTCATCACCTTGCGCTTGCCGTCGGACTGGCGCGACAGCTGAACGATGACACGGATGGCGGCGGCGATCTGGCCGCGGATCGAGGCGACCGTCATCGGCATGCCGGCCATGCCGATCATCTGTTCAAGGCGCGAAATGGCGTCACGCGGCGTGTTGGCGTGAACCGTGGCCATCGAGCCTTCGTGGCCGGTATTCATGGCCTGGAGCATGTCGAAGGCTTCCTCGCCGCGGCACTCGCCGAGGATCACGCGGTCGGGCCTCATGCGCAGCGCGTTTTTCACCAGATCGCGCTGCCGGATTTCGCCCTTGCCTTCGATGTTGGGGGGCCGCGTTTCCATGCGGCCGACGTGCGGCTGCTGCAACTGCAGTTCGGCGGCGTCCTCGATGGTGAGCAGGCGTTCTTTTTCGGAAATAAAGGCGGACAGCGCGTTGAGCATCGTGGTCTTGCCCGAACCGGTGCCGCCGGAAATGATCATCGTGACGCGCGCCTTCACGGCGGCCGCCAGCACCTCCGCCATCTGCGGACGGAGCGCGCCGACTTCGACCAGTTTGTTCAGGTTGAACGGCTTCTTGGAAAATTTGCGAATCGACATCAGCGGTCCGTCGATCGCCACCGGCCGCACCGCAACGTTGACGCGCGAGCCATCGAGCAGGCGCGCGTCGCACATCGGATGGGACTCGTCGACGCGGCGGCCGACCGCGGAAACGATCTTGTTGATGATGCGCAGAAGGTGCGCCTCGTCCTTGAAGCGCACGCCGGTCGGCTCCAGGATGCCGCCGCGTTCCACGTAGACACATTCGTGGCCGTTGATCAGGATATCGTTGACGGTGCCGTCCTTGAGCAGCGGCTCAAGCGGCCCCAACCCTGTCATCTCGTCGAGAATTTCCGAGACGAAGTCGCTGAGCTCCTGAGTGTTGAGCGCGAGCCGTTCGACCAGGACGTATTGTGAGACGAGTTGCTGGATGTGGTTGCGGATGTCCTCTTCGGGCAATTTTTCCAGCGCCGACAGATTGATCTCCTCGATCAGCCGGCGGTGCAGGCGAACCTTGGCGTCGAGCAGCCTGTCGGAGAGCAGCGGATTGGCGGCCGCGGGCGCCGCTGGTTCCGCGGAGGCGGCTTCGGGAAACACCGTCCACGACACGTCATCGAGCGCGGGCTCTTCCGCCGGTGCGAGGTCCGGGGCGGCGATGCGGCGTGCTGAAAAACGACCTGCCATGTCTGACCCTAAGACCGCGCCAGCGAGAGCTTGAATTTCTTGCCGACGGCTGTCGGCTCATTGGCGGACTTGCCGTCGCCCTGCGGGAGGATCAGCTTTTTCAGCTCCACGGTGATCTTGTTGCCCGGTTTGATCTCGTCGAGCGGCACGCCGCGATCGATCGCCTCGCGCACCAGGCCGTAGTTATTAGGAATGGTCGTGCGGAACGAGTCGCCGAGCGCTTGCTCGATGTCAGTGCGACGCAGACCATGGGCGAACAGCCGCTGCTCGAAGCGATTGATCACGACCTGCGGTTTCGGGCCGTCGCCGAGCCGTTCGCGAACGGCCTCGACCAACTGCCGGGCCTGTCGCAGCCCGGGCACGGTTGCCTCGGTGACGATGTAGAGCTGATTGGAGCCGAGCAGGACGCTGTCGGTCCACGAGAACCAGGTGCGTGGCATATCGAACACCACATAGTCGAAATGCGACGAAACGAGATCGAGAAGCCGCGTCACCACGTCCGGATCGAACGAGCGCATTTCGGCGGGCCGATTTGGCGCCGCCACCACGGACAGCCCGGACGCATGCTGCGAGATCATGACTTCGAGCAATTGCCGGTCGAGACGCTCGGGACGCGGCTCGATTTCGCCGAGATTGAGGCGCGGCTCGATATCGAGATAATCGGCGCATGCGCCGTGCTGAAAGTCGAGATCGACGAGGCAGGTCGCGGTCTTGCCCCGGGCGCCGGAATTGAGCAGCAGCATCGCGGTCTGCACCGCCATCGTGGTGACACCGGCGCCGCCCACGGCCGGCAGGAAGGTGAGAATCTGCGCCTCCGCCGTATCGGTCGCGGCAGGCTTCTTGGCGACCCGGGCGCAGGTCTGCGCCAATTCCACCGGCGGCACTGGCTTGACCAGAAAGTCCGCGACGCGAAGCTGCATCAGCCGACGCACCGCGGCGCCGTCAAAGCTCGGCATGACCGCAACGATCGGCGGCCAGCTGCCGATGCGCGTCACCAGCCGTTCGAGCGCCAGCATTTCGGCTTCGTCGGCGGTATCGAGATCGACAACCACCACCGTCGCGCCCTCGACATCGATCTCCTGGCGATCGGCCAGCCGTGCGTTGATGACGTCCAGGCCGATCTGCGCGCTGGCGCCGAATGTGGCGCGCGCGGTCGCCTCGAATCCATCGTCAGCGGTCAGAATGACCACTCTGGCTTGGAGTCCGGGAGCGATGGCGCGGCCGCTACGCATGGTTCAGACTTGGCTCAGACTTGGCGCGTGGACAGAGGGATCACTGCGAGGCCTGCTGCGGCGGAGAGGAGACAACGGTCGTTGTCGTGGAAGACCCCGACCCGATGCTTTGCACCGGCCCCGTTGTGGGCGGCGTGACTTGCAGCGTCGGCGGCACCTGGTTGCTGGACTCGATCTGCATCGGATCAACCGGTTGGGTCACATTGTTGGTGCGGTAGCGCTCGATCGCGGACTGCATGCGCTGGCCGTTGGTGGCGATATTGGTATTGCGGCTGCGCGCCGGCCACGGATCGATCGTCTGCATCGCCGCGTTGGCCGCGACCGCGTCGCCGGCTCCCAACGTCACGCCCTCGCGGTGGTCGAAATACATTTCCGAGCAGCCGCCGAGCGAGGCAACGAGCGCCGCCGCGGCGACGGCGGCCGCGATCAGACGCGGTGCCGATGGCGCGGTTGAGCGCGCTTTGGACCCAGACCTTGGCTCAGTCCCTGACCGACACATAGACGCCTCCCTTTTTGGGCAGATCGAGGACATGACCGACATACGGGCGGTTGAGCGCGCCGGCGGCGAGCCGCACCAGCGCCGGGCTCACCTCGGCCTTGCCCATCAGGAAAAAGTCGATGTCGTTGCCCGGCTCGGCGCCGTCGAGCGGCGTGTGGGCGACGGTCGTCGGCGACATCGGCCGCACGATATGCGGCGTCACCACGATCACCAGATCGGTCTCGTTCTTCTGGTATTGGCTGGAGCGAAACAGGGCGCCGAGAACCGGCACGTCGCCGACCCACGGCAACTGATCTTGCGCGGTGGTGCCGGTCTCCTGCAACAGACCGCCGAGCATGAAGCTCTGGCCGTCGCGCAATTCGAGCGTGGTCGAGGCCTTGCGGGTGATCAGCCCCGGCACCGAGGTGCCTGCGACCGTCACCGCATGGGCGGGATCGATCTGGCTGACTTCGGGTTTGATCATCAGATTGATAAGGCCGTCGCGCAGCACTGTCGGAGTGAAGGAAAGCCCCACCCCGTACGGCTTATAGGCGAACGACACCACGCCGAGCGCACCGGCTTCCGGAATAGGAATCTCGCCGCCGGCCAGAAAGCTCGCGGTATCGCCGGACAAAGCCACCAGATTAGGCTCGGCCAGGTTGCGCGCGAGGCCTTGCTGCTCGAGTGCGTTGATGGCGACCTGCACCCGGTTCGACAGTTGGCCGAGCAGGAAGCCATACGGCGACGCACCCGACAGCACGCCGGCAGCGACGCTGGCTGCCGTTCCAGAAAGCGGCAGTTGCGGCGCGCCGGAAAACGGCGGCGCCTGGTTATTGGGGGTGATCTGATTGCCCACATTGGCGGTCGCCGAGTTGCCGAAATAATTCCACTGCACGCCGAGTTGGCGGCTCGCTTGGCGATCGACTTCGATGAACCGCACTTCCAGCATCACCTGCTGCTGCTGCATCACCTGCACGGTGTTGATGACGCTGTTTGGATCGGGTGCGAACTGCCGCGCCATCATCACTGCCTTGTCGAGCGTGGCGGCGTCCGGCACCGTGCCGGACAGCATGATGCGGCCGTTGATCGACGTCACCCTGATACGGCCGTTGGTGAATCGCGCGATGTCCGAGACCAACGGAGAAATGTCGAAGCCGACTTCAATGTCGAAAATGCCAACCGGCCTCTTGTCGGCGCCGTACACCGTGACGCGCGTGGTGCCGCTCTTCTTGCCGAAAATGGACAGGCGGTGATCGGTGAGCGGGTTGACATCGGCCACCGACGGGTCGCCCACCACGATATCGGCGATGCTCTGCTCGGTCTGCACGTCCTGCGATTTTCCGAGCGTCACGGACACCGGATTGGCGCGTGTCGCACCCAGCACGGCCGTGCGCTGCTGCGCGTGCGCGGCGATCGTCAGCGGCGCCATCGTGGCCATCAGCGCCGCCGCGAGGACGGCGCCGCTGCGCCGTTTCAGCGCCCGGATGATCGTGGTCCCGTCTCGATGAAGCCGGCCCCCGCCGGCGACGTTATCCTGGTCTTGATACTGGCTGTTCACGTCGGCCTCCCCGCCGCTGCTTGTTGTCCCCGAACTTTCGTCCCATCCCAACTGCCGTTTCGTTCGCCTCCAACCCTTCATTCGTGCGCCATCTGCCGCGCCGGAAGCGCCGCCGAATGCGCATTCTCATTGTCCCTGTTGTCGTGCTCGACCGGCACGCTGTACTGATCGAGCGACATTGAATCTTTGGCCACGCGCGTGACCACGATGGTCTTGAATTGCGCCGTGCCGTGCGGGCCCGCCTTGTTGACGAGGTCAAGTGGCGAGACCTGCCGCGTCTGATCGTCCTTGATCTCTCCGGCCTTGCGCAGCAGCAGCGACAGCGTACCGACCATGGAAGCAAGGGCCAGTTTTTGTCCGCCGGTCTCGTCGACTTCGAGCGTCACCGCCTTGACGACGGCGGGCTTGTCGGCGGTGTTGTCGGCCATTTGATCGACGCCGAGCACGCGCACGCCCTGCAGCACGACATCGTTGACCGACACCTTTTTGTCACCAGGCCGCGTCAGCACGACATCGACATGATCGCCCGGCAGCACGAAGCCGCCGACGTCGCCCACGTCGTTGACGCGGATGGTGACGGCTTTCATGCCGTCTTTGAGGAGCGACGACAGCGTGCCGCGCTGCCCCGGGCCGGTGATGTTTGACGCCAGAATTGGTTCGTTGACGGCGATCGGCATCAGCACGACACGCTTTCCGGCGGTCAGCTCGCCGATCTTGGCGAACGCGCCTTGTGGAACCGCATTGTCGGGCCACGAGATTTCGCGCAACGAGGAAGACGTGATCACGTCGCCGAACTTCAGCGGCTTTGACGCAACGACCAGCGTGTGCGCCGGCGGCGCAGTTTTTTGCTGCGCCGCCAGATCGCGCATTGTTTGAGCGGCCCTGTTGTTAAGCCAGGCATTCGCCAAAAAGACGGCGAGCAGTCCAAACACGACCGCAAAGCCGACCATGACGATGGTGCTGGTACGCACGCCGGTCCCCTGATTGACGCCGAGAACTTGTTTATCTCGCAAGCAATTTGGAACGGCGGTGGTATTGAATTAGTGAAATAAAGGCGGGTTCTCGGCCTATGCTGAAGATTACTTGAAGCGGTATTCTTTATGCGCGGTGTATCGGTTTGTTTGAATGCGAGAGATAACCTTTACGAATTCACTCCGCAGCGCGCCGCGTGTTGAGCCTGCAATCGAGAGCCGAACAACGGCGGAGGAATTCAGCACACGCGCCGCGCGATCGCGTCGCGCTGCGACGCGCACGATCTTTAACGATCGCGGTCACACACCATTAAGGACGTGCCGTGGATACCGCGCGGTAACGATGATCAGACGCGCAAAAATCCGCGAGGCACCGCGTGGAATGGCTCGATTCCGGTTTCGGTAATCAAAACCATCTCGCCGGTCTGCACGCCGGCCATACCGTCCTTGGTGACGACGTTGGGCTGAATGACGACGACCATGCCGGCCCGAAACGGTTCGTTAGGCACGTGGGCGCTCGGCCGGCTCTTGGAGCCGAGCACCGGCGGCAGATAGCCGCCGCCATAGCCGTGCAGCAGGTCGTCAATGATGGTGAAGCCGGCCGCTTCGATGACGCCTGCAGCCTCTATGACCTCGCGCGGCAAGGCACCGGCTTTAAGCACCGCAGCGACGGCCGCGAATGCCGCATCCGCCGCGGCGTGTAGATCGCGGTAGAGCTGGGTCGGCTCGGCGCCCAACGTGAAGCTGCGCAGTACCTGGCCGGGGTAGTCCCAGAACGCGGCGCTGATTTCGGCGAACACGAGGTCGCCGGCCGCAATCTTGCGGTTGGCGGCGAACTGGGTCGGTACGCCGAGCCGCGGCGCGGCCATCGGGGTGACGCCGATGAAGTGAATGACGGTGGTGCCGCCGAACGCCACATAACCGCGCTCGACAATGTCGCCGAGTTCACGCTCGGTGAGGCCTGCGCGCAGACCGTCGCGCAGCGCCAGCATGCCGCGATCGGACAGCGCCGCGCCGATGCGCAGCCAATCGATCTCTTCCGCCGATTTGACTTGGCGTAGCCCGATATAGGCGCGGTTGAGGTTTTTGACGGCGCCGAATTTTTCCGAAAGCGTCGCGTGCTGCTCGAATGTCATCGGCCCGATCACGGCGACGCGGCCAGCCTGCGCGCGGCGTTGTTCGAGCACCTGCACTGCCGCGGCGACCGAGGAGCCGCCGCCCCAGACGACCTTGGCGCGCGATGCAATTTTTTGCGCCAGCGGCGCATGATTGACGTGCTGCACGAACATGGCGTCAGCCTCGCCCGGCGTGAACACGCCGACCGCTTCGGTGGTCACCGGCCAGCCGGTGAGCCACTGCACGGCGGAGCCGAAGCGGTTGGCGCCGCAGAAGATGAGATGGTCGGCGCCCGCTTCCTTGAGCAGGTCCGCGATTGCGGTGCGGCGCCGCGCCATTTCGGCATCGGAGAAATGCGGATACTCCGCCTCGTGGATGGCGCGGAGCTGCGGGGGCAAGGTGAAGGGCGGGAGCGGCATGGCGCATGATTTGAACGGCACGCCGTTGGTGCTGTCAACGCGTCGCGTGGGCTTGACCGGCGCATATCAGTCCTGTCATGCCCCGCGCATGCGGGGCATCCAGTAAGCTCCGTGCTTGAGGCCCGGCCGCCGCGCCGGCGTTTACTGGATCGTCCGCATGCGCGGACGATGACATGAATGGAGAACGACGCGCATGCCCTCGTCCTTGATCGACTCTGCCGTGTTTCGCGACATCTTCTCGACCGAGGCGATGCGGAAGGTTTTCTCCGATGAGAACCGCGTGCAGAAATATCTCGACTTCGAGGCCGCGCTGGCGCGAGCACAAGGCCGGCTCGGTGTCATCCCCAGGGAAGCGGCTGAGGAAATCTGCCGGCACTGCAATGCCTCCGAGATCGACTTTGCCAAGCTGAAGACGCAGACCGAGCGCATCGGCTATCCGGTGCTGCCGGTGGTGCAGCAGCTCGTGGCGTTGTGCCGCGATGGGCTCGGCGAATGGTGCCATTGGGGCGCCACCACGCAGGACATCACCGACACCGCGACCGTAATGCAAATCCGCGAAGCGCTGGCGCTGGTCGAGACCGAAGTCTCCGGCATCGCCGACGCGCTGGCGGCGCTGGCAAAGAAGCATCGCGACACGCCCATGGCGGGCCGAAGCAATCTGCAGCAAGCCGTGCCGATCACCTTCGGCTACAAGATGGCGACGCTGCTGGCGGCGTTCGAGCGGCATAAGCAGCGGCTCGCCGAGTTGCGACCGCGCGTGCTGGTTGGCGAATTCGGCGGCGCGGCGGGCACGCTGTCGTCGCTCGGCGGCCGCGGCCTGGACGTCCAGGCCGAGCTGATGAAAGAGCTGAGGCTCGGGCAACCGGCGATCGCCTGGCACACGGTGCGCGACACCATCGCCGAAGTCGGCTGCTTTCTCGGCCTCGTCACCGGCAGCTGCGGCAAGATCGCGTTCGACATCAAGCTCCTGATGCAGACCGAGGTGGAGGAAGTCTACGAGCCGTTCCACGAGGGCCGCGGCTCCTCCTCCACCATGCCGCAGAAGCGCAACCCGATTTCGTCGGTGTATATCACCGCGCTGACCTCGGTCGTGCGCCAGCAAGTCGCCGCGCTGCTCGACGCCATGGTGGAAGACCACGAGCGCGCCACCGGACCGTGGGAAATCGAGTGGATCGTGCTGCCGGAGATTTTCTGTTTCGCCGCCGGCGCGCTCGCCCAGACCCGGTTCGTGCTCACCGGCCTGCAGGTCGACGAGAAGAAGATGCGCAGCAATCTCGATATCACCAAGGGCCTGATCGTGTCGGAAGCGGTGATGATGGGGCTCGGCCCGCATCTCGGCCGGCAATATGCCCACGATCTGGTCTACGATGTCTGCCGACAGGTTGTGGCTACAGGCCGGCCGCTCGTCGATCTGCTTGCCGAAAACAAGGAAATCACCAAGCACCTCGACCGCGCCGCGCTGGCGAAACTGTGCGATCCGGCCAATTATCTGGGCGAAGCCGGCGCCATGGTGGATCGCGTGCTGGCGGCGCGCGGACGGTAATGCAAGCTGGAGAAAAATTTCATGCCCATCAGCGAAAAACTCAAAGCCCTGATCAGGTCCGCGTGGGATGACGGCGCGCCGTGCCTCGTGGCGACGCAAGGACCGAACGGCCCTAACATTTCGCCCAAGGGCAGCATGGTGGTGTTCGACGACGGGCATCTCGCCTATTGGGAGCGCTCGAAGAAACAAGCGCTGGAGAACCTTGGCGGCGATAATCGCGTCTGCGTGATGTATTCCAATTTCAAGGCCCAGCGCGACGGCGTGCTCGAGTCCGGATTCCTGCGCTTTTACGGAACCGCGCAACTCTACGAGAGCGGGCCGGTCCACGACGCCATCTTCCAGCTGCTGCTGCCGCGCGAGCAGACCCATGCGGGCGCCGATACGGGCATCGGCGTGCTGATCAAGATCGAGCGCTCGGCCGATGTTCGCGGCAAGCCGCTGCCGTAACGAGCCGCGCTACGGCGGTGATGGCGCTCGCCTGCGCACCGCGATCATGTAGCCAATCGACGCTGCGCAGCAGCCAAAGAAGATGATTGAAAACAGCGCCATGGGCCGGTTGGTCGGGTCGGCGACGTACATGAAGATGCCGCCGGCAACGAACAGCAGCGAGCAGATTTCCAACAGCCACAGGGCCCGCCCGCCAAAGGCGCGCGCCTGCGATGCCGAACTCTCGCGGAACGACATGGCCTCTCCGGCAGGCTGGAGGCCTGCCACCTGACGGCGCGCCCAGATCGCGTAGAAGACGATGCAAGCCCCGGCGACGGCGGCCGCCGCGATGAAGGCGTGGAAGCCCGATGTGGCGACGATCGCCACCAACATGACGATGTAATAGATTTTGAGCTGACGGCGCAGGCGCTCGGCGTCGCTGTCCGAGGCAAGAACGTAACCGCGGCCCAGATAGCCCCACGGAAAGAACAGCCGCCGTCCGTCCTGCGTGGTTTTGAAGCTGCCGCTGGTCAGTCCATCGAAATAGCCCATAAGCTCCTCCCGCGCGGTTGAGCGATGCGTAGCAAGGCGCGCGCGGCCGCGCCAGCCGCCCGTGTCGCTTCCCATCAGTGACGCGTTCTATATTGACAATATATTGTCATAATGACAATATCGAACCATGAATACAGGAAGCCATCCTCAAGCCCTGCTGCCGATCATCGTCGCCGATATTTATGAGCTGGCCGGCCGGCTGCGCGACAACGGCGAGGCGATCGCGCGAACGGTCGGCCAGACCCAGGCACGCTGGCAGGTGATGAGCGCGGCGGCTTCGGACCAGCCGCACACGGTGCCGCAGATCGCGCGCATCCTCGGCGTCACCCGGCAGAACGTGCAGCGCATCGCCGATCTCCTGGTCGCCGACGGCGCCGCGGACTACCGCGACAATCCCGATCATCGTGCTTCACCGCACCTCGTTCTCACCCGCCGCGGGCAGACGGCGCTCGACCGTCTCACCCAGGCGGCCGGCGGTTATCATGCCCGCATCGCCAGAAAACTTTCCGCCGCCGACGTCGTTTCGCTGCAGCGCGGCCTGAGCCGGCTGCTCGAGGCGCTTGACGGAATCGACCCGATCGTTCCGAGCAAACAGGAGTCCGCGCCATGAATACCGCGACGATTGCCGAGTGCATGAGCCTCAGCTTCGCCGATACGCCGTTTCCGCAAGTGGTGCAGCGGCTGATCGGCGCCGGCGTGAAATCCTATACCGCCGACCTGATCAAGCTGCGCAACACCTATTATGACGGCGCCGGAGAGGCGTTCGACGAAAGACTGCCGCTGACGGACGAACCGGCCATCGCGCCCGTGTTCGACAGCGATGCCGTAATGGCCGCCGTCAAGGCTATTCAGCGCGGCGAAATCGGCTACGCCGAATTCCTGCGCCGTATCATGCGCGCGGGTTGCTCGCACTACGAAGTGTTCATCGCCGGCCGCAAGGCAATGTATTTCGGCCGCGATGGCGAGTTCTATACGGAGCCGTTTCCGCAGACGAAATGACCGGAGCAACGCATAATGCCTGCGAGACATACATCGGGCTACGGCTTCTCAGGAAAATGACTGCCTCTTCCAATTTTTGGAAATAGGATTATAATGCCTAGATGATCGTCATCGGTGTCGATTTGGCCGAGAACCACTTCGCTCATCACGCCGGTCACAAGGGAATCAAGGCGGCCCGGTCACAATTTCAAGCGTGGCTCGATATCGTTGATCGCGCACAGTGGCGCAACCCGGAGGATGTTAAAGCGTCGTACCCAAAAGCGAGCATTCTCAAGGGCGGGCGTGTCGTTTTCAACATCAAGGGCAACGACTATCGATTGGTTGCGCGTATTCAGTATCAGGCTGGCGTCGTCGCGCTTCGCTTCTTTGGTACCCATGCGGAATACGATCGTATCGACGCGGAGACAGTGTAATGGACGCGACCCTCGTGGTGATCGATAGCTCCGCCGAGCTGGCGCGCGCCCGCGCTCTTGTTGATCAACTGTGGGAATCGGACAAACCGGCCGACGTGGCGCGGCTCCAAGCGCAAGCGCGTCTGATCGCGGCTTATGAGGAGAATCGATGGCCGCGACGGCCATCCAGTACCGCCGATCTCATACGCCACCTGATGGACGAGCACGGGCTGACGCGCGCCGACATGGTACCCATCCTTGGCACGCCGAGCCGCGTCAGCGAGGTGCTGCGCGGCAAGAAGATGTTGAGCATGGCGATGGTGCAGCGGCTACGCGCCCGCTTTCATGTTCCCGCGGAAGTGCTGCTGCCGCCCGTGAAGAAAGCGCTTGCACGCCGGACGTCCAAGCGCGCGGCAGCCTAACGGGAACCTCGGCCTTACAGCCCCTCACCCCCACACCAGCCGCGACGTTTCCAGGATGCGCTCGAATTTGCGCCACTGGTCCTCTTCGGGGATCGAGATGCTGTCGAGACCGCCGAAGCCGCATTGGGGGCTGAGCGCGAGCTGCTCGGCTGGCAGGTGTTGCGTTGCTTCGCCGAGGCGCCGGCGCAAAAGGTCGAGGCTTTCCAGGTCGGCGCGCTTGGTCGTCACCAATCCGAGCACCGCGACCTTGCCGCGCGGCACATAGCGCAGCGGCGCGAAGCTGCCGGAGCGCTCGTCGTCGTATTCGAGCAGGATGCGGTCGTGCTTGAGCTGCGAGAACAGCCGCTCGGCGATCGCATCGTAATGGCCCTCGCGATGCCATTGCGGCATGACGTTGCCGGTCGCCGGATCGATGGTGCGTGGATTGCCCTTGCACAGATGGATGCCGAAAGTGACGCCGTCGAACCCGGCGATGACGGCGTTGTCGGCGGCGATCGAGCGCGCCATGTTCTTGTCCGGGTCCTCGCCGCGCGAACGCATGCGGTCGAGCGACACCTTGTCCACATAGGCGGTATAGCCGGGCGCATCGATCTGGATGTAACGGCAGCCGGCCTCGACCAGCCCGGCGATGAT
Source organism: Xanthobacteraceae bacterium (assembly GCA_035546235.1). Taxonomy (GTDB): domain Bacteria; phylum Pseudomonadota; class Alphaproteobacteria; order Rhizobiales; family Xanthobacteraceae; genus BOG-931. Next base: position 9,499 of record DASZWK010000442.1, on the reverse strand, counting down.
CTGCCGGGTGATCGCAACCACGTCGGCCATGAACGCGTCCATGTCGGGATAGACGGCCGTTGAGTTCTGCCAATCGAACCGCTGGGAAATGCGGTCCGGGCTCAGCACCGTGACCTTGACGGGGCGCGACGTGACCTTACTGGAGAACTGGTATTCCTCGAGCGGCACGTTGCGGATCAGCGCGAGGCGTTCGACCGCGCGTCGGCGCGTCCGGATCGCCGGACCCGGCGCGGTGAAATTCTGTTCGGCGCGAACCATCGGCTGCGCGCTCACACCCTCCATCGATTTGTCTTCGGCGGGCACTTCGAAGCCGGATACCGACTCGCTGAAGCTTTCCTGAAAATTCCGACGCCGCAGTTCGCCATCGGTAAGGACCGGATAGCCGACCGATTGCTGCCGCGCGATGACGTGGCGTACCGCCTGGTCCTTGGCGCAGACCAATTCCTGCTCGGGGGCTTCGCCACGCTTGTAGGCCTCGAACACGCGCCGCAATTCGGCCGGCGCGCACAGCCCGCCGACCTGATCGACGCGCAGCTGCTTCAGATCTTCCATCGTAGCCGCAATCATATCGTGCCTCGTCAATTCTTGATCTGCAGATGCAGTTTCTGGACGATTGCCGCATAGCGGAGGCGCGCGGCAATTCGCGGCTCGGTTCGGGCCGGCGCGTACAGCCCCATGACGGTCGCCACATCAAAACCCGCCTTTTGGAAAGCCGAGACCATTTAATCGGAGCTGATGGCGAACGTATAGCCGCATCGGCGCAGCAATACGCGCGCGCAATTGCATGGCTCGAACACCGCTCCCGCGTGCAGGAGAGGAGATGCTACGGCACCCCGGCTTGCGCCTTTTCGTTTGTCCCCGTCTCCGGCATCAGCGCTGCGGCCTTGAGGCCTTCCTGCACCTTCGGCACCGTCGCCTTCACGTCGGTGATCGGCAGGCCGTGGGTCGGCGCGATCACCTTCACATCCAGCCGCGCGATCAAATGATCGAGCCGGTCGCAATAGGCGTTCATGTCGGCGAACTTGGTCCAGAACAGCGCCAGGTCCGCGAACGTCGACGACACGTCGGGAAGGTCGAGCGAGACGGCTTCCTCGGCGACCAGACCGCAATGGCCATCCTCGTGATAATGGCTGTAGGCGAAGCCGTCGCCCGGAAACAGCACACGCTCCTTGGTGTCGAAGCCCCAGTAGGTGGTGCGCAGGTCGCGGATCACCGGCTCGACCGCCATGAAGCTGCGGCCGCCGAGATCGATCTCATCGCCCTCCTTCATCCAGCGCATGCGGTGTTCGTATTGCGGGAAGGCGAGGTGATAGTCGCTGACGTCGCCGACCAGCAGCGCATCGGGATGCGTCTTGAGCACGCGGCCGAGCCCACCGCAATGCGGCGTTTCCTGATGAGTGACGAACAGATATTTGAGCGGCGCAATGCCGCGCGCGAACAGCTCGTTCATGTGCCGCTCGATCACCGGAAAATCCTTCGGATGCCCGGTCTCGACCAGGATCGAGGCATCGTCGCCGGCGACCAGAAAGGCGGCGTTGTAGCCGTGGTAGGACTTGCCCTTGTGACGCTGCGCCAGGCAATCGCCTATCCAGAACACGCCGGGCGCAATCTCGCGCGGCATGCGCTGCGCGACTGGTACGTCGAGCATGGACTTGATCGTCGGCTTGTCGAGCATGGTCACGCACCTTTTGCGGGCTGGGTTGACGCCGCGATTTCCGAGGGTGACATCGTAGTCCAAGTTCTATGGTACAAGGAAGACCGCCCGCGACAACGACAAGGGAAAGGCGATGGACCTCAAATTCGGGTTCTACGAAAAAGGCAACGTCCGCATCCGCTATGCGGAGATCGGCACGGGCTTTCCGCTGCTGGCGACGCCCGGCGGCGGCTTGAACTCGCGCATCAGCAATTGGCCGACAATGGCGGTGATCAACATCATGGAGGAGTTCAAGAACGATTTCCGTGTGATCACCATGGACCAGCGCAACGCCAACACCGGCGAGTCGACGGGGCCGATCCCGGTTGACAATCCGTGGGACGCCTTCGCCGACGATCAGCTCGGCGTGATGGACCATCTCGGCATCGACCGGTTTTTCTTCTTCGGCAACTGCATCGGCGGCCCCTTCGGCATGAAGCTGATGGAGCGCGCGCCGCAGCGCATCGTGGCCGCCCTCATAAGCCAGCCAGTCGGGCACAAGCCTGAAGCGCCGGATTACATGTACAACTCCGGCAAGGACGTCTGGGCCAAGGAGTTTCTCGAGCGCCGGCCGGATGTGTCGATGGCGACGATCGAGAAGTATCTGCACAACCTCTACCGGCTGCAGCCGGACTTCGTGTACAGCGTGACGCGCGAGTTCGCGAAGTCGTGCCAGACGCCGATGCTGGTGCTACCCGATGACGTGACGGCGCATCCGCTGCAGGTCTCGATCGACATCGCCTCGCTGGCGCCCAACGCCGAGATCACGGTGTTTCCCTGGAAGGCGCCTCCGGAGCTGAAGGCTCGCACCATCAACCGCGCCCGCACGTTCTTGAAGCGATTTCAGACGATTTAGGCTGTTACCCATCACCCTGAGGTGCGAGCGAAGCGAGCCTCGAAGGGCGACGGCCCGGGCCGCGCATCCTTCGAGGCCCGCCTACGGCGGGCACCTCAGGATGACGGACAACAAGATCAGCGTTCCTCATCGCGGAAAACATACCGCGAGGTCGCCACGCTCTTGTCGCAGGCTTTGAGAAAATCATCGAGCATCCGGTAGTGGCGGGCCACCACGTTGCGGCCGGAGAGGATGCAGCCGTAGCCGGGCGCCAGCGTTTCGATGTCGTATTTGTCGAAGATGGCGCCGATGCCGCGGCGGATCGAATCGGTCGGCGCACCTTCGAGCCACCAGTAACGCGTGTTGAGCATGAACGAGCGCATGTCGGCGGGCGAAGTCGAATCGTTGTCGGCCTCGGTGACGAGCCACGGCCCGCTTTCGCTGTCGCGCCACACATGGGTGAACAGGTCGGACGAGAACAGCGTCTTGGTGGCGTGGTCGTAAAGCCAACGCGTGGCGATGAGGCGGATCGGCGCATTCATCACGTCGATCAGGCGGCCGCCCTTGCCGAGCGCGATGGTGTCGGCGCGGCCCACCGCGGTGACCTTCATTGATTTGAGAACGTCGCGGCCTTCCGCCTTGGCGCCGAAATCGAACCACAGTGCGGCGTCGATGTTGCCGGTGTAGCAGGTCTCAACGTTGAAATGCCCGGCAAAACTCTCGACGTTGTTGATCGACATGAATTCGTTGAGCCGAAGCGGAAACATCGACAGCGGCAGGCCGGGTTCGATCAGCCGCTCGATCTCGGCGCGGATTGCCGGCTCGTCCTTGCCGAAGCCGGTGTCGATCAGCATGGCGGCGTCGGGCTCGCGCAGCAGATAGGAGTTGGCGACTGAGAAGCCGCGCGCGCTCGCCGGATAGAAGCTGACGCGGCCGTCGAGCGCGTAAGGATGTTGCAGGGCGTAAAGCTTGCCGGCGGCGAGCGTGGCGATGCCGCCCGCCGTTTCTCCCGCACGCGCCTCCCCAGGCGTGTCTCCCGATGCGTCCCGCATCATGTCCATGATGGGCAGCTTATCGGCCCGGCGCGGTGAAGGGAACAGGTCTCTGGCCTGGTCCTCGACCGAAGGCTTTGCCGGATCGTCGCGCTGCGGACAAGACGCACGTGTAGGTGTTTCTGCGGTCGTCCGACTTAAGAGGTTCTCAACCCGCTGCTTCTTAACTTCGCCGGACAATTGTCGATTTGGAGCGCAGTATGTTGCTCAACCTTACACCCCGAGATACCGCGACTTGGTCTCGTGATCGTCGGCGAGCTCAGCCGGACGGCAGTGATGCACGATCTGCCCTTTGCTGAGAATGTAGATGCGATCGGCATGGCGCAGCACGAAGGCGAGCTGCTGTTCGATCAAGAGTATCGAGGTGCCGGTCTCCTTCAGGTTTTCGACGAGCCGACCAAGCTCGCGCACCATCAGGGGCGCCAGTCCCTCGGTGGGCTCGTCCATCAGCAAGAGATCGGGATTACCGACCAGCGCGCGGCCGGCGGCCAGCATCTGCTGCTCGCCGCCCGAGAGCTTGTTGGCGGTCTGGCCGAGCCGCTCGCGCAGATTGGGAAACAGCGTGATCATCCGCTCCAAGGTCCAGCGGCCGATGCCGCGGCTGCGCGCGGTCACTTGCAGATGCTCGCGCACCGACAGCGAGGCAAAGATGCGCCGGCCCTGCGGCACCAGGCCGACGCCGCGCTGGGCGATGCGGTGCGCCGGCAGGCGGGTAATGTCGGCGTCCTTGAAAAGAATGCGGCCGCGGCGCGGCGGCGTCAGCCCGACGATCGAGCGCACCAAGGTGGTCTTGCCGACACCGTTCCGGCCGATGACGGCGACCACTTCGCCGGGCTCGATGGCAAGCGAAAGCCCCTGCAGGATGTGGCTCGCGCCGTAATAGGTGTGAATGTCCTCGACCTTGAGCACGGGATCATTCCGCTCCGAGATAAATGTCGGTGACTTGCTGGTTGGACCGGATCGCGGCCTGGTCGCCCTCGGCGATCAGGCGGCCCAGGTGCATGACGGCGATGCGGTCGGCGAGTTCGAAGGCGACATCCATGTCGTGTTCGATCATCACGATGGTCATGTCGCGCGGCAGCTCGTGAACCATGGCGACGACGCGGCGCGTTTCCGCCGGCGATAGCCCGGCGGTCGGCTCGTCGAGCAGCAGCAGGCGCGGTTTGCCCGCAAGCGCCAGCGCGATCTCAAGCTGGCGCTGCTCGCCATAGGACAGCGTGCGCACGATGCGCGATGACGCCTCGGCCAGACCCCAGCGCTCAAGAAGCCGGCGCGCCTGCGCGTCCATGTCGCGATCGCGCGACGGCGAATGAATGAGCCGCATGCCGCCCCCGCTGGCACCGTCAAGCGCAAGCAAAACGCTGTCGAGCACCGTGAGCCGCGGGAACAGATTGGTGATCTGGAAGGTGCGGGCGAGGCCGAGCTGCGCGCGCCGGTCCGGCCGCAGCCGCGTGATGTCGTCGCCAAACAGCGCGATGCGGCCGGCGGACGGCGCCACATTGCCGGAGATGGTGTGAAACAGTGTTGTCTTGCCGGCGCCGTTCGGCCCGAGCAACACCCGGCGCTCGCCCGGCTCAATGCCGAGTGACACGCCCGACAGGGCGGCAACACCGCCGAAATTCTTCGACACGTTGTCGATTGTGAGCGCGGTCATTTGGCGCTCCGCCGCCGGCGGATATCGTTGACGAGGCCGGTGAGGCCACGCGGCGCGAACAGCGTCACCAGCACGTAGATGATGCCCAGGACCAGCACCCAATGTTGCGTGATGGAACTGATAAAGTCCTCCAGAAACACGATCAGTCCCGCGCCGATGGCCGGCCCGATCAGCGTGCCGGCACCCCCCAGGATCACCATGATCAGCGCCTCGGCCGACTGGATGACGTAGAGATATTCAGGTCCGACAAAGTGGTTGTAATAGGCGTAGAGCGCGCCGGCGACGCCCGCGAACGCCGCCGAAAGTACGAACGCGACGTACTGATAGCGCCACACGTCGAAGCCGAGCGCCTGCATCCGCGACTCGCTCTCGCGAATGCCGCGCAGCGCGCGGCCAAACGGCGATTTCACGATGGCGACAAGCGCGAGCGTGGCGATGCCGACGACCGCCAGTGTGAAATAATAGAACGACGCCGTACTATCGAGCGAAAAGCCGAAATTGGGACGCACGACATCGGGTATGCCGTCGTCACCGTTGGTCAGCGTGCGCCAGCCGAACGCAACGCTCCACACCACCTGCGACAGCGCGAAGGTGATCATCAGAAAATAGCTGCCGCGGGCGCGCAGCGCGAGCGGCGCGAACACCGCGCCGGTGAGAGCGGCGGCCGCGAGCGCTGCCGGAAAGGCAAGCCCGCTCGTTACACCGCCGCGCACCACCAAGAGCGCGACGGTATAGGCGGCGACGCCGAAATACGCGGCGTGCCCAAGCGAGGCGAGCCCGGTATAGCCGAGCAGCAGATCGAGGCTCATCGCGAACAGCGCGAAGATCAGCATCTTGGTGGCGAGCGCGACGCTGTACTCGCGCAGAAACGCGGGCAGCGCGACGAGCAGCACAAGAACCGCGGCCGCGCCGGCGATGGACCACAGCCGCGCCGTCATTGGCGGCCGAACAGGCCGGTCGGCCGCATCACCAGCACGACGGCCATTGGCACGAACACCGTAAACAGCGCGAATTGCGGAAAGAACGCCTTGCCGAAATCGTCGAGGATGCCGACCAGCAGCGCCCCGGCGAGCGCCCCGCGCAAGCTGCCCAGTCCGCCGACCACCACCACCACGAAGGCGAAGATCAGCACTTCGAAATCGCCGCCCGGATAGAGGCCGAGCACCGGCCCGGCGAGCACGCCAGCCAGCGCTGCCAGCCCCGCGCCGACGGCGAAGACCAGCGTGAACAACAGCGACACATTGATACCGAGCGCGCGCGCGATCTCTGCATCATCGACGCCCGCGCGCAGCATGGTGCCGAGCCGGGTGCGTTCCTGAAACCACCACAACCCGCCGGCGACAACGAGCCCCACAGCGATCAGAAACAGCCGGTAATACGGATAGGCGTAGTAGCCCATCGGCATCGAGCCCTGAAACAGCCGCGGCACATTGAGCATCAACGGGTTGCCGCCCCAGATCCAAAGCGACAGGTCGGAGAAAATGAAGAGAAAACCAAAAGTCACAAGCGTCTGCGGCAGTTCATCGAGATGGAATTGGCGCAGAAAGAACCGTTCGATGACAGCGCCCAGGAGCGCGATGGCCAGCACCGCGGCGACCAGCGCGAGGAGGAAACTGCCGGTGAGCTGCACCACCGTCAGCCCGATATAACCGCCGACCAGATAGAACGACCCGTGCGTGAGATTGAGGATCTTCATCAGCCCGTAGATCAACGACAAACCGGCCGCCAGCAGAAACAGCAGCATGCCGAAGGCGACGCCGTTGAGGATGTGAATGACCCAAGTCATCAAGAACTACATCAAAAACTACACCCCGGCTGGTCCCGGCCCGATGCCGGCCGAACCTCCTACTTCTTGGCCAACAGGTGCGCGCAATCGGTCAGCGAGCCCTTGGATTCCTTGTAGCCGTATTTGAATGACTCGATTTCCTCCAGGGTGAAGGGCCAGAACTGATCGACGTTGGGATAAGAAGCGATCGGCATGTTCTGCGGCTTGCCGTCAACCATCTGAACCTGCCGGATATACATGGTCTGGATCACTTGCCCGTATTTGTCGAGCGAGATCGGTCCTTTCGGCGAATCGAATTTGATCGCCCGCAGCGCCGCAATGAATTTCATCTTGTCGGAAATGTCGCCGTGGAGCGCGGTGATCGCATCGACGATCGCGTGCGCGCCTACCCAGCCGTTCGGGCCCTCGTTGTTCGGCCGCGCATGCATGCGCTTCTCGAATTCGGCGACGAAAGCCTGGTTTTCCGGCGTTTTGAGCATCGGCGTGTAGAACAGGCTCGAATACATGCCGACCGTCGCATCGCCGAGCTGCGGCAGGTTCGATTCGAAGGTCAGTCCGGCATAGATATCCATCAGCGGAATCTTGGCCTTGAGCCCGAATTCCGAATATTGCCGCGCCAGCCGCAAGCCGTCGGCGCCGGGCTCGAATACCACCACGCCATCGGCGGTGCGATCGAGGTTGGTGAGATAAGGACCAAAATCGGCGCTACCGACCGGCGGCCATTCGGCCTGGGCCACCTTACCGCCCAGCTTGCAGAAGGTTTGAGCGAAGGAGAAATTGGTATCGATGCCGCCGGCATAGTCAGAGCCGATCGTCACCACCTTGCGCCAGCCTTTCTTGTAGGCCCACTCGGCCGCCGCGGATGCGACCGAACGACCGTTCTGCGTGATGCGCACCATGTATGGATTTTGCAGCGGGCCCGGCATGGTCAGCTCGTCGACACCGGCATCTCCGGACAGCACCAGCGGCGTCTTGCTGTCGCGCGAATAGGCGTTGACGGCGAGCGCCTCGCCCGAGCTGACGATCCCGGTGAGCACGGCGACATTGTCGCTCTGGACCAGCTTGCGAGCCTTGGTCACGGCGGTGTCGGGCTTGCTCTGGGTATCCTCGACGATCAGCTGGAGATCGCGGCCGCCGGCCTTGTTGCCGACCTTGTCGAAATACATCTTCAGGCCGGTCAAGGTCTGCTGGCCGTTCTCGGCGAAATTGCCCGACAGCGACAGCAGAATGCCGATTTTGATCGGATCGGCCGCCCGCACCGCAACGCCCGACGCCGCAAGCGTCAGCACGGCGGCACTCGCAATCGCTGCGGCCTGCCATCGGCGCAGCGGCGGTTTTTGCTTTTGGCGCGACCCGGCCGTAACCCCGAACGACATCGTTTCTTTGCTCGTCATGACAGCTCCTCCCATGAGCCTGCCGCGTGGCGAACTTTCCGCTGCGGCGCTATTGCGATAACGGCGAGACGATCAGGCGCGATGAATTGGTGGTGCGAAAGCGACAGCGTCCCCCCCCGTCCCTGTTTATTTTTATTGCCGTGCGGTCGTTGCGAAGTTTTAACCGGCGCGCAACGATACACCGGCGGCTTCCGGCTCGCTAGGCCGACGGTGCGGAGCAGTCTGTCGCAGCGGCGGCCTTTTGCTATAGTGGCGGCAACAGTTGAGGCACGACCTTTGCGGAGAACACGCCATGAGTGTGACCGACATGCCGATCAAGTCAGCACCCGGCGAACGTTCCTATGACGACATCCGCGCCGCTTGGCGCGCCGCCAACTTGCATCCGTTGTGGGAAAACGCCGCCGCGCACCGGGTCCGCGACGGCGGCCCGCCGCCGGTTCACTGGCCGTGGAAACAGATACGGCCGCTGGTCGACGATGCCATGAAGGTCGCGACGCCGGCCGCGATCGAACGGCGCGTGCTGACACTGACCGACAGCGCCGGCGAGAGCGGCGCCACCACCACGAACCTGACCACCGCGCTGCAAATCCTGTTGCCCGGCGAGCGGGCGCGGCCGCACCGCCACACCATGAATGCGCTGCGTTTTGTCATCGAAGGCCGCGGCGCCTCGACCATCGTCGACGGCAAGGACTGCCCGATGGCGGAGGGCGATCTCGTCATCACGCCGGGCTGGACCTGGCACGAGCACGTCCACCGTGGCAGCGCGCCGATCATCTGGCTGGACGCGCTCGATGCGCCCCTGCACCGCTATCTCGGCACCGACGTGTTCGAACCGGGCCCGACGCACGACGTGCCGGAGGTGGCTGACGATGCTGCCTACGCGTTCGCCAATATCGTGCCCGAACTCGGCGGCGACGCGCCCGCGTTCTCGCCGGTCTTCCGCTATCCGTGGGCGGCGGCGCGCGATGCCGTGCGCGCGGCGCCAAAAGGCAAGGACGGCGCGCGGCGCGTGCGCTACGTCAATCCGCTCACCGGCGGCTCGACCATGCCGCTGATGGATTGCTACCTGATGGAGATCGACAAGG
>DASZWK010000441.1:0-3944 GCA_035546235.1 Xanthobacteraceae bacterium | reverse complement strand
TTGAACATCGAAGCCCGGCAGATCGACCGCAGCGCCAAAAACAAGCTGCAGATCATCGACTGCGACATTCATCCGAAAAGTTCGCTTGAGGACTTGCGGCCCTACCTGAGCAATCGCTGGTGGGACTACGCGCAGACCTATGGGGCGCGCTCGCACCACGGCTACGTCAAGGGCTTTCCCTACCCGAAGGGTCAGCCGCTCGCGTCGCGGCGCGACTCGTGGCCGCCGGACGGCGGCCTGCCGGCCAGCAATTACGAGTTCATGCGCGCGCAGCACCTCGATCTTTACGGCATCGAGTACGGCGTGATGAACCCGCTGTCGCCATCGGGGCAGGGCGAGCAGAACGACGAGTTCTCGGCCGCATTGGCGTTTGCCGCGAACGAGTTTCAGCTCAATCACTGGAACGCGCTCGACGCGCGGCTGAAAGCCTCGCTGATCGTGCCCTACGAGGACCCCGACGCGTCGCGCAAGGAAATCCGCAAGCGCGAAGGTGATCGGCGCTTCGCCCACGTCCTTATGCTCACCCGCACCGCGGACTTGATGGGCCGCCGCCGCTACTGGCCGATTTACGAAGCGGCGTGCGAAGCGGGGCTGCCGGTCGGCGTGCACGTGTTCGGCTATAGCGGCCGCGCGGTCAGCAACACCGGCTGGCCGTCATTCTATATCGAGGAAATGACCGAGCACGCGTCGGCCTGCCAGGCGCAGGTGGCGAGCCTGATCATGGAGGGCGTGTTCGAGCATTTTCCCCAGCTCAAATTCGTCTTCATCGAGGGCGGCTTCGGCTGGGTGCCGAGCCTCGGCTACCGGCTCGACCGCGGCTGGCAGCGCGACAAGAGTGGCCTGCCGCACGTCAGACGCCCGCCGAGCGAATATCTGCGCGAGCATTTCTGGGTCACCACCCAGCCGATGGAGGAGCCCGAAAATCCCGAGCACCTCGCCCAGATCATGGCGGCGATCGGTTTCGACCGCATCCTGTTCTCGTCGGATTATCCGCATTGGGATTTCGACGACCCGTTTGTCGCCATCCCGCCGGGCCTCGGCGAGGAGCGCCGCCGGCAGATTTATTCGGGTAACGCGCAGGCGCTATACGGGTTCGATTGATCCCGGACCTTCGTCCTGAGGTGCGAGCGAAGCGAGCCTCGAAGGATGCCGGCCGAGTCCGGGGCCGTCGCCTCGAGGCTCGTCGCTTTGCGCCGAGCACCTCAGGGTGACGGAAGCTTGGGGCGGGCCTACATATAGCATAGCTACTTATGGATATTCCCCAGTCCTTGGGTTGGCCGGCTGGCATCCGGCCGGGCGGGGGTGTATCACGCGGGCGTTGGCTTTTAAGGTATCAGGAGCGAGGTAATGGCGGTTTCCCAGAGCGCGAAGGTTATGGACGAAGGCTTTTTCAGCGCCGCGCTGGGCGATAGCGATCCGGAAATCGCCGAAGCGATCCGGCTCGAACTGGGCCGCCAGCGCGACGATATCGAGCTGATCGCTTCGGAAAATATCGTCAGCCGCTCCGTGCTCGAGGCCCAGGGCTCGGTGCTGACCAACAAGTACGCCGAGGGTTTGCCGGGACGGCGCTATTACGGCGGCTGCCAATATGTCGATATCGCCGAGCGGCTGGCAATCGAGCGGGTGACGAAACTGTTCGGCTGCGCGTTCGCCAATGTGCAGCCGCATTCCGGCGCTTCGGCCAACGCCGAAGTCTTCATGGCGCTGATGCAGCCCGGCGATACTTTCATGGGGCTGAACCTCGCCGCCGGAGGGCATTTGACCCACGGTTCGCCGGTCAACCTGTCCGGCCGCTGGTTCAAGGTCGTGCCCTACGGTGTGCGCCGCGACGATCATCTCATCGACATCGACGAGGTCGAGCGGCTCGCGAAACAGCACCGGCCGAAAATCATCATCGCCGGCGGCTCGGCCTATCCGCGCATCATCGATTTCCGCCGTTTCCGCGAGATCGCCGATGCGGTGGGCGCTTACCTCATGGTCGACATGGCGCATTTCGCCGGCTTGGTTGCCGGCGGTGCCCATCCGAGTCCGTTCCCCCACGCCCACGTGGTGACCACGACGACCCACAAGACGCTGCGCGGTCCGCGCGGCGGGGCGATCCTGACCAACGACGAGGAATTGGCCAAGAAGCTCAATTCGGCGGTGTTCCCCGGCATGCAGGGCGGGCCGCTGATGCATGTCATCGCCGCCAAGGCCGTGGCGTTCGGCGAGGCGCTCCGTCCGTCATTTAAGCTTTACGCGAAGAACGTGGTCGAAAACGCCAAGGCGCTTGCCGAAACGCTGAAAAATCGCGGTCTCGATATCGTCTCCGGCGGCACCGATACGCACCTGATGCTGGTCGATCTGCGCAAGAAGCGGCTCACCGGCAAAGTGGCCGAAATCGCGCTCGGCCGCGCCCGCATCACCTGCAACAAGAACGGCATCCCGTTCGACCCGCAGAAGCCGACGGTGACCTCGGGCGTGCGGCTTGGCACGCCCGCCGGCACGACCCGCGGCTTCGGCATTGCCGAGTTCAGGCAAGTCGGCGACCTGATCTCCGAACTGCTTGATGCGCTTTCGCAAAAGGGCGCCGAGGAGGACGCCGCCGCCGAGGCGAGCGTGCGCGAGAAAGTAAGCCGGCTGGTTGGCCGTTTCCCGATCTACGAAGGCTAGCGGTCAAGGCGGCGAAAGGGCGAGGGGATGCGCTGTCCAAGCTGTGGAAGCCTCGATACCCAGGTGAAGGACTCGCGGCCAGCGGAAGATTCCTCGGTCATCCGCCGCCGCCGCTTCTGTCTCGCCTGCAATTTCCGCTTCACTACCTTCGAGCGGGTGCAACTGCGCGAACTGACGGTGATCAAGCGCAACGGCCGCCGCGCGCCGTTCGACCGCGACAAGCTGTTGCGCTCCGTGCAAATCGCGCTCCGCAAGCGCTCGGTCGATCCCGAGCGTATCGACCAGATGGTGTCGAAGATCGTGCGCGAACTGGAAACCATGGGCGAAAGCGATGTGTCGTCCGAAGTGATCGGCGAGACGGTGATGGCGCACCTGCGCGAACTCGACGACGTCGCCTATGTGCGCTTCGCCTCGGTCTATCGCAATTTCCGCGAGGCCAAGGATTTCGAGACCGCACTGGCCGAGCTGACTGGCGAAGAGGCCGCCGAAATCGCGCGCAAGTGAGCGCGGCGGTGAGCGGCGCGGACACTCATTCGAACAACGATAGCCGCTTCATGGCGCTGGCGCTGGCGCTTGGCCGGCGCGGGCTCGGCCGCACTTGGCCGAACCCCGCGGTCGGCGCGGTCATCGTCAAGGACGGCGTCATCATCGGCCGCGGCTGGACGCAACCCGGCGGCCGGCCGCATGCCGAGACCGAGGCGTTGCGGCGGGCGGCCGAAGCGGCACGCGGCGCGACGATGTACGTCACACTCGAGCCCTGTTCGCATTACGGCAAAACGCCGCCTTGCGCCGACGCCATCGTTGCCGCCGGTGTGAGGCGCGTCGTCTCGGCGATCGAGGATCCTAATCCCGAGGTTGCGGGCAAGGGCCACGCGCGTCTGCGCGCCGCGGGCATCGCGGTCGACGTCGGGACCGGCGCCGAACAGGCGCGCCGCGATCATGCCGGACACATCCGCCGCATGCGCGATGGACGGCCGCACGTCATGCTCAAGCTCGCTATCTCAGCCGATGGTAAGGCGGGCGCGGCAGGGCGCAAACCGATTGCGATCACGGGTGACGCGGCGCACGGGCGGGTGCATCTGCTGCGGGCGCAGAGCGACGCCATCATGATCGGGATTGGCACGGCGCTCGCCGACGATCCGCTGCTGACGTGCCGCCTGCCGGGCATGGAGAAAACTTCGCCGGTGCGCATTCTGCTCGACAGCGCGTTGCGGCTGCCGCCCGGCAGTCGCCTGGTGCAAAGCGCGCACGATGTTCCGGTCTGGGTGATCGCGGCGGCTGATGCCCCGCGC
>DASZWK010000440.1:0-16418 GCA_035546235.1 Xanthobacteraceae bacterium | reverse complement strand
TTCTTTGCCTTGCCGCGCTTTACGCCCGCCATCTGCTCCAGCACCGCGCACACCGCGGCGGTATCTTCGTCGTCATGGCCGCTCTTGCGCGCCTTGGTGTAGATCGCCGCGCTGGCGTCGAACATCGGCGTCGGTACGCCGATGGCGCGGGCATAGCTGCCGATCACGTCCATGTCTTTCTGCCACACCGAAATTTTCATGGTCGGCGGCGCGTAGTGGTCTTTCACCATCATCGGCGCGCGCAGTTCGAACACGCGCGAGTTGGCGGCGCCGGCCTTGACCAAGTCGCACACCAGCTGCGGCGGCAACCCGGCTTTCATGCCGAGCACCATGGCTTCGGCGCTCGCTACGTTGTTGATGGCGACCAGGAGGTTGGCGACGTATTTCATGCGGCTGCCGTTGCCAAACACGCCGAGGTCGTAGACGCCGCGGCCGAACGCCGCGAACATCGGCCGCAGCCGCTTGATCTCGGCTGAACCGCCCGAGGCGTAGACGACGAGATCCTTGGTCTTGGCCTGGGCGCCGGTGCCGCTGACCGGACAATCGAGCAACAGGTGTCCGGCCTTGCGCAATGTTTCTGCGGCTTTGGTCTTGTCATCAATCGTGAAGGTCGAGGCCTCGACGATCACCCGGTGCGGAAGACCGGCCTTGGCAATGGCGGCGGCGGTTGCGGCGAGCGCGGTCGGTTTGGGCAGGCTGGTGATGATGTCGCGGGCGCTGCGCGCCACCGCTACCGCGTCGGTCGCAATCTCGACGCCGGCCCGCGCCATGGCGCGTCGCCGCGCCGGGTCGATGTCGTAACCGATAACGCGCCAGCCTCCAGCGACGAGGTTTTGCGCAAATGCGCCACCCATGATGCCGAGGCCGATAACGCCGACGGTGCCCTTTTTGCTCGAAGCCATGCGCTCTCCCAGCCCCCAATGTTCGCCTGTGCCGGCGGAACGCGACGCTATGGCATCGGCCCAGCGCACGCGCAAGCGGCTTTCTCAGCCGCCTGCAATCGCCTATCGTCCGCGGCAATCTGAACGCGCCGAAGGAACGCAGGATGAGAATCGGAGTCGCCGGCCTGGGCGCCATGGGCAGCGCCATCGCAACTCGGCTATTGGAATTCGGCCATCAGGTGACGGTCTGGAATCGCACGGCGGCTAAGACTGAGCCGCTGGCCGCTGCCGGTGCCAAGGTTGTGGACAGCCCGCGCGCGGTTGCCGCCACAAGCGACATCATCATCACCATCCTGACCGACGGCGCGGCGATCGATGATGTTTATCACGGCCCCTCGGGCCTGCTCGCGGGCGACGTGAAGGGCAAGCTGTTCATCGAGATGAGTACGGTGCCGCCAAGCGTCGAGCTCGCTCTTGCCCCCAAAGTGCGCGGCAAGGATGCGGTGTTCGTCGAATGCCCCGTCGGCGGTTCTACGGCCCCGGCGCGGCAGGGCAAATTGCTCGGTCTGATGGGTGCCGAGCCGGCCGATGCGGCGCGTGCGCTGCCGATCCTCGAACAGCTCTGCCGCAAGGTCGAGCATTGCGGCCCGGTCGGCGCCGGCGCCTCGATGAAACTTGCGATCAATCTGCCGCTGATGGTCGGCTGGCAGGCCTATGCGGAGGCGTTCACCATCGCGCGCGATGTCGGCTGGACGCCGAAGCGGCTGCTTGACCTGTTCGTCGAAAGCAACGGGGCCAACAACGGGCTGAAGATGCGTGCCGACATGATCGTCGCCATGATGGAAGAGCGCGACCCAGGCGCCACGACATTCAGCATTGCCAACGCGGTAAAGGACCTGCGCACGATGGTCGCGACCGGCACGGCCAAAGGCGCCGACATGCCGGCGGCGAAAGCCGCGCTGGCCGCACTGGAAGAGGCCAACAACAAAGGCCTCGGCGCCTTCGACGCCTCGCGCCAGACCGTATTCTGGCCGAAGCGGAGCAAATAACGGACCAGGCGGTGAACAGATCAGTGGGGAACACATGAAACTTTTTTCATTCTGGCGGTCGCTCGCGACCTATCGCGTGCGCATCGCGCTCAATCTCAAGGGTGTGACGCCCGACGAGGTCATCCAGGTCAACCTGATGAAGGGCGAGCAGCGCGAGGCGGCGTATCGCGCGGTCAATCCGATGATGGCGATCCCGGCGCTGGTCGACGGCGACGGGCCGGCGTTGTTCGAATCGCTTGCGATCCTCGAATATCTGGACGAGACGCATCCCAATCCACCGCTATTGCCACGAGACCCAAAAGGCCGCGCACGCGTGCGCGGCTTGGCGCAGATCGTGGCCTGCGATTCGCACCCGCTGATCGTGCCGCGGGTGCGCGAATACTTGCAGCACGAATTCAAATTCGACGAACCGGCAACGCTGAAATGGTGCCGGCACTGGCATACGGCGGCGCTCGCCGCGCTCGAAGCACACCTGCAGGACAAGTCGACCGGCCGCTATGCACACGGCGACGCGGTCACGCTTGCCGACGTCTGCCTTGCCAGTCAGGCTGCCGGCGCCAAATTTTTCAACGTCGATCTCGCGCCGTTTCCCATATTCGCGCGGATCGTCGATGAGCTGTCGAAGATCGACGCGTTTGCCCGCGCCCATCCGCTGAAGCAGCAGCCGGGCGCACCGGGAGCAACCTAGTGGTCCGATTCTAACATTCGCATCCCGTTTCGGCACCCCATCATGCGAATGTTAGAATCAAAAGGACCACTAGCAACTATAAGTGCTCGTGGAGCTTTTGGATTTGACATTCGCTACCGGAGTTTGCGGCTGGGTGGGTAGCGAATGTCAAATCCGCTCCACCAGTGTCGCCCGTCACGTGGCAGTCCTTGGCGCCCGCTTGAGAGTCCGGACCGCCATTACCGCTAGCGCCTCGAACAAGACCCGTCACCACCACTTGAAAAAATGGTGCAGCGGTCCGTGACCTGCCCCGACATGGAGCCGGTCAGCGGCAGCGATGGCGGCGGTCACATAACCCTTGGCCTCGCCCACGGCCTCATTGAGCGAAAGTCCCTTGGCAAGGCCCGCGGCGATCGCCGACGCCAGCGTGCAGCCTGTGCCATGAGTATTTTTGGTGGCAACGCGCGGCGCCGCGAAGCGGGCGCAGCTCTCGGCTTCGACCAACAGGTCGACGCTCTCGACACCGCCGCCGTGACCGCCCTTGATGAGCACCGCGCTGGCACCGAGCGTCAGCAGCTTTTCCGCCTGCGCGCGCATCTCGCCCTCATCCTGGGCCATCGGCACTTCAAGGAGCGCCGCCGCCTCGAACAGATTGGGCGTGAAGACGCGCGCCTTGGGGATCAACAGCCGCAGCGCATCGAGCGCATCGGCGCGCAACAGCTCCGCGCCGGTGCTGGCAGCCAAAATCGGATCGAGCACGACGTTGCGGCTCGCGCGACGACCGAGGGCGGCACCGACGGCTTCGACGATAGACGCATTCACCAGCATGCCGATTTTTGTGGCGCCGACATCAAGATCGGAGAATACGGCGTCGATCTGGGCGGCGACGATATCGGCCGGCACCGCATGAATGGCGGACACCCCCTTGGTGTTTTGCGCCGTCACCGCGGTGACGATGCAGGCGCCGTAGACGCCGAGCGCCGAGAACGTCTTCAGATCGGCTTCGATGCCGGCGCCGCCGCTCGAATCCGAGCCGGCGACGCTGACCGCGATAGGAACAGTCATCAGGCTCCCCGCTTCGCCAGCATCGCATCGACGGCCCGGCGCAACGCGCGCGCCGCGGCCACCGGATCGGGATCAAGCGACAGTGCCGAGATGACGGCAACACCCTCGGCGCCGGCCCCGATCACAGCGCCGGCGTTGCTCGCATCGATGCCGGCGATGCCGCAGACCGGCAGCTCCTTGTTGCGCTCGCCGGCGCGGCGCCTGAGTACGGCGATGATGCTCGCAAGCCCCTGCGGCCCGATCGGCGGATTCTTCTGCTGCTTCGACAAGGTCACGTAAACGCCGCCGGAACCGACATAGTCGATCAGCTCGATCGGCGCCGCTTCGGCTTCGCCGATGTTCTTGACCGACAGGCCGATGATGGCACCGGGCCCGAGCAGCCGCCGCGCATCGGCAGCCGTCATGTCGTCCTGACCGAGATGCACGCCGTCAGCACCCGCCGCGAGCGCCACGTCGACCCGGTCGTTGACCACGAACGGCACGGAGAATGGCGCCAGTGCCTTTTTGATGGCGCGCGCTTCGTCGACCATGGCGCGCGTTTCGCTGTGCTTGTCGCGCAGCTGAATGAGCGTCGCACCGCCCTCGGCGCACAGCCGCGCCAGTTCGGCAAGCTTGCGGCCGTTGGCACGTTCCGGGTCGACGATGGCGTTGAGGCGAAGATCGACTTTCATCAGGAGACCTTTAGGCGCGCGCGCAAAGTCGTGCGGTCGAGACTGTGTAGGGCATCGATGATCCAACTGGCAAACCGGCCCGGGCCATGCGTCGCCTCGGCGGCCACTTCGCCCGCGACCCCAAGCACGATCAGGGCCGCGTTGGTCGCCAGCCATGCGTCGGTTTCGACTGCGAGCGCCGCGCAAACCAGCGCCGACCCGGCGCAACCCATGCCGGTGACCAGTGCCATCAACGGATCTCCGTTGGCGATGACGGCCCGCCTGGCGCCGTCGGTGACAATGTCATTGTCGCCAGTCAGCGCCACCACCGTGCCGCAGGCCTCCGCGACCCGCGCAGCGACTTTGTCAGCGGGATCGCCGCCGAACAGCGGACCGAACTCGGCCGCATTGAGCCGCACCACGGCCGGGCCGCGCGCCAGAAGCTCGCGCGCGAACGCGGTGCGGCCGGGCGAACGTTCGATGAAAACCGGATCGAGCACCCACGGCATGCGCGCCGTCCCTGCGGCATCGAGCGCCACGGCGATGGCGCGGCGTCGCTCCTCGTCGAAGGTTCCAAGATTGACCAGGAGCGCCTCGGCGCCGGCGACGAAGCTCACGATCTCATCGGGCGAAATGGTCATCGACGGCACTGCGCCAGCCGCCAGCAGCATGTTGGCCGTATAGTTCTGGGCGACCGTATTGGTGATGCAATGCACCCGCGGCGAGCGGTCGCGAACGCGCGCGAGCACGTCCGCGGCGATATCGGCCAGCTCGGCGGGTGTATGCATTTTCGAGTTCTTCCTGTTATTCTGAGGACGATACTACGCCCGGAGGCGCGCATGGTCCCCTTTTTCGTGCAGATCAAATGCCAGCTCGGCAAGTCCTATGAGGTGGCGAACAAGCTGGCGGATGCCGAGATAGCTTCGGAAATTTATTCGACGGCGGGCGATTTCGATCTTCTGGTAAAATTTTACGTAGATCAGGCGACCGATATCGGCCATTTCATCGCCGAGAAAGTGCAGACCATTGCGGGCGTCGCCGACACGCGCACCATCATCACCTTCAAGGCATTCGGGGCGTCGTAGCGGCGCCGGGCGCCGCGGGCAGCACCACGGCTGCAGTCTTGAGCGCGAGCGCCAGCTGGTGCTCGCGCCAGATCACGAACAGGCCGGCGCCGGCGATGATCGCCGAGCCGAGCACAACCATGAAGGTTGGCGTCTCGCCGAACATCGCGTAGCCGAGCAGGAGCGCCCAGACCATCGATGTATAGTCGAACGGCGCCACCACGGAGGCCGCGGCATAACGGTAGCTTTCGGTGAGAAGTATATGGCCAAGACCGCCGAGACAACCGATCGCCGCCAGCACGGCGAACTCGCTCGCAGTCGGCGTCAGCCACCAGAACGGCAGCGTCACGAGCCCGGAGAGCGCGCAGATCGCCGAAAAATAAAACACGATCGAAGACGTCCGCTCGCTTTTGGTGAGATGACGGGTCTGGATCATGGTGCCGGCATTGGTGACCGAGCCGGCGACCGCGTAGATCACACCGGCCACGCTCGTCGCGCTCGCCATCGCGATGGTCAGTTCGTCGCCTGACATGTGCGGCGCCAGCACCACCAGCACGCCCAGGAACCCGACGATGACCGCGGTCCAGCGGTAGATGCGCACGCGTTCCTTGAGCACGAGAGCCGCGAGCGCCACGCCGATCAGCGGTGAGGAAAATCCGATGGCGTTGGCCTCGATCAGCGGCAGCCGGGCGAGCGCGCCGAAATTGCAGAACATGCCGACGATCGACAGCGCGCCGCGGCTTGCCTGGCCGAATGGCGACTCGGTGCGCAACGCCGCCGCGAGTTCGCCGCGCCAGGCATAGACGAGCATCACCGGCACAATGGCAAACGCCGAGCGAAAGAACACAACCTCGCCGATCGGATAGCGCGCGCCGAGGTAACGGATCAGCGCCGACATGACGGCAAACAGCACCGCCGAGACGAGCTTGAGAACAATGCCCCTGCCGGTATTCATGCCGCTTATTTGTTCTTGCTCGGCGGCGGCGTCGGCCCCTGGCGCGATGGCAGCGCGGCGATATATGCGGCGATCGCGGTGCGGTCGTCTTTGCTGAGCTGCGAGGTGTTGCGGATCACTTCGGCCATTTCGCCGCCGGCGAAATCGCCCGTCGGCGTCTGGCCATCGGACAAGAAGCTCGCGATATCGCTCTGCGACCACGGGTTCTTGGCGTTGTCGCCGTGTTGCAGGCCGGCCGGCGTGATGTTCGGCACCCAGTCTTTGCCGTCAGGAGTCGGACCGCCGGCGAAGCGCTCGCTATCGATGACGGCGCCGAGAAAATTGCGCGAACTGTGGCACTCGGCACAGTGTCCGGGTCCGTTTACCAGATAGGCGCCGCGGTTAAATTGCGCCGATTTCGAGGGATCGGGCACGAACGGGCCGCCGCGCAGAAACAGAAGCTTCCACACGCCCAGCCCGCGCCGGATGTTGAATGGAAATGCGAGATCGGGACCGCGCACCTTGCCGGACACCGGCGGCAGCGTCTTCAGATACGCGAACAAATCGCGGACGTCGGTGAGCCTCATGTGGCGGAACGACGTGTAGGGAAACGCCGGGTAGAGGTGACTGCCGTCCGGCGCCGTGCCGTCCCACATCGCCGAAACGAACTCGGCCTCGCTCCAGGCGCCGATACCATCCTGGGGATCGGGCGAGATGTTGGGGACATAGAAGGTGCCGAACGGACATGGCAACGCCAGTCCGCCGCCGAGCCGAGTGGGATCGATCTTGTCGGGCTCGGCGTTGGGTACGGCGTGGCATGCCGCGCAGCCGCCGGCAGCAAACATCGTTTTGCCGTTGGCGAGATCAGGCTGATAGGGCGGCAGATCGGAGGCCGAGACGGCCGCCGGAATGGTCACAATCCAGCCGCCGGCGGCGCCCGCAACAATCAGCACACCGGCGACGATCGCGAGACGCCGCAAAAGCTTAGTTCTCCCCCGCGCCGGCGCATCCATCTTTCGGCTCCGTCCTGCGATTCGCTCACTTTATGCGGTGCGGCGGCCCCCCGGAAGTCGACCGCGCCGGTGACCGGACGCAAACGGGGCGCCCTTGCGGACGCCCCGGCAGACAAACGACGATCGGATGGGGGCTCAGCCCTTTTTCTCGGACCGATAAATCTTGTGGCAGGCGCCGCAATCGTTCTTGCCGATATTGCCGAGCGCTTCCTTGAGCGACGCGACGTCTTTTATCGACGCGCTCGCCGCCTTGGCGTCGGCGCCGAGCTTCTGGAACCTCGCTTTGAAGTCCGCCATGTCTTCCCACACCTTGGGTGTCGGGCTGAACTTGTCCGCCGACGCACCCGTCTCGTCCTTGGAGCTCGCCGGGAACAGGTCCGGCATCTTTGCTGCTGCATCCTCGAACGTGGCAAAAGCCTTCTGAACGGCGGCCAGATCGAAGGGCTTGTCACCCTTGGCCATGTCGCCAACGACCTTGGCCGCAGCACCGTTGTGCTTCATCAGCTCTTTGCGTTCCTTGATGACATCCTGCTGCGCCACGGCCACGCTGACGCCGAGCACGATGGCTACGGCAGAAGCGGCGGCAAACATGGTCCGGATCATGCGATAGTCTCCCCTTGCTCAAACAGCGATTGTAAAACCTGAACGCCGCCACCCTGCGAAGGGTTCGCGGTACCGGTAAGCGGCAAACACCCGACCGATGTCTTTATTCCCGCAGGCCGGCAGATTTGCTCGCGCCCAGCATCTGGGGCAGCCAGGCTATCCGGCTCCGGGCGGCCGGCCGCGCTCTTCCCTCCGCAGACCCCGGACTGTATCTGTGCGGCCAGAACAGTTTTCCCGGCCGAATCCGGGGAACTCATCCGTCCAATTCGATCGGCAGCCCATGACATTCATGCTTGGCGCGGCGATGCTTTCGGCCGCAATGGCGCCGCGGTCCCATGCCATCCGCTGCGGTCGGCCGCACAGCGGCGAAATCGTCACACCGGCGCGCATTAGCCGTATTGAGCCCAAAGAGACGTCATGATGCCGGCGACGCCGGGCCGACGCATCGCCCTGAAACTCGCACTCGCCACCGCATTGCTCGCGCTCGTTGTGGCGGCGCGACTGCCCTTCATCGGCAATATCCTGGCGGGCGAGGAAGGCTATTTTGCCGCGCTGGTGCTCAACAGCACCCCGATATCCGCGCTCGACGACCGACATCTGCCGCGGGAGATCGCGGGCTTTATCGACGGCAAACCGATTCTGCAGACGTTCCATCGCACCGTAATGCCATATGTCGTCATGGAAATATTTGGACGGGCGGTCGCCGCGCGGAATGTATTGGGGCGTTTGTCTCCCGAGCGCCTCACTGTCGCGGCGCGTTGGCCCTTCGCTTTCATGTTTCTTTTGGGCAGCCTCGGACTCATTGCGCTCACCGTCGAGGCCGCAGCCAGCGCCGGCAAGCGTATGTCAGCCTCAGGGGCGCTCGTGCCGCTGGCCGTGACGGTATGGTCGCTGACCAGCCCGCTCGCCGTCAGCGCTTCGATTCAGCCGCAAGTGGATGGCAGTGTCGGCGTGCTGCTGCTGGGAACCGCTGCCACGCTCCTGGTGCTCGGCGACATTAAGCATCCCGCTGCGCTCTGGCGCTTTCTCATGGCCGGGATGCTGGCTGGACTGGGCAAGCACGAGTGGGCGCTCGCGTTCGCGGCCGCCGCGGTCGGCGCGGCACTTATATGCATGATCGACGCGTCCGGCCGTCGCCGCAACGGAGCGGCCTTCGTGGTGTTCCTCATCGGCCTCGCGCTCGCTGTCGCCCTCTCCTATGCGATCTCGCCGGACGATTATCGCGCCGGTTTCAACGTAATGACCAACATCTTCGAGCGGACCGGCGGCGAGCTGTGGGCGCTGCAATCGGCGCAATGGCCGTTCAGCGTGCCGGTCGTCGCGCTCGTCCTGGTCGATGGTGCCTTCATCATGGTCGTTCTGCGCCGGCTTATCAGAACGGCGCCTGGACTCTTGCTCGCATATATGGCTGCGGTCGCGATTGTGATCGGCTATGCAGCCAGCGGCTGGCACGGCGACAACTTCCCGCGTTATTTCGCGCCGCCGTTTGTGATTCTTCCGCTTGTCTTCGCTGCGCTCTGGTTGCGTTTCAAGGATGTGGTCACCCCTGCCGCAGGATGGAGCGTTCTGGCGGCGGCCGTGATTGGACTTTGGGCAAATTATCAATTCCTGGCGGCGAGCCACGACAGTCAAGTCGCGCTGGGCGATTTGCGCGGCGAGCCTCTGGCACAGATCGAGCGGGATTACGCCGCGGCGGCGAAACTCGGCCACGCTACGAACGGAGTTGTGTTCACCGTGACAACGACGTGGATCTATCATCAGGGTATCAATTTCATCAGCACCGGCCTCGGAAAGGACGGTGCCGCAGACTACATCGCCACGCACTTTCCGGCGTTTAGGAATCGCCTCGTCTTCCCGCCGGACTAACAGTAGTCTTAATATTGTTTGACAGCGTCCGAACACGCCGCGACAACGGACCACGCCGCCGGTCATATGCAGCAACAAACCGATCAAGGCCGCATGATGCCGGCTCCCTACCGACTGTATTGCCTCAAGATCCTGTTGGCCGCAGCACTGCTGGTTGTCGTTGCCGGCGTGCGTCTGCCATTCATTGGCAATATCTTGGCCGGCGAGGAAAGCGATTTTGCCGTCCTGTTGCTCAACAACGTGCCCATCTCGACGCTGAGCGACCAGCATTTGCCGCGCGACCAGGTCGGGTTCATCGACAGCAAGCCCGAATTGACCTCGTTCCACCGGACAGTGATGCCCTACATCATCCTGGAACGGGTGGGGCGGCTGTTCGCTTCGCACGACGCTATCGGCCACTGGTCGCCCGAAAGGCTCACCATCGCCGCACGCCTGCCCTTCTTGATCATTTTCCTGCTCGGCTGTTCCGGTCTCATCGCGCTGACGGTCGAGGCCACGGCATATGCCGGCAAGCGGTCGAGCCTGGGACTGGCAATCGCGCCGTTGAGCGTCGCGCTGTGGTCACTCACCACCCCGCTTGCCGTTGGCGCGTCGATCCAACCGCAGATCGACGGCAGCGTCGGCATCTTGCTGTTGGGCACGGCTGCAACCGTGTTGGCGCTGGGCGATATCGAACAAAGCCCCGGACATTGGCGCTTTCTCGCCGCCGGGGTGCTGGCCGGGCTCGGCAAGCACGAATGGGCGCTGGCGTTTGCGGCAGCGGCCATCGGCACGTGGCTCTTTGCACTCGTGTTTTCGTCGGCGCGGCGGCGCACCGGCGTGTCGGTTGGCGTGTTTTTGCTCGGGCTGGCCCTCGCTGTCGCGCTGTCCTACGCCATTGCGCCTGACGAGTACCGGCAGGGTTTTTATGTCATGGAGCAGTTTTACGGGATCACCGGCGGCCATTTATGGGCCCTCGAACCGGAGCAGTGGCCGTTCACCGTACCGGCGCTGGTGCTGGTTGTGATCGATGGCCTGTTTGTGTTGATCGTGCTGCGGCCGCTGCTGCGCGCCGCGCCGGGGCTGCTGCTGGCCTATATGACCGCCGGAGCCATTACGATCGGCTATACGATCAGCGGCTGGCCGGCGGATTTCTTTCCGCGCTATTTCGCTCCGCCGCTGATCATTTCAGCGATCGTCTTTATCGCGCTGTGGCTGCGCTTCAAAGACGCGATCGCTCCTGCCGCGGGGTGGATGGTTGTAGCGGCGGCATTGATTGGGCTTGGCGCCAATTACACAACGCTTCATCGATACTATGACCGCAAGGTCTCGCTGACGAGCTTGCGCGGCACTTCGCTTGCGGACATCGCCCAAGAGTATGCAAAGGATGCCCGCCTGGCCCGCGCTACGAACGGCATCGTGTTCGCATTTGGTGGCACATGGCTTTACCACCCCGGCATCAGCTACATCACCGCCGGCATGGGCAAGGACAATGCCGAACAACACATGGCGCGGCTGCACCCGGCGCTCAAAGACAAGCTGGTTTTCCCGCCTGAATAGCCGAGCTTGGCGCACGGTCCTGCGCCGGTCTTCCCTCGTCCTGACTTGCTCCCCATATGTGGGACCCAATGAACATCATTCCATTAAGCCATGGCTTGCGCGGCGATCACGCGACCGCCGCCGGGCCGCAATCTCTCGTTCCGGACGACGATCAGGCGCTGCTCGATGCATATTCGCGCGCCGTCATCGACGTGGTTGACCGCGTCGGTCCGGCCGTGGTGGCGCTCGCCGTCCGCGGCGCGCAGACCAATGACCGGAATGGCCGCGAGCGCGGCGGTGCGGGCTCCGGCGTCGTCGTCGCTCCGGACGGCCTGATCCTCACCAACAGCCATGTCGCCGGGGCTGCCGGCGCCCCCGGCGGCAGCGCCGCGCGGATCGACGTGACCACGCCCGACGGCCAGGATCTGCGCGCCCGGCTGGTCGGCGACGACCCGGACACCGATCTGGCGCTGCTGCGGGTCGATGAGGCGGTGACGTTGCCTTCGGCTCAGCTTGGCGATTCCAAGCGGCTCAAACGCGGTCAGCTCGTCATCGCCATCGGCAATCCGCTCGGCTTCGAATCCACGGTCACGACCGGCGTGGTTTCCGCGCTCGGCCGTTCGTTGCGCTCGCGCAACGGCCGCATGATCGACGACGTGATCCAGACCGACGCGGCGCTCAATCCGGGCAATTCCGGCGGGCCGCTGGTCTCGTCGCATGGCGAAGTGATCGGCATCAACACAGCCGTCATCATGGGCGCGCAGGGCATCTGCTTTGCGGTCGCCGCCAACACGGCGAATTTTGTGCTCGGCGAATTGGTGCGCCACGGCCGCGTGCGCCGAGCCTTTATCGGGATCGCCGCGCAGCAGATCGCGCTGCCGCCGCGGCTGCGCCGCACAGCGGGCCTCGATCAGGACCGCGCGGTGATGGCCGGCACGGTCGAGCCGGATGGCGCGGCGGCGCGCGCCGGATTGCGCGGCGGCGACATTATCGTGGCACTCGATGGTGAGGCGATCACCGGCGCCGATGATCTAGTCCGCGCGCTGACTGGTGATAAGATCGGCCGTACGGCCGCGCTCGACGTGCTGCGCGGTGCCGAGCGGCTGACGCTGTCGCTCACGCCAGCGGAGCGCAAGCGCGCGGCCTGACAGGACCTCTGCGATGGGGCGTGTCTTCATCACCGGCTCGTCCGACGGCCTCGGCCTGATGGCCGGCAGACTCCTCGCCACGTGGGGCCATCGGGTGACACTGCACGCGCGCAACGAGGCGCGCGCCGCGGACGCGCGCCGGGCCCTGCCGCAAGCCGAAGCGGTCGTGCTCGGCGATGTTTCGAGCATCGCTGCGATGCGGAGTGTGGCCGATCAGGTCAACGCGCTGGGACGGTATGACGCCGTCATCCATAACGTCGGCGTCGGTTCTCGCGCGCCCCGCGTCGAGACCGCCGACGGGCTATCGCGATTATTCGCCATCAATGTGCTGGCACCGTATCTGCTCACCGCACTGGTGATACGGCCCGATCGGCTCGTCTATGTCAGCTCGGGCACGCACAACGGCGGCGACGCACATCTCGATGACGCGCAATGGCTGAAGCGGCGCTGGAACGGTTCGCAGGCCTACGCGGACAGCAAACTGTTCGACGTGATGCTGGCGTTTGCAGTGGCGCGGCTTTGGCCGTCGGTGAACTCAAACGCCATTACGCCGGGCTGGGTCGCGACCAAGATGGGCGGAGCCGGGGCACCGGATAATCTTGAGCTCGGCGCCGTCACGCAATCGTGGCTCGCCGTAAGCGACGATGCCGGAGCACGAGTGAGCGGCCGTTATTTCTATCATCAGCAGCCCGAACGCGTGCATCACGCCGCAAGCAACGCCGAATTGCAGGATCGGCTGCTGGATTACTGCGCCAAATTGACTGGCGTTACATTGCCGAAGGCATAGCGTTGGCTTTACAAATTTGGTCGCATTTTCTGCGGAAGAGCGGCGGCCGCATTTCAGAAAATACTGCTAGGCATTGGTAAGTGCCGCAATGCGCATCGGGCTGCGCAGAGCCGCAGCCGCGCCAAGCAGAATTCCGGTGCCCGCCACCACCGAAGGCAACGCGAGCGTTGACAGACCGGTGAGCCCCTGCCCGATCGTGCAGCCGTATGCCATTGCACCGCCCGAACCCATCAGCACCGCGCCGCCGATCGAGCGCAGCATGTGCTGAACGGAAGTGTAGCCCTCGAGCACAAAGCGCCGCGTGATCAGCGCCGTCACGAAGCTGCCAAGGAGGACGCCAGCAACGACGACCACGCCGAAGCTCAATGTCGACCCCGTGGAGAACATCACATATTGCAGGCTATCGGCGCTCGGCGCCACGAAGGTGAGTGAGGCGACCGGCGCCGGATTGAACGGATCGGCGCCGAGATAGCCGGTGGCGAACCATCCGGCCGGGATGAGAAGCCCGATCACCACGCTCGCCGCGACCAGCCCGTAGGCCTTGCGGAATGGCGCATGCGTCAAAGCAAATGCCAGGAGCAAAACGCTCACGACCGCGGCCGCGACCAGTCGCGCCAGGGAAAGATCCAGGCCGTGCGCCGCCATGATGTCGGGCAGCGCGACGCTTTTGAGGGTGATCTCCGACCAGTGCAAAAAGGCCAGGCGCAGCGGCGCCACCAGCCCCTTCAACGTCATCTGCGCGGTCACTCCGACGATGACGACCACGACCAGCGAACGCAGGTTGCCGCGGCCAAGCAGGACCAGCGCCCGCGACACGCAGGCATTCGCCGCCACCATGCCGTAGCCGAACAGCAGCCCCCCGAACAGGATGAGCGCAAACGAAAATGTCGGCTGCAGATAGATCGACTGGCCGAGATCGACGAGGCCTGCACCGGCCAGCGCCTGCGTGCCCGCAGTCGCCACCGCCAGCGCCAGCGCGAAGCTGCGGATCAGCCGACCGTCACCCTTCGTCCACCAGTTCCGCAAGCCGCTGGTCAGGCAGAAGCTGCTGAGCAGCGCTACGGCGCCAAACACGATGCCGATCGCCAATGCCGCATAGAGGACGATGTTCGGGATGGCCGCCATGAAGACACCTTGTCCCGTGCTTCCGGGTTAGCAAGGATGTCAATTGGCCCATCTGGGGCGCTGGTTCAAGACACGCCGGGCAATCGGCGGATCAAAATGCGATACCGCAATGGGACAAGCGCTGGCACGGCGATGATCACGCGGGACGAGGAAGCCGCGCCGGAGAGGAGCCGCTGAAACAATTGACGGCGAAGCGCTGAGCGCTTCGCCGTCGTGGTAGACGCAGTACTGATTACCACCGGCACCAGCAGTGATGGGCGCGCACGTAGACGTGCCGCACGATCACATGGACGTGGTGATGATGGGCTGGCTCTGCGATCCCAGAGACGCGGAGGAACGTGCCCTTCAAGCACGAATCTGCCGGGTCGCCGTCCCTAAGCTGCAGATTGATCACGTTATGGTTGACCATCGTCAGATAATACTCGCAGGACAGACCCTTGCCGCTGATCTGCACGTTCGTGCCGTCATCGGAGTCCGCGGTCAGCCGCGCCTCGCCGCTGTTCGACAGCCAGACTTCCCAGCCGATCGCACCGCGGACGATCTTCATGTTCTCACCGGTCGACGAGTTATTCCATTCACCGGCGAGTTTGTGCTTCCAGTGCCCGCCGTCGGCCTGGGCCACACCGGCCCCGGCCAGAACAAAGGCACAAGCAATCAGCCATCCAAAGAGACGTTTCGTTCCTGTCATTGAACCCCTCCACTCCACTGTTGCCCCAGTTTGCTCTGCAAGGGCCGGACGCAGAATATGCGTTAACCTTATCAGTTGTAAAGTACATATTTTACGGTTTCAATGCCGTTCATGCTTTAGTCGCGAAACGCATGTTTTGACCGGGAGCGCCGACAATCGCACTGGCGCGGCCCATATCGAGGGCGTGGTCATACGATGGAAGGCGGCGACAGCCGCCGACAGTGCACCGGGTGAAATTGCGGCGATTGGGGCCGGCGTTGCGGACGGTCGCGACCGCGCAGGTGCGACCGCAAGATCGGTTGTTGGACCTGCCGGCCCTAGATTTCGGTCAGCGGCAGCCGCAACGAGAGAAGAAAACGACGTACCAGCGATAGCGATAACGAAAATAGCGATATGGCCGGTAGCTGCTGGACGCGTATTGCCACCTTGGGGCGGCAGCCGTTCGCCAGCCCCAATGGCGGCGGGAGTGCGATTTTCGGTAGAGCGCCGCATGCCGCTGCATTGACCGCGCGGGCGCCAGGCTAGACGCTCTACCAGATGCCGGGGATGGTTCGATGGCCGGCTCGGGCGACCGCCGCTTCGTAACTTCAACGGGGCGCTCTGCGGCGGGCGGCGCAGCCGGCGCGGTGTTCTTGGCCTCGCTCGGCGCCGGCCCAAGCCGCGTGAACGTGCCGGTCAGGCACTGCGTCTCAGGCTGCCCCTGCGTCAGGTCCCACTTCATCGTTTGCGCGGAGGGCAGGGTCACGGAGTAGGTGCAGGTAAAATTGCGCCCGTCGATCTTGATTGTCGGACGGTTTTTTTCCGGTAGCGTTATCCGCGCCTCGCCGCTGGTCGAAAACCACACCTCCCACCCGACCGCGGCTTGCTCGATCCGAACGTTGACCCCCGAATTCGCGTTCTTCCAGGTGCCGCCGAGTTGATCCAGGCGGATGGCGGGACTGGCGTCCTTAACGCCAGTATCCGTTGCCGGCCGGTCCTTCGATGCAGCCTGCGCGGTGGCGATACCGAACAGCGCCATGGCCGCAATGAGGATGCAACGGCTGGTATATGGATGCTCAGGCATGCTCGTTAGCTCCCGAGCCTGCTTACCGGCAAAACCTTACTTAATTGTCAGCAAATGTTAGCCATAGGACATTTTCCGCGGCCCCGGCTGCGCATTGTCCTTGTGCCGCGCCGCAACATGGCCGACATTCGGTTTAAATTTCCTGTGGAATACGCTTATTTTCAACACATAGCCGTACGAAAGGAATCCTGGGCGTGACCTATAATTCCTTGGTCGGCCCGGGGGAATTGGGGCGATGAAACGGGTCTCGACCGTCGAACTCATCCGCAACTTCGGCGCCCACAGCGACGCTGCGCT
>DASZWK010000439.1:0-9117 GCA_035546235.1 Xanthobacteraceae bacterium | reverse complement strand
CAATCAACCATGGACTCTTCGCGGACTGGTATCTAGCGACCTGTTGTGAAACTATGGCGCGCATAATATCTGCCGCTTGAACGGTGACCCACGATGACCTTTCGACAGCTTAAAGACAGCATCCCGATCAGTGGACTTCGCGCCTTTGTTGCGATCAGCGAACTCGGAAGCTTCACCAAGGCAGCCGAACATCTCAACCTCACGCAGCCCGCCGTCAGCTTGCAGATCAAGCAGCTCGAACGGCTCATGGGCGGCGACCTGTTCATCAAGAAGAAGACCGGCGTGGCGCTGTCCGATCTGGGCACAACGGTAGACCGCCTCGCACGCCGCATCCTGAGTCTCAACAATCAGCTCATCGGCATCGCCGGGCGGGCGCCGCAGCACGAGACTGTCCATCTGGGAATCCAGTGTTGCTTCGCCCAAACGGTGCTGCCGAACGTCTTTCGCGAGTGCCGGAATCTGGACAACGTGCTCTACAAGTTCGTCTGTGCGCACACGGTGGAATTGGCCGAAAAGCTGAAATCCGGCTTTGTCGATTTGTCGCTGATGATCGAGAACAAGGAGCCGCGCCGCAATCTTCTTGCTGAATGGAACGAAAAGTTCGTGTGGATCTGCTCGCCACATCACCGGATATTGGCGGACGACGGCAGCATCCCCTTTGTCGGACGACAGGACGGGGCCATTGACCGCGCCGCCACGGAGGTCCTCGACGAACGCGGCATCCCCTATCGGATCGTGTTCAGCGCCACCGACATCGTGTGCATGTACGCGGCGGTGGAAGCCGGCATCGGGTTCATGAGCATGCCGCTCCGAACGATTCCGAAGTCGCTGGCGGTCGCAAAGGAGCGCTATCTGCCGAAGCTTCCAGACCTGCGTGTCGGGGTTTACTGCACGGAAGGCTTCGATGTCGCGCGCCACAAGCCGCTGGTCGACGCGTTCATATCCGCGGTGCGGCCGCCGAAGCCGGGCGACGAAAGCAGCGACCTGAGCGCGCTTCGCCAAGCGGAACCGGAAGAAGTCGGATTGTGATCGGATCATCTGCCGCAATGCGATCGAAGGCGTGCCGCCGCGGCCTGACGCGGAGCGGTTTTCGGATCGCGGCTGCATCTCTTGTTGGACTTATTGCCGTCGGCCTGACACTGCCGGCAGCGCACGGTCAGGATCATTCAGGCAGACCCCTTCGCATTATCGCCGGCTCCGGCGCCGGCGGAGGCCTCGATCTTCAAGTACGCATTATCGGACAGGCACTTTCAGAGGTACTCGGTCAGAACGTTGTCATCGAGAACCGGCCCGGCGGCGGCGGTGCCATCGGCGGACAGGTGGTGGCAAGCGCCCCGCCCGACGGCAAAACGTTGTTCGCGTATGCCGGCGACCTGTTCAGCGTCGCGGCGCTGATGCCGCGCACGGGTTTCGACGCCAACAAGCGGCTTATTCCCATCGCGCAGATCAGCGAGGCGCCCCTCGTAGTCGTCACCGGCGGCCATTCCGCGTTCAGCGACATCAGAGGCATGATCGCTGCGGCAAACGCGAGCCCGCAAGGACTCACCTATGCGACATTTGGCGTTGCGTCGGTCAATAACGTGGTCGGACAGTGGATCGCCAAGGAAGCGCACATCAAGCTGCTCAACATCCCATTTCGCGCCGGCGCCGACGGCGCACTCGCCACCGTGGCAGGCGACGTGGCGCTCGCTATCGTCGCCCCGGCGGCCGTCTATCCGGCGATGGTCAACGCCGGCGCGGTCAAGGTCATCGGCATCACCAGTGCGCAGCGGCCATCTTATCTGCCGGCGTCATGGCCGACATTCGCCGAGAAAGGACTGCGCATCGACGCCAGTACTTTCTTCGGCTTTTTCGGTCCGACAGGACTGTCGGACGTCGCCGTCGCGCGGCTGGATCATGTTCTCAGCATCGTGCTGAACGATGGCACGGTCCGTGAGCGGCTGCATCAGGTCGGCCTTTTTGCGCATTATTTGGGACCGGCCGATTTCGCCAAACGCATTCAGACAGACAAGAATCGTTACGACAGAATAATCGAAGAAATGCACATGATCGAAGCGCCGAATAAAAGCTAGTGGGTGCCGATATAGGGGGATACCTCACCGCGCTGCCAGATTTCCATTGGGCCAACGACGAGCGACAACGCGGAAAAATGCACTTTCCGCAGTCCGGCCTGTTTCAGTATCCGACCGATTTCATCGAGCATATCTGAACTGGCGGCACGGACCACAAAGTAGCGTGCAGCCCGGTCCGCAAGATGGCGGATCAGTCCCTCGATCACGTCGTCGGGCGTCTGGTCTTTCAGCTTGTGATAAATGCCGAGGAAGAGAACGATGTCGTAGCGCGGTAGATAATCGGCACCGAACGCTGCTTGAAGGGCTTCCGGCCCGCCGGTCAGATCGACCGCTTCAAACCTGGATAGAGTTTTGAACTCCGCGAAAATGGCGCGCGCCGTCGCCACGCCAGGTTCGTGATAATCACAGCCGTGCACCAGGGACACGCCACGGTGAGCTAACTCCAAGCTCACCAGCCCGTGATTCATCGCGACGTCGAGTACCGTCATTCCCCGCGCGTACTGAAACAAATCGCGGAGCCCCGCGAGCCGATCGCCGTGAAAACCATAGACCGTGCGCGGACCGTCAGGCGATCGCGGCTGCGGACATGCAAGCACGCCCGGATTGTGCTCATTCATTGAGTTCACTCCCCCAAGCGCCCCGCTGAATTAGATGAACTAAAAACTCACGTTGTCCAGGGCCGACGTACACTGAGCCAGATCGACATTGTCCGTTTTTAAGACTTGTGCTCCGATTGCGGCCTTGCCGATCGGCGTTCAACGTCGCCGTCAAATTTAGAAATTGCGGCTTCCGGTATCGGCAAAAAAATGCGCTTCAACAATAAGCTCGATACACATGACAAGTGGACGAAATGCCGTCCCGCATCAAGGGTGGGCGGGATGACCTCAACTCTGCGGCGTATTTTTCTACTGGACATTGCAACCGCCGTGCAGTTACTGGTTGAGTGGATGGGGATGAGGCGGGCGAGGGGCTGCGGCCTTGGTTGCGTTGCGGAGCGTCGTCGCGGCATTTGTTGCCGCCGCTGTCGTGGTGTGCGCTGCCGGAGCTCGGGCGACAGCCGGCGGACTGGACGATCGTTCATTCCTGCTGTTCGCGGGCACTGATATCTGGCGCTACGGCGGCTTCCTCTATGGCGGCTTCCTATGGTCGCCGAAGGGCCTCGATCACGACGGCTTCACATTCAAGATGCTGCTCGACGGCGGCGCCTACAGTTATGTGTCCGGTGCGCTGCAGCAAACCGTCGACGGCACCAAGCTGTCCGCCACGGCGCTGCCGGGCTGGCGATTCACGCGCGGAGGGCTCAACGTCGCGGTCTTCGCCGGCCCCGTGGTGCAGGACTATCGGCTCACGCCCAACGATCCGGGCAGCCACCTGCACGGGCTTTACGCCGGCGGCGAAACCGCCGTCGATATCTGGTACCAGCCGAATGCAATGACGATGGCGGCCTTTAACGGCGCCATCGCCACCATCGGTCCCACCGGATACGCCCGCGCGGCGATCGGTGTCCGCGTCCTGAGCGCGGCATTCGTCGGCCCTGAGATCAAGGAAATCTGGTGCGCGGATTTCGAGGAGCTTGAATTTGGCGCCCACCTCACCGGCCTGCGCTTCAATTCGGTCGAATGGTCGATGGCGAGCGGCTTCGCATTGACGTCGGACCAGCGCTCGGGCCCCTATCTGCGGCTTGGCGTCAATGCGCGCTATTGAGAAGGCCGGCCGCCGGCTTGCCGGCGGTGGATTCCGGCAGCGCCACCTACTATGAATTTCTCATGGGCAAGGACCGGCTGGCCGCCTTCAGCGATGGCGTCATCGCCATCCTGATCACCATCATGGTTTTGGAGCTGCGCGTGCCGCACGGCGCCGATTGGCACGCGCTCTCCGCCGTCGTCCCGGCGTTTTCGACTTATGTGTTGAGCTTCATCTATCTCGCGATCTACTGGAACAACCATCATCATCTGCTGCACACGGCGGCGCGCGTCGATGGGCTCATCCTGTGGGCCAACGCACACCTCCTGTTCTGGCTCTCGCTGGTGCCCGCAGCCACCGCCTGGATGGGCGAAAATCTTGCCGCGCCGTTGCCGACCGCGGTCTATGGCGCGGTGCTGCTGATGCCCGCCATTGCCTATTATCTGCTGCAGCAGGCGATCGTGCGCCGGAACGGGCGGCATTCGGTGCTGGCCGAAGCACTCGGCCGCGACATCAAAGGCAAGCTCTCGCCTCTCCTTTACGCCACGGGCATCGGGCTCTCGTTCGTCTACCCGTGGGCGTCGATCGCGCTCTACGTGCTGGTCGCGCTGATGTGGCTCATTCCCGATCGGCGCATCGAAAACGCGATCGACAAGAGCTGAGACAAAGCCCGGGATTCTCGCGACGCGGACTCAACCCTTCTCGTCGCAGGCCCAGGCGCGCAGCACGCACTGGTGGCCGCCGAACTGGCTGCAGCGTTTCATGGCGGCGTTCTCGGCCCGGCCGAGGTGGGAGTTGAGCGCCCAGCCATACGGGCCGCATGGATGCTTGGCATCGACCGACATCGCCGCACAGCCGCGGCGGATCACGCCGACGACGTGACAATCACGGCCAACGCATTTCTTCATCGCGGCGATTCGGGCGTCGTCGACTTTCCGGAAATCAAAGCCGTAACCAAAGGCGCCGCAGGCGCCAACCGCGAATGCGCCGGCCGCCTGAGCTGCGCCGATCGTGGCGATCAGCAAGCACGCGGTGGCGGCCGCGAGCGCGGCTTTTCGCTTCAAATTACGCATGGATGCCCCTCCCCAGGGAACGCGGAAGACGCTACCGGGGAAGGGTTTCCAGTTGGTGAATGAGTCAGGTCTTCTCCAGCTCCCGCTTGACCGCCGCGAGCGCTTCGGGCGTGTCAACGTCGGTCAGCGCCGCCGTCCCGGCGAGCGGCACTTCGGTCACCGCCTCGGCATAGCGGCCGATGAGGTAGCGCGCACCCACGTCACCCTCGACAGCCATCAGATCGGGAAAGAACCGGCGCGACCAGACCACCGGATTACCGCGCTTACCCTCGATGGTCGGGACCACCACCAACGCACCTTTGTCCGGATCGAAAGCGCCAAGGAGCCGATCGATCAGCGCGGCATCGACCTGCGGCATGTCGCCGAGGCAGACGATGGCGCCATCGGCCTCCGCCGGCAGTGCGCCGATGCCGGTCCTGAGCGAGGTGCCAAGTCCGTCGGCAAAGGCCGGATTGTGCACGAATTTGACCGGCAGTCCCGCAAGGGCTTCTTCGACACCCTCGCGCTGGTGCCCGGTCACGACAATAACCGGCCGCGCCCGCGAGCCAAGCGCCGCCTCGGCGACAATGCGAACAAGCGGCCGCCCGGCGATTTTTTCCAAAAGCTTGTTCGGCCCGCCCATGCGGCTCGAACGGCCGGCCGCGAGCACGAGAGCGGCCATGTTGCGGCCGGTTTTCACCGGCTCCTCGCGCGGCTGCGGCCGTGTCACGATCTCCATCAGCAGACCGCCAACACCGAAGCCGGTAATATCCTCGCGTTCGACCGGCAACCCGGCCAGTAGTCGCATCAGCACCCAGTCGAAACCGTTTTCCTTGGGACTGCGCGCGCAGCCGGGTGCACCGAGCACGGCGCGTCCGCCGGCATCGCCGATCATCAACAGATTGCCGGGATCGACCGGCATGCCGAAATGCTCGATATGGCCGCCGATCGATTCCAGCGCCGCGGGAATGACGTCACGGCGATCGGCGATCGCGGACGCGCCGAACACGATGGCAAGCTCGGCGCCGGCTTTCAGCACCTCGTCGAGCGCGCGCGCGAGCGCGCCCTGCTCGTGCGGGACCCGCCGCTCGGCGACAATCGTGGCGCCGGCAGGCGCCAGCCGCTCGGCGGTGATCTTCAGGGTTTTATCGATCACCTTTGGCGCCAGGCCGGGCAGGATCGTGGACACGATGCCGACCTTGCGAATGCGATACGGCGCCACTCGCAAGAGCGGCGCCTGTATGCCGGCGAGCGCCGCGTCGAAGGCGTCCTTGCCGACGGCGAACGGAATGATCTTGACGGTCGCGATCATCTCGCCCTCGACCACCGGCTTGTAGGCGGAGAGCGTCGCGAAGGTGATGGCCTCGTCGATGCGGTTGAGCGCGTTCACGGCGTCCTTGTCGACCACGAGAACACCGGGAAGCTTTGCGAACAGATTGGCACGGCCGGTAAAGGCGCGATCGACGTGGACACCCTCACCCGCAACTTTGTTCGCGATCGCGGCAGCCGCCACGTCCTCGGACACGTCACCGGGCTCAAGCCGCGCCACGACAAGATCGGGAATGCCGGCGGCTTCGAGCGACGCGACTTCGGCGGCGCCGATGAGCGTGCCCTTCTTCAACACCAGGCCGTCCTGACGGATCGAATGCACGGACGTCGCGCCGAGTGCATCTTTGGGCGCGACCGGACCGAATTTCATGACGCAGCCTTCACGGCGGGCTCCGCGTCGGCCTCCTCATGCAGCCGCTCGGTGATCTGCCCCATGATGGCGACTGCGATTTCGGCGGGAGAAACCGCACCGATATCGAGCCCGATCGGCGCATGGATGCGCGACAGATCGGCGTTGGTTTCGGATTTGAGCCGCTCAAGGCGGCGCGCATGGGTCTTTCGCGACCCGAGCGCGCCGATATAGAAACAGTCGCGCGACAGCGCGTGGAGCAAAGCAGGATCGTCGATCTTCGGATCGTGCGTGAGTGCGACGAAGGCGGTGTAACGGTCGACGTTAAGCGGCGGCAGCGCCTTGTCGGGCCATTCGGCGATGACTTTCACGTCCGGAAATCGCTCCGGCGAGGCAAAGGCGGTGCGCGGGTCGACGATCGTTACATCGTAGCCCAGCAGCTTGCCGATCGGCGCCAGTGCCTGGCTGATATGCACCGCGCCGGTGATGACGAGTTGCGGCGCCGGCACATGGACGGTGAGAAAGACGCGGCCTTCCGCCGTTTCTTCCATGCCGCTTTTGCCGGTGCGCAGATGGTCGGCGAGCACGGCGCGCAGCGGATCCTTGGCGATGTCCGCGGCCTTGATCAGCCGCTCCTTACCGCTGGCCACATCGGTGACGACGATCACCGCGCGCCGCGCGGCCCGTTCGGTGTTGAGTATCGCGAGGAGTTCAAGTTTCATGTTTCACCGTAACGCGAATGGCGAATAGTGAGTAGCGAATAGGGATGGTGCGTCTATTCGCTACTCACCATTCGCTACTCGCTCCCTTCCCTACTCCACCTTCTCCACGAATACCCGGATTTTTCCGCCACAGGACAAGCCGACCTTCCAGGCCGCCTCATCGGCAACGCCGAATTCCAGTATCTTGGGCTGACCGCTTTCGATCACGTCGAGCGCCTCGGTGACCACCGCCCCCTCGACGCAACCGCCGGATACCGAGCCGAGAAAATTGCCCTCGCCGTCGATCACGAGGTTGGAGCCGACCGGCCGGGGCGCCGACCCCCAGGTCTCGATCACGGTGGCGAGCGCCACGTCGCGGCCGTCCTTGCGCCAATCCTCGGCGGCCTTGAGGATATCGTCATTGGTAGAGAGCATGAACTGCCTCCGTTGCTGCGCGGCGACCAGGGATTTTCCTGAAAATAGGCGCTTTCCCCGACCTTTGCCACCCGCGATTTCGGCATGCGCTATATACCGCAAGATATAGCGTGGTCAGGCCACCTGCTGTATCCAGGCCTTCGGATCGGCGGAACCGCGGCCGCCGCCGTGCTCCAGCGCCGCCACCAGCCCGGCCAGGGAGTCGAGATTATGGATCGGCCGGAATTCGTCCACGTTCGGCAGCATCGTCTTGATGCCGCGGGCCCGCGCCTCGAAGCCGTCGAAGCGCAACAGCGGATTGAGCCAGATCAGCCGCCGGCAGGAGCGGTGCAGGCGGTCGATCTCGAAGGCGAGCGTATCGTCGGCGTCGCGCTCGAGCCCGTCGGTGATCAAGAGCACGACGGCGCCCTGGGTGAGGACGCGGCGCGCCCACTGCTTGTTGAACGCGTGCAGCGACGAGGCGATGCGGGTGCCGCCCGACCAGTCGGGCACGCTCGCCGAACAGGCCGACAGCGCATCGTCGGGGTCGCGCTCGCGCAAGGCGCGACTGACGTTGGTGAGGCGCGTGCCGAACAGAAACGTGCTGACCCGCTTGCGCGCATCGGTCAGCGCATGGAGGAAATGCAGGAAGGTGCGGCTGTACTGGCTCATCGAGCCGGAGATATCGAGCAGCGCCACGAGCGGCGGCGGCTTGGTCTTCGGGCCGATGAAGCGCAGGTCGATGAAATCGCCGCCGCCCTTGAGGCTGCCCCGCAGCGTGCGGCGCATGTCGATCAGGTGGCCGTGCGGATGCGGGGCAAGCCGTCGTGTACGCACTTCGGCGAGCGGCAGCACGAGCTTCTTCATCGCCTCTTTGGCGGCCGCGATCTCGGCGGCCGTCATCTGCGCGAAGTCCTTCTTCTGCAGCACTTCGCGGTCGGACACCGTGAGCCGCGCGTCGAGCTCGACTTCGCGCTCCTTGCGCAGCTTGTCGTCAAGACCGGAGAACAGCGCCTCATGCACCCGCGTTGCGCCGGCCTGCGGGGCCTGCGGCTCGGTCGGCGCCTGCGGCAGCATCATCGCCAGCATCTGATCGATATAGCCGCGGCGGCGAAAGAAGATGCGAAACGCCTGATCGAACAACACCGAATGTTCGTGCCGTTTCACGAACACCGCATGCAAGGTCCAGTAAAAATCCTCCCGGGTACCGACACCGGCGTTCTCTACGGCTTGCAGGGCATCGAGCACCGAGCCCGGACCGACCGGAATGCCGGCGGCGCGCAGCGCGCGAGCAAAATAGAGGATGTTTTCGGCGAGCCGGCCGCCGTTGTTATCTCCTGTCCCCTTGGGAGGGAAGTCGCCGGCCGCAGGGCTTCGGGAAGGGGGCAACGAATCGGGCATATCTCGCTTTCGCATTCATTCTGCGCGATGGAAGCTTTCACTTCCTACCTCACCGCGCGCTCAAGAGTACCGCACGCAGGGCAAGATGAACAAGCACTGCCGTTCTCGCGCGCGGT
>DASZWK010000438.1:0-5014 GCA_035546235.1 Xanthobacteraceae bacterium | reverse complement strand
AAGATATGGTCGGGTGCCTTTAGCGGGCCTCCAACGCCACTAAAGGATATTCCAACTCGCTGGGGTGAGTCTCGGAAATTAGCGCGTCCTACGGACGCGCTGGCGACCTCGCCAACGCAGAAACCGCGCCGCCTGAAATCGAAAAACCGGCCTAGTGAGATTGATGATAGGTGAGGCGCTTACCTTCACCGCCCCGCACTGCCGCAATAGTGCGCTCGGCATCGTTATAGCCAAGCGAAGCGCGATAATTGTAGCGGAAATCGAACTCAGCCAGATAACGATGCAGATGCTTTTCGGCGCAATGCTGATACACGCCGCGCATTCCGCGCTTGAAAACTGAAAAGTAGCTTTCAACCGTATTGGTAGTCACGTCACCACGCGCATATTCCTTGATCGAATGGTTCACGGTTTCGTGCGCCGAAAATTCCTTACCAACCCCATGATAGAGTTTGCTTTCATCGGTATGCAGGCGGCTTTCCCGCGCGATGTTATTGCGCACGATGGAGACCACTTCGCCAGCATGTGCGGATGGCACATGGAATGAACGGACCTCACCGCGGCGTTCCACCAGCGAAATGATGGCGCGCTTGTGTGTCGGCCCGCGCCCGTTCTTGGAGAATGGCCGCCCGGTGGTCTTGAATTTCGGGCGCTTCGCCTCAGGAATGTTGCCGAAGTAAGTTTCGTCGGCTTCGACTACTTTGCCTTCGCCACCCATAGGCGGCAGATCGAGGCCGCCACGCCGCATCGCTTCCATGACGCGATGGTGCAGAAACCAAGCCGTGTTGTACTGGCAGCCCAACTCGCGATGGAGCTGGTGAGCGGAGAAGCCTTTCTTGCTGGATGCCGCCATATGGAACGCAACGGCCCACTGGATGAGCTTAGCGTGTGACCGTTCCATCACCGTGCCAGTCATCACGGTGAAATCCTTGCGGCATCCAGGGGCACCGCAGCGATACACGCCAGCTTTCTTCGTCGCATAGGGCTTCCGCTCGGTCGTGTTGCACTTGGGGCATGTCGGGCCGAACGGCCAGCGGGTCTTTTCAAACCATTCCCGAGCGGCGGTTTCGTCGTGAAAAATCGGGTCCGCGAAAGTGTTCTTGCCCATAACCATCCCCTCTGATGGTCCGAATACTACACCTAGCGGCTTGTGGTGTCAACTACGGAATTCCCCTTTAAATTGTATACGATTTTACACACAACTCAGTGCGCCATCCGGCGGAGGGAGACGTCATGAAGGAGCTGGACGATTTCGTTCATCAGCATCTGGACCAGTCGAATTTTCCGCCGCTGATTGCAGACGTCGGCAAGGCTGCGCTGAAGCATGCGGGGCTCGAATCCACGATCGATACGGCCCAACGCGCACAGATCGAACGCATGCGGGCATATGCCCGCGTCCATCCGGACGACCCGCTCGTGAAGGCGAACCTGGACCTGTTGCCGGACGCCAACGCAGAGTCATGGACCGCCGGTGGCAACTGCGATTTCACGAGCTTTATCTGGTGGGCGATCGGCGGAGGTATTGCGTTCCCCGGTCTCATCCCGTTGGGCTTTTTATTCGGCGGCAAGGGCAAAGACTGGGCGGCCTGGGCCACGTTTGTGTCCGTGCTCGCAGGCTCATTTGTGGTCGACCCCAAGAAGATCGCTCTGTCGCCCGAATTCAAATTGGAAAAGACGCCGATCGGCTGGGTCAGAAAGGGCCCGGCCCGTTTCTCGCTGACCATGGCCGGCGCCGGGCCCGCCGGCGGCATCTCCATGAGCTTTTCGTCGATCGACGGAACATACTGGGGTTTGCTGACCGGCTACGCCCCTGGAATTGGCTATGTCGGCATCAATGGCGAATGCGAGTTGGTGTGGCAGGGCTTCTAATTAGGACGGACTGAGCCACGGCGGCAGGCGGTCGAGCGCGATCAGCTTGTCGGCGTCGAGCCGCGGCCGCACCAGCGCCCAATCGCCCGCCCGCACGAGCACTTCGGGGATGAGCGGACGCGTGTTGTAGGTGCCGGCCTGCACCGCCCCATAGGCGCCGGCGCTCATCACCGCGAGCAGGTCGCCCGGCCGCGGCACCGGAATTGAGCGCTCCAGCGCGAGGAAGTCGCCTGACTCGCAGACCGGCCCGACCACGTCGGCGACGATCCTGGGTGCGCCGGCCGCGGCCTGCCGCACGGGAAGGATTTCGTGGTGCGCGTCGTACAGGGTCGGGCGAACGAGATCGTTCATGCCGGCGTCGATGATGACGAAAGTCTTCGCCTCGCCGGGCTTTACGTAGAGCACGCGCGTCACCAGGATACCGGCATTGCCGACGATCAGCCGCC
The DNA here is from genome assembly GCA_035546235.1 of Xanthobacteraceae bacterium. Taxonomy (GTDB): domain Bacteria; phylum Pseudomonadota; class Alphaproteobacteria; order Rhizobiales; family Xanthobacteraceae; genus BOG-931. Next base: position 2,702 of record DASZWK010000438.1, on the reverse strand, counting down.
CGGGCTCGAAGATGAGCTTGCAGCCAAGCCCCGCGGTGGCGCGCTTGACAATCGCCGCATAGGCGGCGGGATCGGGCGGCGGCTCGTTGTCGTCGCGATACGGAATGCCCAGCCCGCCCCCGAGATCGATATGCACAATGCTGTGGCCGTCGGACCGCAGCGTGCGCACGAAGTCGGCGAGCAGCGCGAACGCGTCGCCGAACGGATCGAGTTCAACGATCTGGCTGCCGATATGCATGTCGACGCCGGCGATGCGCACGCCCCCGAGCTTGGCGGCGCGGGCGTAGACCTCGCGCGCACGGCTGATCGGAATGCCGAATTTATTTTCCGCCTTGCCGGTCGCGATCTTGGCGTGGGTCTTGGCGTCGATGTCCGGATTGACGCGGATCGAGATGTCGGCGGTGCGGCCTTTCTCGGCGGCGACCGCGGCAAGTTGCTCGATCTCGGCTTCCGACTCGACGTTGACGCAGAGAATGCCGTGTTCGACCGCAAGCGCCAGTTCGCGTGGCGTCTTGCCGACGCCGGAGAACATGATTTTCTGCGGCGGGATCCCGGCCGCAAGCGCGCGTAAAAGTTCGCCTTCGGAGACCACGTCGGCGCCGGCGCCGAGCCGGCCGAGCGTGGCGATCACCGCCTGGTTGGAATTCGCCTTGACCGAATAGCAGACCAGCGCGTCGACATCGGCGAACGCTTCGGCGAACACCCGGTAATGGCGCTCGATGGTCGCGGTCGAATAGCAATAGAACGGCGTGCCGACGGTCTGGGCCAGACTGGTCAGATTCACGTCTTCGGCGTGCAGTTCGCCGCCGCGATAATCGAAATGGTGCATGGGCGCGTGTTTAGCCTGCGGCGCCAATATGCGCTACGGCGCTGCCGCGCCGATCCGCCGGATTACTGAATCAGCGGGTCGAGCAGGAAGCCACTCCGTTGCTGCCGCACCGGCGGGGCCTGTATGGTCTGCACCGGCGGCGGCAGCGCCTGCTGGGCTTCTCCGGTCGGTGTCAGCGGATCAATCAGGCCCGTGGTCGACGGGGCCGGCTGCGGCTGCAGGACCGGCGGCGGCGGCGTGGCGGCGCTTGGCGGCGGGTCGAGCGCCCCTTTGCGGCCGCAGGCGCCGAGCGCCAGCGGCACGATCAGCGCCACGGCGAGCGCGCATGCGACGCGTCGGTTCCCGGCCAAAGTGCTATCCCCCGTCCCAGCGGACGCGCCCCGTCCGCTCACCCTAGCAGATCACGCCGTAGCGGCGAGATTTTGTCGGCAAGCCGTTGCGGTCCGGTTTACGCCTTTCCTAGGCGTTTGAGCCAGCGTTTGGCCTGGATTCGTACGTTTTTCGGCGCCGTCCCCCCATAAACGGCCCGGCTCGTCACCGATTTCTCGACAGAAAGCACCCCGAAGACTGTCTTGGTGATACGCGGCTCGATCGCCTGCATGAGCTCGAGCGGCAGCTTGTCGAGCGGCACTTGGGCTTCCGCCGCCTTGGCGACAATCCGCCCGGTGACATGGTGCGCATCGCGAAACGGCAGCTTGAGTTCGCGCGTGAGCCAATCGGCCAAGTCGGTGGCGGTGGCAAAGCCCTCGCCGGCCGCCTGCCGCATCCGCGCCACATCCGGCTCCATGTCGCGGACCATGCCGGTCATGGCGGCGATCGACAGCGTGAGCGCGCCGAGCGCGTCGATCGCGCCTTCCTTGTCCTCTTGCATGTCCTTCTGATAGGCGAGCGGCAACCCCTTCATCACCGTCAATAGCCCGACCAGCGCGCCGAGGATGCGGCCGGTCTTGGCGCGCACCAGTTCCGCAGCGTCGGGATTGCGCTTCTGCGGCATCATCGACGAGCCGGTGGTGAAGGCGTCCGACAGGCTGATCAGGCCGGCGAGCGGCGACGACCAGAGCACGATCTCCTCGGCAAAACGCGACAGATGCACGGCGGCGATCGCCGCGGCCGACAGCGTCTCCAGCACGAAGTCGCGATCGGACACCGCATCGAGCGAATTCGCCGCCGGCCGGGTGAAACCCAGCGCCTTGGCGGTCATGTCGCGGTCGATCGGAAACGAGGTGCCGGCCAACGCGCCGGCGCCGAGCGGCGATTCGTTAAGCCGCGCGCGCGCGTCGGCGAACCGGCCGCGATCGCGCGCCGCCATCTCCACATAAGCGAGCAGGTGATGGCCGAACGTCACCGGCTGTGCACTTTGCAGATGGGTGAAGCCCGGCATCACGGTCGCGGCGTGTTCCAACCCCTTTTCGGCGAGCGCGCGCTGATAGGCGGCGAGCGCGGCGTCGATCACGTCGATGGTATCGCGCACCCAGAGCCGGAAATCGGTGGCGACCTGATCGTTGCGCGAGCGCGCCGTGTGCAGCCGCCCCGCGGCCGGGCCGATCAGATCGGCAAGCCTGCTCTCGACATTCATATGAATGTCCTCGAGCGCGCGCTTGAAGTCGAACTTGCCGGCCTCGATTTCTGACAGAATCGTGTTTAGACCGTGAGCGATCTTGCCTCCATCTTGCCCGCTGATAATGCCTTTCTTGGCCAACATCGCCGCATGGGCCTTGCTGGCGGCAATATCCTGCCGGTAAAGCTTCCGGTCGACATCGATCGAAGCGTTGATCTCCTCCATGAGCGGATCGGGCTTTCGGCCGAAGCGTCCACCCCACATTTTATTGGCCATGATGCGTCCGCCGAGGTTTGCTACCGATGCCCGAAATGA
>DASZWK010000437.1:0-5812 GCA_035546235.1 Xanthobacteraceae bacterium | reverse complement strand
GGGAAATTCGCTAACCTGGATCAAGTCACGAACAGAGCAAGCGACTCGTTCAGCGGCCTATGTCCACCTCGCCGCGCGCTTTTGCGCAAACGACGCAAGGCCTTCGGCCGCTTCGGCGGAGCGCCGCTTGTCGGCATGGCTCTCGATCAGGCGGCTCGCCGCGTCTTCGCCGAAATGCGTCCAGGCGGATTCGAGCGCGAGCGCCTTGGTCTGCGCGATCGCTTCCGGGCCGTTCTGCAAGATCTGGTCGACAATCCGCGTGCCGGCCGCTGCAAGTTCGGCGGCCGGCACGACCTCGTGCACGAGGCCGATGCGGTGCGCTTGCGCAGCGTCGAAGCGCTCGCCCGTCAGCGCATAGCGGCGCACCTGGCGCGTACCGATAGCGTCGTTGAGCTGCGGAATGATAATCGCGGCGGTGAGCCCCCAGCGCACCTCGGCGATGGAGAACACCGCGTCATCGGCCGCGATCACAACGTCGCAGGCGGCGAGAAGGCCGGTGCCGCCGCCGAAGCAGGCGCCCTGCACCAGCGCGACGGTCGGCACCGGCGCCGCGTTGAGCCGCCAGATCGCCTGCGCGGTGGCGCGCGAGGCCGCGATGTTGTCGTCGCGCGAGGCGGTGCGCACGGCGTCGATCCATTTCAGGTCGGCACCGGCCTGGAAGTGCCTGCCGCGGCCGCTGATGAGGGCGGCGCGCAAGCCCTTCGTCCGCTCCAGCGCATCGAGTGCGCCAAGCAACGCGCGGATCAGCTCGCCGTCATAGGCGTTGTTGCGCTCCGGCCGATTGAGCACGACGTGCGCGACGCCACGGCTGTCGATGTCGAGAAAGATTGGCGAGGTGGAATCTGGATCAGTCATGGGAATCCCCATCGCTTACCCGTCATGCATCGCGAAGGCGGAGCATCCAGTACTCTCGAACGTCGGAACAAACATTGCCAACACTGTGATGACTGGATCATCCGCATTCGCGGATGATGACAAGATCGGCTCTTGACGCCGTTTATACTGTTCGCACCTTCCGTGCCACTACAGCTTGAACAGCTTCTCCGCGTTGCCGTGGGCGATGCGCTCCTTGTCGGCGGCCGGGACCGGAATCTGGTCCAGGAAGGCACGCGCCTGCGGCATCGATTGGTACGGATGATCCGCGGAAAACATGATGCGATCGACGCCGCCGAGCTCGAGAAACAGATCGAGAAACGCCGGCGGAAAATTGAAGCCCGAGAAGGTGTAGTGGACGTTCTCGCGCAGATAATCCTTGTATTGCCGTTTCAGCTTCGTCACCGCCGGCGGCATGATGTCGAAGCGCTGGAACAGGAATGGCAGTCCCTCGCCCATATGGCCGATGACGATCTGCAGGCGCGGAAAGCGGTCAAACACGCCGCCGGAAATCATGCGAATGACATGGACGGCGGTCTCGATGTGCCAGCCCCAGGCGCCGCCCGCGAGCATCTCGGTCAACATCGGATTAAAGCCGCCGTAATAGGTGTCGAGCACCGGTTTGGGCGGCGGCGTCGGGTGAATGTGGATCGGCACGTCGAGCGCCTGCGCGCATTCGAGGATCGGCGTGTAGAATTTGTCGTCAAGATAGCAGCCGCGATTGTGGCCGTTGATGACGGCGCCCTTGAAGCCCGCACACACGCGGGCCTCCAGCTCCGCGGCGGCCTTGTCGGGCACAGGCGTCGGGATCGCGGCAAAGCCGGCAAAGCGCGTTGGATGCTTTTTCACCGCCGCGGCGAGGTAATCGTTGGAGTCGCGCGCGAGCGCGATGGCATCGGCCGCGTCCAATTGCTCGACGCCCGGCGAGGTGAGCGACAGCACCTGCATGTCGATGCCGGCCGCATCCATTTCCGCCAATCGCTTGGCATCGACGTCGCACAGCCGCTCGATCAGATTGGCATAGCGGCCGCCGACAGTTTCGGCCCGGTGTTTCAGCTCGCGCCCCGCGATGTTGAAAAACCCCGGCGTCGCGAAGTGTTCCTCAAGTGTGATGGTGCGCATGGTTGTTATACTCCAAACAGTTTCTCGGCATTGCCGTGGGCGATCTGCTCGCGGTCCGCGGCGCTGACCGGAAGGTTCTCCAGAAACTCGCGCGCCTTCGCCATCGAGCCGTACGGGTAGTCGACCGAAAACATGATGCGCTCGACGCCGACTTCGAGCAGCAGGTCGAGAAATGTCGTGGGAAAATTGAAGCCCGCAAACGTGTAGTGAACGTTCTGGCGCAGATACTCGCCGAGCGGACGCTTCAGTTTTGTCAGCCCCGGCGCCATGTTGCGGTCGAGCCGCGGCAGCATGAACGGCAGGCCTTCGCCCAAATGGCCGACCACGATCTGCAGCTTCGGATAGCGATCGAACACGCCGCCGAGGATGATGCGCACGACGTGGACCGCCGTCTCGATATGCCAGCCCCAGCCGGGGCCTGAGAACATCCAGCTCACTTCGGGCGCAAAACCGCCATAGGACGCCTCGATCACCGCCTGGGGCGGCCGCGTCGGGTGCAGATAGATCGGCACGTTGAGCTTTTCGGCACACTCCAGGATCGGCCAATAGAACTTGTCGTCGAGATAGCGGCCGCGATTGTGGCCATTGATGATCGCGCCTTTGAAGCCGGCGCGAACTCTGCTCTCCAGTTCCGCGGCAGCCCTGTCCGGCGCTGCCGTCGGCAGGGCGGCAAGCCCGGCAAAGCGCTTGGGATTTTTCTTCACGGCGTCGGCAAGGAAGTCGTTGGACTCTCGCGCCACCGCGATTGCCTCGTCCTCCGCGCACTGCTCGGTCCCCGGATATTGCAGCGACAAGACCTGCATATCGATGCCGGCAGCGTCCATCTCCGCCAGCCGCTTGGCGCCGATATCGGCAAGGCGGTTGAAGAAGTCCGCGTCGCGGCCGCCGGTTTGCTGCGCCCGCTCCTTGAAGTCACGGCCGGGGCCATCGAAAAATCCGGGACTGGCGAAATGTTCTTCGAGCGTAACGGTTCGCATGGTGGTTCCTTGTCCTGCAGGTGCGTGAGTTTATGTCGCGCCGTGCGGGGAAGAAATAGCGGCGACCGGCGCGCTTAAGAAGGTGCTAGCGAAGATCGCGACGATGACGAAAGGGCATCGCCGGCCGGCATTCCGCCCCGCAATGCCCGCTCGCCAGGTGACGCGGCGCTGCCTTAGCCGCCGTAAAATACGTTGTCGCCGAGGTCCTTCATTTCCAGGATGGCGGCGTCCGGACGGCCTGCCGGCGGCCGATTGAGGTGAGCCTCGATCACCTCGCCGACCACGATGTGGTGATCGCCCTGCTCGACGATTGCCGTAACGCGGCACTCGACCGCGCCCGGTGCGTCGACGAGAATGGGCGCGCCGGTTGTGCCCTTGCGATAGGCCTGCCCGGAGAGCTTGCCATCGCTGACATCGACCGGCCGAAAGAACGTGAAGGCCAGGCTCTTGTGCTCTTTGCCGAGCATGTTGAGGGCAAAAGTCTGCGCCGCCTTGACGGTTTTGTACGCGCCCGAGTCGGTCTTGACGCCGAGGACGACGAGCGGCGGCGCGAAAGCGGATTGCGTCACCCAGTTCACTGTCGCCGCCGCGATGTTGCCTTTGCCGTCATCGGCCGTGAGCACATAGATGCCGTAGGGGATCATGCGCAGCACGGTCTTTTTGGCGTCCGCGTTCATTATTTCCTCGCTGTTCTGATTTGATGGCGCTGGAGCTCTGCATTTTTAGATTCAACGGATCATTAGTTCTCGACACGCAAATCCTCATCAATATAGTAAGGGGGTCAAGCGGAGCCATCAGGCTCCAGAGCACGAGGGACCGCGCCTATTGGCTGCGCGCGGCGGGACTTTAGGGGGCGAAATCGATGTCGGATCGACAGTGGTATACTGCAACCGGGGGAAAGCAAGAGGGGCCGTTTTCAGACCAGAAACTCCGCGAACTGATCACCGCCGGCTCGGTGCGCGCGGACACGCTGGTGTGGTGCGACGGCATGAGCAACTGGGCGCGAGCCGCGGAAATCCCCGGACTGCTGTCGTCGGCGGCTGGTGCGGCGCAACAGCCGGTTCGCACCTTTGCGGCGACAGCCGCCAAGGTCGGGGCCGGCCCGGTGACCGTTCCTGACGATCGTCGGCTGACGTTCGACCCGCAGCAACCCTTCGAGCGCGTCTGGCCGCTCTATTGGCGCGTCATGGTTCTGGCGCTGAGCGTCATTGCGGTCATTCCGCTGCCCTGGGCGGCGCCGTGGTTCATGCGCTGGATTGTTGACCGCATCGAACTGCCTGATCGCCAGCGCGTCAGCTTCGAGGGCAAGCCGGGAGACATCTGGTACATCTTCGTGGGTTACGGGCTCTGCACCTATGCGTCGGCGGGAATTTCGATTGCGTATAACGGTCTCGTTTCGCTGCTGCTGATCCCGCTGACGACATTTCTTGCGCTGCTCATCACCCGGTGGTTCTTCGCCAATCTGGTCTGGGCCGGGCGCGCCGCACCGCTGCAGTTCACCGGCAGCTATGTGGGGCTGCTCGGCTGGTCGGTTCTGGCACCGCTGTCGTTCATCACGATCGTCGGATGGGCCTGGGTCTATGCCGCGTGGGGACGCTGGCTGTGCAGAAACGTCACCGGGATGCATCGGCAGTTCGTCTTCACCGCCACCGGCTGGGGTTATCTGTGGCGAACCTTCACGCTCATCATCACCAGCTATCTGCTGATCGCAATGCCGTGGACCCTGCGCTGGTATATGCGCTGGCTGGTCGCCCAGTTTGCGTTGATCGACGAGGCGGCTCCGCGCGCCTGAGATAACGGCGGTCCGCTGCGCGCTCGAAACGGCAGCGGACCGTGCCGACGACGGGCTGCTGCCTAGTGGTGCATCTCGTCGGGCGGCATGATGCCCCAAAGATTGGAGGCCGTCGGGTCCTTGGCCCAGACCTTCGGGCGCTGCGGATTGTCGCGGTGCCACGGCCGCGGCTCGAAATAGCCGAGCTCTTCGTTCATGCGATCGAGTTCAGCGAACAGTTCGGTGATCAGCCCGGCCGGACTGCGATGATACGTGAACAGGTTATGGCCGATGCCGTGCCGGCCGGGCCCCCACAGCAGCTTGTAGCCGTTGGTGGAGAGAAAATCGCACGCCGTTTGCATGTGACCCCAGTCACGCAGCTCAAACGCGGTGTGGAAGTGCCGGTTCGAGCCGGTCTGCATCAGATTGATGGTGTGGTGATCGGGGCCGCAGCGCAGGAATGAGAAGAAATCGCCCATCCAGTCCGACTCGCGAAAGCCGAGCACGTCGCAATAGAACTTGGTGGTGTGCTTGACGTCGGTGACATGGAAGGCGACGTGGCCGAGCTTGTGCGGCACGATGCCCTTGGCCTGGAATTTCTGGTGCGAAAAATCGGCGCGCTTGAACACTTCCATCACGGTGCCCTTCGGATCCTCGAAGGTGAGCAATTCGCCGATCGACGGTTCGGGATCTTTTTTGCGTGCCGTCTTGATGCCGTGGCCCTGCACCTGCTTCTCGTAGGCGTCGAGATCGTCGCCCTCGCCGATCTGAAAGCCGACGCGCACGCATTGCGCGTTCGCGCCCTTGCGCAGCACGACGGAGTGATGATCCACCGTGTTCGACAGAAATGTCGCGTCCTTTTCTTTCGCGACCAGCGTCATCCCGAGAATGTTGGTGTAGTAGTCGGTCTGCTTTTCCACGTCCGGCACTTCGTAGCTGGCGTGGGCGATTTTCTTGACGCGGATCATACGGACTCTCCTTCAAGCATCATTGTTCTGCATGGGGCAGCGAGCCGAGCACATCGACCATTTTGGCGACATCGTACTCGCCGAATCCCATTGCCATGAAG
>DASZWK010000436.1:0-3777 GCA_035546235.1 Xanthobacteraceae bacterium | reverse complement strand
TCTTCGAGGCCTTCATCCAGCGCCTGGTCGAGGGTCTTGCGGTGCTCGGCGTCGGCGGCCTGCCGGCTGCGCTCAGCCGCCGGGTCGCGACCGCCACGATCGCCTCGGCTCCGGTCGTCCTTGCGTCGGTGCGCCATCGCCACCTCCTCCCAAAACGGTCAGGGCCTCTCGCTGCGTCACGCTTGGGCCCGACACGCAGCCTTTCAAGTCAACGATTGAGGGCGGGGCCCGTTCCCTCGAGCCCAGCCCTTGGCGGGCCCGGAAACGCCCCGGTTGTGCTATGAAAAGCGACGCCTAAGGCCGGGGAGCGCGACCATGAGCACTTTCACCTGCATCGACGACATGCGGCAGACCGCCCGCCGCAAGGTGCCGCGCGCGTTCTTCGAATACGCCGACGGCGGCTCCTATGCGGAGGAGACGTTGCGCGCCAACCGCACCGATCTCGAACGCATCAAGCTGCGCCAGCGCATCCTGGTCGATGTCGGCGACCGCAGCACCAAAACCACGATCCTCGGCGAGCCGGTCGCGCTGCCGCTGGCGTTGGCGCCGATCGGGCTCTGCGGCATGCAGCACGGCGACGGCGAAATTCTGGCCTGCCGCGCCGCGCAGGCGGCGGGCATACCATTCACGCTGTCGACCATGTCGATCTGCTCGATCGAGGATGTGGCCGAAGCCGTCGGCAAGCCGTTTTGGTTTCAGCTCTACGTCATGAAGGACCGCGGCTTTATCCGTGCATTGATCGAGCGGGCGGCGGCCGCCAAGTGCAGCGCGCTGGTGCTCACCGTCGATTTGCAGATCCTCGGCCAGCGCCACCGCGACATCAAAAATGGCATGACGGTGCCGCCCGAGTTGCGCCTTGGCAATCTCATCGACATCGCCACCAAGCCCTCCTGGGCGCTCAGCATCCTGCGCGGCAAGCGCAAGATCTTCGGCAACATCGCCGGCTACATCAAAGGCACTGAGAACGTCAATTCGCTGACCCAATGGATCTCCGGCCAATTCGATCCGGGGCTGAACTGGAAAGACGTCGAATGGATCAAAAGCCTTTGGCCGGGCAAGCTCATCCTCAAGGGCATCCTCGACCCTGACGACGCGCGCATCGCCGCGAAGACTGGCGCCGCGGCTCTGGTCGTGTCCAATCATGGCGGCCGCCAGCTTGACGGCGCGCCGTCCTCGATCACGGCCCTGCCAAAAATTGCCGATGCGGTAGGCTCCGACATCGAAGTGCTGTTTGACGGTGGCGTCCGCTCCGGCCAGGACGTGTTTCGCGCGCTGGCGTTCGGCGCGCGCGCCTGCCTGTCCGGCCGCGCCTACATCTACGGCCTTGGCGCCGCCGGCGAAGCCGGCGTCGCCCGCGCCATCGAGATCATCAAGAACGAGCTCGACGTCACCATGGCGCTCACCGGCTGCAAAAATGTCGGCGAGATCGACCGGCAGAAGATCGCGGCAATGTGAGTCCACGGTCGAACTCTTGGAAAAATAGTTCCCGTTCTCTCGGCGCGGCTTTTTGCGCCCGAGTCTTGTGGCAAGGCCCAAAAAAAGGCTTCAGGTCGCGCGGAGTTCTATTTGATGCCGTAGGCCGCCAGTTGGTCTCCCACCGTGGGCAACAGCGCCCTTGCGGCCGCCATGTCGGCCTCGCCACCGGTGGCATCGCCCATCTTCAATTTCGCCAGGCCGCGGCCGTAGAGCGAATTCGGCGCGCTCGGCCTGACAGCCAGCTCGGCATCGAAATCGGCGATCGCCTCCTTGAATTGCCCGAGCCGCAAGTGGGCAAAGCCTCGACTATCCAGCGTCGCGGCGTTGTTGGGCCGCAGCCGCAGCGACTCGTTGCAGTCCGCGAGAGCCTGCTGCAAGCGCCGGTTGGCAACGACGTATGCATAGCAGCGGCCGTTATAGGCGACAGCCGATTTCGGATCGAGCGTGATTGCCTGATTCAAATCCGCGATGGCGTGGTCGAACTCTCCCTTTTCCAGATAGGCGGTAGCACGATAGGTCCAGGCGGGTGCGTAAGTCGGATCGAGCTTGATCACCTGATCGTACCCCACGATGGCCCGATCGATCATCTTGAACACCGCGGTCTTCGGGATTTTGCTCAGGTCGGAGCCCTGCCAAATATTGAGCACCAACGAATGTGCGAGGTCGGTTGCCGCGCCCAGTCCCTGTTCCATGCGGTCACGCTCCAGCCGCGCCGAGCGCCACTGGATGCCCGCGACTACCGTTGTGACTGCAAGCACCGCGGCGGCTGCGACGCTGGCCGCAAGGATACGCCGGCGCCCGGATTCCTTCTCGGCGCGCTCGGCCGTCTCGCGCGCTTGGCAGGCGGCGAGATAGCCTTGCGCCGGCGCCATCGCGCTACCCCAGTCGGGGCCGTGCGACACGAGCGCCTGCGCATCGGCCAATCGCGAGCCCCGATGGGCGAGGAAGTCGGCTTTGCGCGCCGGCTCGGCTCTCTCCCAATCGGCGGCGGCCGACAGCACGCCGTCAAGCTGCAACAACGCGTCGCGATCTTCCGCAAGAAGATCGGCAAGCGTCGGCCAGCGGCGCAGCAGCGCCTCGTGCGCCACTTCGAGCGTTGCCGCGTCCGACGTTTCGCCACCAAGCTTGACCACCAGCAACCGTCGCGCCGTGAGAGCCTTGGCAAGCGACAGGTAATCGGCGGGCAGATCACCATGCCTGGCGATCCGGCGCTGCGCGATTTTCTGCTCACGATCGATGCGGGCCAGCCGCGGAATGAACAGACGCCGCAACGCTTCGCGGCGCACGTCCCGCTCGGGTCCAAAGCCTGCGTCGGCCAGTGCGGCCTCGGCTTCCGATTCGATCGCCGCAGCGACCCCGCCGGTGCGCTCCAATTCGGCAAGCCCGATCGTGCCGGCACTTTCGTGTTCGCGCATCAGGCGTTGCAACACGAAGGCAAGCAGCGGCAACGCGTCGGACTCACCCTCGACCTCGGCTTGCAGACGCGCCGTCACCGCGGCGTCGAAAACCGGCGCCGACGGGCCCACTTTGCGGCGGAGGATCTCAGCGGGCTCCCGAATAAGCCGCCCGATCTCGCCGTGCGGAACTGGTCCAAGGCTGAGAGGGGTCTGATCCAAGCCGGCGAGCGTCTTCGCGCTCTGCATCAAACCGTAGGTATCGGAGCGGATCGTCACCAGTAACAGCGCTTCATTGGCGTCTATCGCCGCGCGGGCAAGGTGCAGGAAGTTCTCGCTCTCAGGACCGGCGTCCGCCATAAACAATTCCTCGCCCTGGTCCAGACACAGGACGGGAAGCGGGTGAGGCGGCGCTGATATGAGCGCGCGCTGCGCCGCAGTCAGCCGCAATTTGCGCAAAAGCGCGATGAAGGACTGGGGCGTCGCGAGGCCATCGCGCAGGTCGGCGCGGCTTACACGTTGCGCGAAGCGGCGGTGGACCTCCTCAAGCGCCGCCAACAGTCCCTCGCGGCCCTCGATGGCGCCGCCGCGGCCCGCGCGGACGGGCCGCAAGGGCAGCCATTGCGCATCGTCGCGCAGCAGACGCGGCCACAATCCGGCGCGCAGGAACGATGATTTGCCCGCGCCCGAAGCGCCGAGAATGACAAACAAACGTGGCGCCTTACGTCCTGCGAGTCCGCGCAGTTCGTCGATGCCGCGCAAAATATCGGCACTGCGTCCGAAGAACACCGCGGCATCCTCCGGCTCCATCGCTTCAAGCCCGCGATAGGGCGCCCGCCAGCCGAACGGACCGTCGGAGTCGCGCTGCAGTTCGAATGTCTCGGCGCCGATGCCGGCCTTGTCGAGC
>DASZWK010000435.1:0-3977 GCA_035546235.1 Xanthobacteraceae bacterium | reverse complement strand
GAACTCAACGTGGACCTGGTCGATCATCACTCCAAGGTCGGCCCCCATATCGGCAAAGCCGACGCCCTTTTGACGTTTGCGCCGATGCTGTCCGACGCCGTCCTGGAGAACGCTGCCCGGCTGAAATGGGTCCAGGCGCTCGGCACCGGGGTCGACAACCTCATTGACAGGCCCTGCCTGCGCAAGGACATCGTCGTCACCAACATCCACGGCATACACGGCGCCCCCGTCTCCGAAGCCGCACTCGGGACCATGCTGGCGCTCGCCCGCGATTTGCCGCGCGCGATCCGCTCCCAGGACAAGCGGCAATGGACGCGCTTTCCGGCGCAACTCCTTCACAACAAGACGGTCGGTATCTTCGGCGTAGGCGCCATCGCCGAAGCGCTGGCGCCAAAATGCAAGGCGTTCGGCATGCGAGTCGTCGGCGTCAGCTCAGCTCCGCGCCCGGTCGACGGATTTGACGCAATGCGTGCCAGCAGCGAACTTGCCGACGCGGTGCGCGATTTCGATTTTTTCGTGCTGTTGACGCCCCTCACCGAAAAAACCCGCAACTCCATCGACGCCGGAATTTTTGCGGCGATGAAGCCGTCGAGTTTTTTGATCAATCTCGCGCGCGGCGGCGTCGTGGACGAGGCCGCCCTGGCCGAGGCGTTGCGCACGCGCCGCATCGCCGGCGCCGCGCTCGATGTGTTCACCCAGGAGCCGCTCCCGGCCGATCATCCGTTCTGGTCGATGGACAACGTGATCATCACCACCCATCAGGGCGGCTTCTGTGACGTCTATATTGATTACGCCTGGCCGACCGTCGAAGCCAACATGCGCTGCTTCCTCGCCGGCGATCCCGGCCGCATGGTCAACGTAGTGCCTCACTGAATCAATCCGGAGCGCGGCCAAGGCCGCAGCAGGGAGAGTGAAATGGAGCAGTTGTCCGAACGTCTGCAGACACCGATCTCGACGGCGGAACTGGAGCGCCGCTGGAAGGCGGTGCGCGCCGCCATGGAGCGCGACAAGATCGATGTGCTGCTGATGCAGAACAATAGCGACCAGATGGGCGGCTACGTGAAATATTTCACTGATTTGCCGGCGACCAACGGCTATCCTCTCACTGTGGTCTTTCCGCGCGACGATCTGATGACGCTCGTGAGTCAGGGCCCGTTCGGCGGCGTCAACGAACTCAATGGCAAAAGTGACGGCGTGCGCCGCGGCGTGAAGACCTGGTACACGACGCCGAGTTATTCGTCGTGCTACTATACCGCGCCCTATGATCCTGAGCTCGCCGCCAATGCGCTGGCGCCTTACGCCGGCGGCACCATCGGACTGGTCGGCACCTATCAGATGTCGTTCGCCATGGTCGACTACATGCAGAAGGGGCGCTTTTCCAACACCAAGTTCGTCGACGCCTCCGATCTCGTCGACCGTATCAAGGTGATCAAGAGCGCCGAGGAGCAGGAACTCATTCGCCGCGCCGCGCTGATGCAGGACGGCGCCATGCGCACTGCGTTTGCGGCGGTGGAACCGGGCATGCGCGACCGGGACGTCGCCGCCCTTGCGCAGTGCTACAGCCAGCGTCACGGCAGCGAACACGGCATCTATCTGTGCGCCTCGATGCCGCCCGGCAAACCGGCGCAATTCGCGCAGCGCCACTATCAGAACCGCGTCATCCAGCAAGGCGACGCGATCGCGCTTCTGGTGGAGGACGCCGGGCCCGGCGGCATGTACACGGAGCTCGGCCGCACCTGCGTGGTCGGTAAGGCGTCGCAGCAGATGAAGGACGAATACGCCTTCGCGCTGGAAGCACGGAAATTCAACCTCGCCCTGCTCAAGCCCGGCGCTCCCTGCAAGGACATATTCGCCGCCTATAACGAATTCATGCGTAAGAACGGCCGGCCCGAGGAGAAACGCCTGCACTGCCACGGCCAGGGCTACGACCTGGTCGAGCGGCCGCTGATCCGCAACGACGAGCCGATGGCGATCGAGAAAGACATGAACATCGTGGTGCATCCGACCTATATCCGCGGCGGCACGATGTCGTGGTTTTGCGATAACTGGCTCATCGGCGCCGATGGACCGGGCGAACGGCTGCATCAGTTCCCGGAAGTCATCACGGAACTCGGGTAAGCGCCGCCGCTGCATGAACCGGCGGCGCCGCTGTTCGGAGTTCGTTAACGCTGCCGCTTTTCGCCGACGCTTTGCGCCAAAAAACCGCAATTGGGTCACTCTCAAGTCATCGCCCCATGCGCTTTGCGCGGTCTGAGAGGCTGTGACGGAGGACGCGATGGCGCGTAGTGGTATTGCGGTAATGAGCGCGTCTTGTTTGCTGGCTCTCGCCGCGACGCTTGGAGGCGCTGAGGCGCAAACCGCCGGCGCGCCACTGCCGCTTCTGCAAATCGATCACGCCAAGACTGATCATGCCAAGGCGGTGGCTCATGCCCACCACCCGGCACCGGCACGGATCGCCAGAACCAAGTCCGCCGCCAAGGCAGAGCACAGGCGGATCGCCAAGGGCGTTCACGCCAAGACGCGCGTTGCTGACGCCGGCCGCGATTTACCGGCACCCCCGGCGACGCCCCCTCAAAAAACGCCCCAAAGCAACTCCCAGAGCGTTTGGCCAACATCGCCCACGGCAGCGCTTGGCTACGCGGCAGCGCCCAAGGCGCCGGATGTCAGCGTGGCCGCTCTCGCACCGTCGGCCGCCCACGCCCCAGTGACGACCGAGCGGGTAGTCGATACCGATCCGAATGGCATTTTGAATGGCGGACATGCCGTGCCGGCCGCTATGCCCACCCCCGTCAAGCCAACCGCCAGCGCAGCGAAGGCGCAGCCAGCGGCAGCAAAATCCGCAACCACAAGACCGTCCCCGCCGGTGAAAGTGGCGGCCGCCACTCCAGCCGCACCAAAGTCGCCCGTCCACGCCATGCTGTTCCGGCCAAGCGCGCCCAGCGCCGTTGGCAGTGCGTCATGGATCGCGCAGTTGCTCGCAGCCCTCGGCGGAGCCATCGCCGCCGGCGCCGTTGCCTGGTTCCTGATCCGGCCGGCTCCGGAGCGGACCTACGGCTGACGAGCCGGTCGACGAAAACCACCCATTCGAGCTGTCCCGCGACGTCGTGATCCCCGGCGTGTGCGCAGCCCGTAGCCGCGTCGTCGGCGAGCCTCTATCCTGCGACAGCAATTCGCGGCGCTGAACGCGTCCCTACACCGCATTGCCGCAGCGCAATTGCAGTGGTGGGCTGTCAAAAACAGGAGCTTTCGGGGAGGAATAAGTCATGAGCAGACATGCGCGCGGCCCTTGCCCGGCCAAATCTCTCGCGGCACTCACCTTCATCCTCGCGTCGTTGCTTTCGGTACCGCTCGCATCGGCGCAAACCACACTGACCGTCGGCAAGGCGGCGCCAAATGCCGATCCGATCATTCCGGTCGACGTCGGCGAGAAGCTCGGCATCTTCAAGAAGCACGGGCTCGATCTGAAAATCGTCAATTTCAACGGCGGCAGCAAGATGGCCACCGCGATGGCCGCCAACAGCATCGATATCGGTGACGGCTCCGGCACCGAAATGGCTCTGGTCGCCAAGGGCGTGCCGATGATCGCGATCTGCGAATCCACCGGCCCGATTCCATTCATTGGCATCGGCGTCCCGTACGATTCGCCGATCCACACCATCGATCAGCTCAAGGGTAAGAAGATCGGTTTTTCCAGTGCCGGCTCGCTGACCGACTGGCTGGTCAAGGAACTTGTTCGCCATCAAGGATGGAAGCCGCAGGATGTGACCGGAGTCGCGGTCGGCAATGCAGCCAGCAACATCGTCTCCGCCTTCCGCGCGCACCTCATTGATGCCGACGTGGCGGTGACCTCGCTGTTCCTCGCTATGGATGAAAACAAGACCGGCCGTTTGCTGTTTCCCGTCTCCAAATATGAAGGGAATCTCGCCTCGGGAACGCTCTACGCGTCGAACAATCTGGTCAAGACAAACCCCAATGCG
>DASZWK010000434.1:0-4546 GCA_035546235.1 Xanthobacteraceae bacterium | reverse complement strand
GCGGCGGGACGTATCGGTTGTTGGGCTCACAACGTCCGCCGATGCCGCTGACGGTGGCCAAGCATTGCTCGCGGGTAACAAAACCGCAATTCGTGGCATCACCGTCGCCGGTACTGTAGACCGCGCACCACGGATAGTTCTGCGCCAATGCGGACGCACCAGGTGCGACGGTGGCAACGAGGATTCCGATCACGACTGTCAGTGCCCGCATGATTGGTCTCCCGCGCTGTCGATGAAGCCCGCGTGCTATTGCGCCGATTGTATCAAATCCAGCAGGAATAAGCGGAACGACTTACTGCGCCGTCCCGGCAAGCCGCGCGCTGTTGGCGTGGACGGCACGTTGCAGCGGCAGATAGGCGCTCTGCGCGGCCGCATAGAGACCGAGGCCGTCGGCCAGCGCACGTTCGGCGGCAGATTGAGCGTCTGAGAACGCGGCGAACTTCTCCGCGACCATGCGGCCGGCTTCGGCCGCCGCATCCGGCGCACCCGAAGCGAACAGCATGAGCCGCGCGGAAATCACGCCTTGGGCTTCACAGCCGAAACGGAATGCTTCAATCCAATCGGCCCAAAAGTCGGCCATCGCGAACTCCGATCGGCGCGCGACATCTTTCAGAGCGAAAGCCAATCGGCGCACGATCGGACAATTGTCACGGCAATTATCTAAAATTGCCGTGCGGAAATTGCTAAAAATCGAGCAAACGCGGTAACCAAACAAAAGCCGGCGTCAACCGGATAACGCCGCCAGCACCGTCGCCGCCGCCTGCAGCTCCGCGAAGCGATATTCGCGGCGTTCGAGCGCCAGTTCGTCGCGGCCCCACTGCTGCATGTTCCAGTCTTCGTCGACATTGGCGGCGCCCCACGCGGCATCGGCGGACAAAAAGCCGTGTGCCAGCGCAAGCGCGATCAGTGCCGAGCCGGTTAGCGTCGTCGCCACGTGGACAGCGCCCAGACGCCAGGGATTTTCCGGGATCGCGGCGCGCGCGGCATCGACCGCCGCCTGCGGCTGAGCGATGTAGGTCACGCCCGCCGTGCAGACAAAATGCGCGCCGAGTGTTTGGGCCGCCCAGCCGAGGATCGGGTCCCAGTACTGCCGCTGCCGCGCGATGAGTTCGGCCGGACTCGTCGCCCGGTAGAACAACAGGTCGGATTCAAGATATTTGGCAATCTCGGCGGCGACCGGCCCCTGCTGATCGGCGACGCCGTCGATGATCGAATTGGCGAGCCGCGTGAGTGGCATCTTGCCTGGCTCGATCTGGTCGCGCTGGGCGTCCCATTCGGCCGCGATCGCCTCCGCCAGCACCGGGTTCGGCGCCGCCAAGACACGCCGCGCGGGCGTGCGGACGGGCTTGCCGTCGAGCTGCACGCCGTGACCTTCCGTCACAGGGGCAATCCCGGCCTTGGCGTAGAACCTGGGCCGCAAAGGCTGGCGCACGGAGCGCCGTGCCGCCTCCACGGGATTAGCGGGCCGATCATCGAACAAGTCGCGCATCGGTTTTCACCCCTGCGTACCCCCGGGCGGGTTCCGCTTGACATAAAATTGTCAATATATTCAAGCCTTTGCCTTTACGCTCGGGGACAGCGCCTGAGCCGCCCTCGCCGGCCGCAAAACACCTGCGGATATAGGTGTCGCTCCAAGGCAACCACCTCCGACAAAACCTTGTTAAAACAAAGAGAAGCGGTGGCAATCGCCTGCCCCCTCGACTACTATCCCGGCCCGGATTCGGCGACGGGACCAGACCTGGGAAAGCCGATCCGGCAGCAGCGTGCGTACCGCGCAAATCGTTAGCGGGCGCTGCGTGCAAGAGGAGTCAATGAAACCAACCGATATTTCGGTCCCGGACTACTTCCACAAGGTGGTTGATTGTCAGTGGGCCTGCCCGGCGCATACGCCGGTCCCCGAATACATCCGTTTGATCGCCGCAGGCCGCTATAGCGACGCCTACATGATCAACTGGGAATCCAATGTCTTTCCCGGCATTCTGGGACGGACTTGCGACCGGCCGTGCGAACCGGCATGCCGGCGCGGCCGCGTCGAAAAGGAACCGGTGGCGATCTGCCGGCTCAAACGCGTCGCCGCCGATTTCAAGGACGACATAAGCGGACGGCTGCCAAAGCCCGTAAAACTGAAAAACGGCAAGCGCATCGCGTTGGTGGGCGGCGGCCCTGCCTCGCTCGCCGTGGCCCGCGATCTCGCGCCGATGGGCTACGAGTGCATCGTGTTCGACCAGGACCCGAAGTCCGGCGGCATGATGCGGTCGCAGATTCCGAAGTTCCGTCTGCCGGAGACGGTGATCGATGAGGAGTGCAATTACATCCTCAATCTCGGCATCGAATTCGTCGGCGGCAAGCGAATCGACAGCCTCAAGGCGCTGCTTGCCGAGGACTACGACGCCATCTTCGTCGGCTGCGGCGCGCCGCGTGGCCGCGATCTCGATATTCCGGGCCGCGAGGAAGCGAAAAAGAACATCCACATCGGCATCGACTGGCTGTCGAGCGTCTCGTTCGGCCACATCGACAAGATCGGCAAGCGCGTCATCGTGCTCGGCGGCGGCAACACCGCGATGGATTGCTGCCGCTCTTCGCGCCGGCTCGGCGGCGACGACGTCAAGGTCGTGGTGCGCTCGGGCTTCGAGGAAATGAAGGCGTCTCCTTGGGAAAAGGAAGACGCCATGCACGAGGACATTCCGATCCTCAATTTCCTGGTGCCGAAGGAGTTTACCCACGAGGGCGGCAAGCTCACCGGTGTGCTGTTTGCGAAGGTGAAGGCCGAGTACGACGCCAAGGGCCGGCGTAATCTGGTTCCGACCGGCGAACCTGACGAGCACATCCCGTGCGACGACGTTCTGGTCGCGGTCGGCCAGGAAAACGCGT
Source organism: Xanthobacteraceae bacterium (assembly GCA_035546235.1). Classification (GTDB taxonomy): domain Bacteria; phylum Pseudomonadota; class Alphaproteobacteria; order Rhizobiales; family Xanthobacteraceae; genus BOG-931. Next base: position 1,675 of record DASZWK010000434.1, on the reverse strand, counting down.
TTCCCTGGATCGAGCGCGACTGCGGCATCGAGTTCGACAAGTGGGACATGCCCAAGGTCGATCCAAAGACGATGGGGTCGACCAACCCGAAGGTCTTCTTCGGCGGCGACTCCGCGTTCGGACCGAAGAACATCATCTGGGCGGTGGCGCACGGCCATGAGGCCGCGATTTCGATCGACCGCTTCTGCCGCGGCGAGGATGTGAGCGTCCGACCGGCACCGCAGGTCAAGATCTCCAGCCAGAAGATGGGCATTCACGAGTGGTCTTATGATAACGAGATCGCGCCCGATCTGCGCTACCGCGTACCGCACCGCGACAAGGTCGTGGCTTTGCGCGACATCAAGGCCGAGGTCGAGCTCGGGTACGACGTCGAGCTGGCGCTGAAAGAAGCCGAGCGCTGTCTGAACTGCGATGTGCAGACGGTGTTCACCGGCCAGCTCTGCATCGAGTGCGACGCCTGTGTCGACATCTGCCCGATGGACTGCATCACCTTCACCCAGAACGGCGACGAACTCGACCTGCGCTCACGCCTTCAGGCGCCGGCCAAGAACCACAGCCAGGATCTTTACATCGGCAACGATCTGAAAACCGGCCGCGTCATGGTGAAGGACGAGGACGTGTGCCTGCATTGCGGCCTGTGCGCCGAACGCTGTCCGACCGGCGCCTGGGACATGCAGAAATATCTCATCGACATGACTCACGCGGAACAAGCATGCCATCAGCACACCCAATCAGCAGCGTAAACGACTTCGTCATTCGTTTCGCCAACGTCAACGGCTCCGGTTCGGCGAGCGCCAATGAGCTGTTCGGCCGTGCCATCCTGCGCATGGGCGTACCGGTATCGCCGCGCAACATCTTCCCGTCGAACATCCAGGGTCTGCCGACCTGGTACGAGGTGCGGGTCTCCGAAGCCGGCCATCTCGGCGCCCGCGGCGGCATCGACATGATGGTGGCGATGAATCCGCAGACCTGGGACAAGGATGTCGCATCCATCGAGCCCGGCGGCTATCTGCTGTACGATTCGACCAAGCCGATGCCGAAGTCGAAATTCCGCGACGACATCACCGTCATCGGCGTACCGCTCACCGCCATCACCAATTCGACCTACAGCGATCCGCGCCAGCGCCAGCTGTTCAAGAACATCATCTATCTCGGCGCGCTCTCTGCCCTGCTCGACATCGATCCCAAGGTGATCGAAAAGCTGATCGGCGAGCAGTACAAAGGCAAGGAAAAGCTGTTGTCGTCGAACGTGCATGCGCTGCACCTCGGCCGCGACTACGCGCTGCAGAACCTTAAATGCCCGATCGGGCTGCGCGTGCAAAAGGCCGACAAGGTCGGCGACCGTATCTTCATCGAAGGAAACTCGGCGGCAGCGCTCGGCGCGGTCTATGGCGGCGCCACAGTGTGCGCCTGGTATCCGATCACGCCGTCGTCCTCGCTCGCCGACGCTTTCACCAGCCATTGCCGGCGGCTGCGCCACGATCCCGAGACCAAGAAGGCCAAATATGCCATCGTTCAGGGCGAGGACGAACTCGCTTCGATCGGCATCGTGATCGGTGCCAGCTGGAACGGCTCGCGCGCCTTCACCGCGACCTCCGGCCCCGGCATTTCGCTGATGCAGGAGTTCATCGGGCTGTCGTATTTCGCCGAAATTCCGGCGGTGATCATGGATGTG